>JBGVNN010000051.1:0-21642 GCA_045125595.1 Candidatus Egerieisoma sp.
CTGGTGAAATATTTACACCGGGTGAGGGTGGTTTATTTCCCTATAGTACTGTCACGTAAAAGGGGAGGGAGCGTCCGGCATTCCGTCGTCTTCAAGTAAGTTGTTTACGAAGTACATATTGCTTGAGTTTGCTCCGTTCCACCTTGTGCGTGGACCTTTGGAAATCAAATTATTATCTATGAGATTTTTGATAGCGGCATCTACTGTTTTCTTGTCAATGCGGCATTCTCTGCTGATGAGCTGCCGTGAGGGGAAGCACGTCATATTTTTGTCGCAATGACTGAGCAGACAACAGTAGACCATAAAATCTCGAGGCCTAAGTTCTTGTTTGAATATTCTATTTGGTACCATAAAAAAATTCTTGTGCAATTGTGTAACCTCCGTCTTTTTCAATGTACTGCATCTGCTTATCTTCTTTCTGTTTTAAATGTTCACAGTGATTTAGCCTAAAAAGGCAATCGAAAAACAATCAAAAAATCAACCGAAAAACGCAATCGAAAAACACCATCAAGTGTGCACCGACAGCATTTGTTTTGAGCAGAAAAGCTATTTAGTTGTCAAAGAGCAAACACGGTTTTGGCACCGTGGGAGAAGATGATAACACATGAAAAGAAATTCGTCAAGAGAGACGAAAACGAAAACAAGTTCGGTTCGTTTTTTAAAGTGTAGTTGATGTTGTGGTTTAAATGAGAATATAGAGAAATGCGTTTTTTTGATAATAAATGCGTGGAACTTATTTATCACACATTTATTTGTGAATCTTTTTTAGAAATTCTATTATATTAATTTAGCTTTTGAGATAAATTAAAAAAATTTGTTTTAAAAATTGGATATGGTATAATTAAAAACAGAAAAAGCATAGTACACAATGTTGTGGGTTTGAATAAGAGATATAATGCGTTGATAAACCGATGGAGGGTGTTTAGAAATGGCGGATATTATACAATATAACAATGATTTTGAAAATATTATTGCAATCATTGAACGTTCCAAAGCGCGAGCTATTAGAGCTGTTAATGCTGAAATGATCGAGATGTATTGGCAAATCGGTAAATACATTAGCGAAAAAGCAGCTAACAATGGTTGGGGTAAAAGTGTTGTTCAAGATTTTGCACTTTTTTTAAAACAAGAATATCCTTCAGTAAGCGGTTTTTCGGCACAGAATATCTGGAGAATGAAACAATTTTACGAAACATACAAAGATAACGAAAAACTCTCACCACTGGTGAGAGAAATTACATGGTCGAATAATTTGCTTATTATGGCAGGATGTAAAACTGATGAAGCCAAAGAGTTTTATTTGAGACTTTGTATTTCTAACGGTTATGGAAAGCGAGAGCTCGAACGTCAAATTGACAGTATGCTCTTTGAAAGAACTATGATATCGACAACTAAAAATAAAAATTTGATTGAACAGAATCCTGCTGTTGGACTGCTACGTGACTCGTATGTGCTTGAATTTTTGGATGTACCTAAAGACTACAGAGAAAAGGATATGCGAAAATCTATTATTGCAAACTTGAAACAATTTATTTTGGAATTTGGAAAAGATTTTACATTTATGGGAGAAGAATACCGCGTACAAGTAGGCAATACCGATTTCTTTATTGATTTACTATTCTACAATCGTGCTCTTTCTTGCCTTGTTGCAATAGAATTGAAGGTGGGGAAATTTAAGCCTGAGCACCTTGGTCAGTTAAGTTTCTACTTGGAAGCGTTGAATCGTGATGTGAAGAAACCTAATGAAAACCCAAGTGTTGGATTGATTCTTTGTACGTATAAGGATGATATGGTAGTTGAGTACGCTTTGAGCAGTAGTCTTTCGCCTGCGATGGTTGCCGATTACACTTTGAAATTACCAGATAAGAAATTGCTTGAAGCAAAATTGCGTGAGATTTCAATGCTTGCGGAAAATGTTGAAGATGAGAATTAATCGGTTTAAAGTGGGTTTTAAAATATATGAATCCTTCCACCAAGGCCACCTCACCATCAGGTACTAGTCGAGGGTTCTCGTTGTGGGTTCAAGTCCCGTCATCCGCACCAAATCGAGTATTCATAACGGATTTGTGTTATGGATGCTCGATTTAAAGTTATATGTGTTTTAAGAAAAGATATTGGGGGAATTTTCATGATTAAAAAAAATACTGATTATTCTCACATCAATAACGATAATTCCGGTCTTGTATTGGGCGATTAAAACTACTTATGGGTTATTCTATATTCTCTTTGAATTGCCCAAAGTGATGGAAGGTTCAGTTTATTCCAAGGAAAACTATCAGATGTTAGTTGGATCGTCCGGAGCGAGCGCGACGTCGTTTATTGTAGTGCTTTTTGTTCTTATTAATGTATTATTAATTTTATTACACAAGGGTACATTTTCTGAACTTCGCAAGAAAATATCTGTATTTACGCAGCAACTTATATGCTTTATTCATTTGATAGCATCGAGCATAAGCTTAATAATTTTTCCTTGTGAATTACTGGGTTCCCGTGTTTTTTATATTAGTGGAATTATGCTATTTTTGTTTATATTGTTGACAGTGATTAACACAGTGGGGTTGATTAAAACAAATAAAAGAGCAAAAAATGCAAGTTGCTTGAAAGAGGATGTTGTTTAAACGACATTTTACGAAGACATATTTTTATAATATTTGCTTTTCGTACGGAAAGTTTATCTATATTTGTACTTTAACTATTTGGCATCACCGAAGTGATGCTATTTTTATTATAGTGGAAATATTTATAGTTGTGTATTATAATCAATCTGTTAAACATAGATATGAATGCAAAAATGTTGTATTTTTATGCAAAGTAAAATGATGTTTATAGATATTTACAAAATTGTGACTGCTCGTAATTTGGGAGGTTTTTATGCAATATACAGAATTGGAAAAGAAGTTAAAAAAACGTGTTAGGATACAGCGACTTGTTAAAGCAGTTTTGTCGGTTATTTTTTTTGTAATAACCATGATTTTTTATATGTTATACGAAAGCAGTAAAGTTGTTGAAGATATTGGCTTAGAGTTGATCTCTTACCAAGAGATTACATATAATACTGATTATCTGTTTGGAGTTATGGTAGGTCTTTTAGGTTTAATACCTTCTGCTTGGTTTTTGCTTATGGATTTTCTGATTACTAAAATCGTTTCCGTCAAAGTAGGCCACGATGTTATTACTTTGTACAGAGGCTCTTTTGGCAGTACACTCTATATAAACGGAGCGCAAAAAGACAGTAAAGGCTATACTCGCTATTTGGAAGGCATTCTTTCTGACGGAACGCGTGTAACTGTAATGGTACGTGGTACAAGAAAAGGCCGTTTTATTTTTTCGAACGGACACCCACCGATTGAACCGTAAACAGAATAAGCAAATTTTACTTAGAATATAAGTTTATGAGCATAATGTATAGGAAAAATATTAGATGAATAAGTGAGATAAAGAACATAAGTCATCAAGAGATAATTCTCACACTATTTTTACGAAGCCTTAAATTTATATAAAACCAACTATTAAGAATCTTAACATAATTGTAGGTGATTTTTCGTATATTGCTGACTTAGATTTTGAAACCCATATGACATACCATTACAAGTGGATTGGGGACAAGATGACAATATGTAAATTTTGCCAAATAGCCTCCGGTGTTGATTTTGTTATGAACGGTGCTGATTGCCAGATGAATGCTGTATTAACATTTACGTTTTAAACACTTGAAGGGTGGTAAATGAATACTCACCCTATGACGGATATGCCGTTTAAAGGAGATAACGTAATAGGAAATGATATATGGATTGGTCGAAACGCAGATATACTTCCCAGTGTTCACATTGCGGATGGTGCGATTGTCGGGGCAAACAGCGTTGTGGGTAGTGATGTTACCCCTTATACGGTTGTTGTCGAAAATACGGAGAGAGAGCTTTTGGACCGTTTTGTTGATGAATTAATTGAGTTTATGATCAATTCAAATGGTAGGATAAACCTATGGATGAACTTGCTAGATTTTGACATGTGGCGATTTAGAAAAAGTTAGGGCAGAAATCGAAAATTTAATAGGTTTACAAATTTCGTGATTTTCAGAATGACCTATTTAAACAATATTATTAAAAATTTACTAGTTCTCTCACAGTGGAAAGAATAAATATTACGATAGAATAAACACATGTTGAAAAGTGGTTGGCTTTCTGTTCTAAAAAAAGAAAAGTTATTGTATAGTAGAACCGTCTATCTACAAAAACAAAAAATAATAACTATACTAAAACAATAATTTGATAAAAATATATATTCGTGTTATATAGCAATGTGTAGTTGTGATTTGTATTTGTTTGAAGTGCTCGTTTGAAAAATCGTATAATTATATACGTATAGATTAACGAGTTGATATTGGCTTATTAAATGTTTGTTATTTAAAAAATAATTATTGGCATAATAAATAACAATTGGAAAGTGTTGCCAATTTTGAAACATTATGCTAAACTTGTCATAAGTTATTATAAATTATATAATAACAGTCTGTAATATTATGTTTAATAGGGGAGAAATTTTCATGAAAAGATATATAAGCATGCTAATGTCGATTTTTTTGATACTGTTTTGCGCGCTGTCAAATGAGTCACAAACGTATGCTTCTGCAAAAATTGAAAAATCAAGAGCAATTGCAATAGTTTTTGATAATTCAGGTACAATGTATCTTGGTGATGAAGACAGTAGAAAAACGTGGTGTAGAGCAACATATGCAATGCAAGCGTTAGCGACAATGATGAATTCCTCTGATGTTATGCATATATATCCTATGAATCCTATTCAAATAGGTGATTTAGACAAACCTAAAGATGATGATCTTTACACAAGAGAACGTCCGTTGATTATAAGAAAAGAAAATGCTTCTTTGATCCAAGAAATATGTACACCTAATGCGGGGGATACACATATAGAGGCTGTTACTTTAGCTAGAGAAGGATTGGAAAAGACCAAGGCTGACGAAAAATGGTTAATAGTTCTTACTGATGGGACAGTTTTCTACAGAAACGGAAAAGAATTGTCTAAACAAGAATCGATTAGACAATTAACTGAAGAGTTTAATAAAAGCGTTTCACAGGTTAACGCAATGTATTTAGGTATTGGTAAAGAATCTCAAAGTGGTTTTGATGTTAAAGGAAAATACCATTTTGTTGAGCGCAAGGCTCTTACCTCTGCACAGGTATTAGCAAATTTGACAGAATTGGGAAATATCATATTTGGTCGTGATGCGTTACCATCCGTTTCTGAGAACATCGTATTCGATGTATCTATGAAAAAATTAATTCTTTTTATTCAAGGTGAATCCATTGACAATGTAGCGTTAAGTGGACTCAAACCAAGTAGTACTGATAAGTTGAAATATAGTACTTATGGCGCAAAAAACTATGGCGACAGAATATTGTGCGATAAATCACTTCAGGGAACGATGCTCATATTTGAAAATTTAGACGCTGGATCATACAAACTTAGTTTTAGCGGACAAGCAAGTGATATTGCTGTTTATTATGAACCAAATGTCGATTTAGACTTTGTTTTCACTAATGCTGATGGAACATCGATCGATTCTAAGGCATTATACGAAGGGGATTATAAGGTTAGTTTTGGCATGAAGGATGCTAAAACTGGGCAATTAATATCTTCGCCGTTGTTGGGTAACCCGCATTATACGGGTAGCTATTATATCAATGGTAAAGAATATCCGATTAGTCACGATGGTTATAGCGGTGAGTCGCCCATTTCATTAAAGATGAACGATACATTTGATGCTAATCTAACAGCAACTTATCTAAGTGGATATACTATAACTAAAAACTCTTCTGATTTTGGTTGGCCGAAAGGTGGAGTTCGTATTGCTGCACGTCCTGCCGGAGATCTCAAGCTGGAAATAACGGGAGGAGATGAAACTTACTCTTTACAAACTTTAGAAGAAGGAAAGCCTTATATAGCAAAGGTTTATTATCAGGGTGTTCAGCTTGTGGGTAGTGAGTTGGAAAGAGTGAACCTGAAATGGGAAGCGGAAAATAGCAATGCAGAGATTAAAAAAGAATTTGCAGGGGATCATTGGAAATTCTATTTGAGGTATAAAGACTCTGATTTTCCGCAGAACACGGTTTGCGGAGACTGCATAGTTTCTATAAATGCTTACTATAGTGCGAAAGGTAGCAATGAAGCACAGACGCAAGATTCTCTTACATATAAGATTAAGGATGATTTTTTGCCAATACAAGTTGAATTAGTTGTTCCTGATGATTATATAGTGATCAAAGATTTGAAAGACAGCAAAGCAATCGTTGCAAAATTAACAATTGAAGGTAAAAAGCTGACTTCAGAGGAGTTTTCTAATGTAAAATTACAAGCCGACTGTGGCAGTATAGTCCATACAATAACCCCATCTGAAGTTGACTCGCTATATTATATCAAACTTTTACCTACAGAAGGAATTGATGAAGGAAATTATACGATTGAAGTAACTGCACAGATTACCGATAAATTTGGAAGAATTCTAAAGACGGACGATTCTGCTTTGGTTGAACTCAGTGTTTTTTCACTTTGGGTAAAATGGCTGATAGCATTGCTGATTCTGCTGATTCTCGCCATTCTTATTTGGAAAATTCTTCATATTAAAGTACTTCCTAAATATATGCATACGACTAGAAAAACAAGTTCTATGATCTTTGATGGGGACGATGTGACACAATCAACCAACTTTTTGGCAGAAATTAAAAAGAAGAATGCAAAAGTACAAAGTCAATATGGCGGTAAAAAGTTTGGAGTTTCAATGGATGTAAAACCCGGAAAGGAAAGTTATTTGTACAAATCGCAAAAACGTAAAACTGCAGAAGTAAAAGTTGCTTCTGTAAAAAAATTCGGCTCGGCTAAAATTCAAGAAGTTATGATTGGTAGTACAAAATATGTAGCTGAGGAAGCAGGAGGAAAAATTGTTCCGGCACTTCCGAACCAGAAGCCTTTTATGCTGACTAATGGAATGATAGTTAAGTTTTCCGGTACAATCCAAGATGCCGGCATTGATAAAGATTTTGAAGTAACATCAAAAATTAATTTTAGAAAAAAATAAATTTTGAGGAGAAAAGACTATGGAAGCAAAAAAAGAAAAATTGAAGCCCAATGAGGTCGCAGCACCTACGCTATTTGTTGGTGTAGGCGGTACAGGTTGCAAAATTGTAAAAAAGGTTGCAGATTTATGTGCTCCGGAAGAAAAAGAAAATATCAATTTTCTTTGTTTAGATACTAACGTAAATGACTTGGCTGATGTTACAAGTGGTAAGTCAAAGATTTACTGGATTCAGACATCTAATACACAGACAGTAGGTAGTTATTTGGATTATGATGAAGAGGCACGAAAAAAATGGTTTCCAAAGAATGCAGTTATGTATGATAAGACTGTTTCTGAAGGAGCAGGACAAGTTCGTGCTATTTCTAGATTGGCATTGAACTCGACAATTAAGACGGGTCGTATTCGTCCTTTATATGATGCAATTGACGATTTATTCCGTAAGACAGGAAAAGAAATGAAACAAGCCATGCGTGTTGTTATTGCGTCTACCGCTTCGGGTGGCACGGGTTCTGGTATTATTTTGCCATTGAGTATGTTTATTCGCGATTATGTAAAAGAAAAATATCCAAACACGAGTTTGATTGTTCGTAGTTTAATTCTACTCCCGGAAACACTTGATAGTGTTATTGATTCTCAAACTGAACGTGACAGCCAAGCTAGAAATGCCTATGCTACAGTTAAAGAATTAAATGCTTTTATGATGAAAGGTTCAGGATTTATCGATTTAGATGACGATTTAAAACAATTTAGTAATCTTCAAGTTAATGTTTCAATTGCTGGCTCTGACAAACAGAAGTCGTTGTCATTGTTGCCCATGGATTTTTGTTTCCTCATGGATGGTCAAGATGCAGAAGATAGCACTATGATTAGTATTGGACAGTATGTTGAGCAAGCAGCACAGGCGTTGTATGAGCAGAATGTTGGTCCAATGCAGAAAAAAGCATTTTCTGTCGAGGATAACATTATTAAAGAGATGACTAAGCCAGGCAACTATGGTCGCAATCGTTTTGGGGGTATCGGCGCAGGGGTTATTCGATATCCGTATGAAAAAGTAGCAGATTTTGTTGCATATGATTTGGCGATTGATAGTATTGGTGGCGAAGGTGAAGCAACAAAATGGACTAAATATGACAATGCTATACAAGCATATAAAGCAGAACAAAAAAAGCGTGGAGTTCCTATGTCGACATGGGATCCGGATGGGAAGGTTTTTTGCGATACTTTACATAATGCAAAAGATGCGTTCTCGAGGGATTTAAATAATACTTATGAGTTAGAAGGACTTGATTCTAGAATTAAACGTTTTAAGAAAAGTTTTGAGGAACAGGTATATCGTATAGTTATAAATGATAAGCGTTTCAATTCTTTATACAATTCAGCAAAACAATGGGAAAGTAATCCGTCATTTGGGGAGAGTGATAACAAGATTGCCGATGCAGTGGATTCGTTAGCTGCATACAGGGGTGTAGTTGAAGCTCGTAACAAAGATGGTAGTCCTATTGTAGAAAGTATTGTTAGTCGTTGGGTTGAGGCGCTTTATACTAATGAACAAAAAACAGTTGTTATTAACGACACATATAGTATTGAAAGTTTGATGAAAAATGCACAGGGAGAAGTATTTCATCCTTGTGCGGCTCGTTATGTCTTGTATCGTTTGATGGAAGAATTTGAAAAAGATGTAAAATCAACCGGCTATATCCGTGCAGAAGATACTATTGAAATGTTTAAAAACAAGGAGTATGAATTTAAATTTACAAAAGAAAAAATTATCGGTATTGAGAGTTTGGCTGAATTGGAAAAAGAGCCTAGCTTATTTGATAAGATAAAGGGATATAAAAAGCTAAATGAAGAAGCTAATCAGGATATTCCGGGATATTTTATGGCTTTGGAGGATTATTGCAAGAAAACTGCTGTTCATGTTGCTTATGTTAAAGCATATTCTTATGTGAAGGCTTTTGCTGAACAGTTTGAGCAATTCTTTAACACTTTTGTTTATAAAGTGAAAGATTTAAGTCGTAAGAAAATTGATATGATTGATGAGTTACAGTATAAAAAAGGAGATTCCTTTGTTAATATATGTGCAACAGAAGAATTGCTTCAGGAGTTGAGTAAATATTCACTTCAAAAAACACAAAAGGAAACTACTATGCTTAATTCTGACATCAACGGAGGGATTTTCGATGCAGTAAAGAATAATGCTATCTTCAAGATGGAGGTTGATAAGGCTGGCGGTGGCTACATAGAAGAAGATCGTCGTATTAACATTTTTGATGATATTCTTATGGGATATTTTAAAAATAGTGTCCGTGAAAAATGTGATGATATTGACCGTGATATTATTGGCGCGATTGAGCTTGAACAGCGTTTGAAAGAGCGTATTCGCTTGCGTAACGAAAATGATGGTGATACTCAAGTATTTGAACAAGTATCGGTTGAAGACGCAAAGAAACATATTTTTGAAGTTATTTCGATGGGTGCGCGTATAGCAGCCCCTTCAGTCCAACGTGCTTCTAATGAAGAACCCAGAGAAATAAAGGTTTGTGCATATAATAAGATACTTTTGGACAATCGAAAATTCCGAGTTAAGGATTTGATGCCGAACGGTGAAGCAGTGGACACTGTTTCGAAATATGAGATTCATTTTTACAATGCACTCTATAATTTGACTCCTAATAAAATAAAAAAGTTTGCAGCACCTTTCGAGACTGAAACCGGTAAGAAAACATCAGGAACGTATCATAAAGCGTACAGTGAATACTCTCGCTTAATTGGACCTGACTCTACAAAAAATGCTGCAATATCAACACATATTGATAAGGCATGGGATTCTATTAAGAGTATGCCTGAGTTGGACTTTGATTACCAGCAACAAGTTATTAAGAAAGTACACAAGGCTTTCATTTATGGATTAATTCATCATGCAATTCAGCAAAGGCCTCTTTCTGCGGTTGCTAACGGTAAAAAGGTGTTTTTGTATCGTGACTCAAATAATCGAGACGTGGAGCTGACTGTTCCTAATGGTACTTTATGTGATGAATTCTATGAGGTTTTAGATGCTTTGTATGTTAATTCCAAGGTTGTTGAAGATATTAATTTGATTAAGAGCAGAAAGAGGGCTATGAGTGAGGCAAAGAATTGTAATTATGAGAATACAGAGTTCTTTAAGGATATGGCCAGATTCAATTTGTTGAATTTGTTGGATATTCCTGAAAATATGAAGCAACCTAAAGCTTGTGATGGGACACAGAAGGCTTTAGATGATATTAAAAAAGAAATATTTGAAAACAGAGAAAATCGTAGTAAAAAAAGTGCTGGTACAACTATTGATTTCGCTACTAAAGAAGATGACGATAAGCGTTATGTGGAGAACACTACAAGCTTATTTGCGATTCCCTTGATGTTTTACTGTACTTTGCCTAATTCTAGCAGGTACATTTCTGAAATAACAGCCATGGTCGAGGCCGTTATTGATGTGCTTCGTGAAGAATATTCAAAGTGGGAAAAGAAAGAAGACGTAAAATTTGTTTTGTGTAATCGTTTAGTAGATGAGTTGACGCTCTTAAAGCGCAATTATCACTTCTATGAGGAATGTGTTCGTGCACCTATTGCTAGTGAAAACATGGTACTGGATATTATTCAAAGAAAAATACGAGATGTGATTTTATCTGCTCCTGAACCTGAAGATTATGAAGTATTGCTCGATAAGGTTGCTAAAGAATTTAAGGAAGGCGAAAATAGTTAATATTAAAGAGAAACGGAGGTGAGCGAATTGTTCACAGTTTTAATAGCTGAAAAAGAACATATTGATGCAGTACAACAGGATAATAATCTGTTTTTCGAACCGTTTCTGGAAAGCAAAGAATTAGCATTTTGTGTATGGAACCCTTTGGGACAGACTCTTCAAGAATCTGTCCCGGGTTTAATAGATGCTGTTGGTCGTAAAAAAGATTGGCGTGCGGTTATTGTTAATAATACTGTAGAGTCTTCAAAAAGGCGTAACCCCTTTGATGTTATAGACAGTAGTCTTTTGGATGATTTGATTGAACCGGATAGGCAACCCAAAGAAAATGAAACAATTGAAGATTGGGAGGAAACTTGGAGAGAATACTATGATGCGGTGACTGAACAAAAAAAAATTAGTTATCAAAGAGCACTAGAATATCCTCTTCAAAAATTAGCAACATGGCTTTGTTTTAGGCAAGAGGACTATGTACATAACGAAGTAAAAGAAAAGCAAGATGTTCATGATTGGGCTATGGAAAAGCTCGGAAGAGATGATATGAAACCTAGTGTTAAATTGGAACTATTGGAAAGAAATCAGTATAAATGTGAATTACGTTTGAAGGAAAATCTTCGCAGAACTTTTGCTGATGATAATTTTCTAAACGTTAATTATCCGTCTGAAATCTATTGTATCTCTACTCGTGCAGTGGAAAATAATTATTTTGACCCAGATGCTTATTGGACTATCCGACAAGATAGTCAGTATTCAGAGTTTGCTGACAGAAATATGTATTTTGATAGAATGCGCTTTATGGTATTTGATATACTCTCTCCATTACATCGAAATTTTCGTTCGGATTATATTCGTTTTTTAGCAGCTTTATTAATTTTTGCTTCTAATCCTGTTCCAGGTAGTGCTATGCAAGCGAGACGTCTTTATAGATTGGAAGTTGAGTCTGATGATGCGCCTCTCTGTACTCTTGTCACTTCGTATGATAGAAAGTTGATTAATACATTTGAAGTTATTCAGAATGAAATGGAAAAAATCAGAAGTGAAATTCCGGACGAACTAACAGATAAAGCAGCTGAGGATTTGTTTTGTACCCCCAAAGATGTACTTGTTTTGTTAGATGATTCTTGTGATACGGAAAAAGTATTTGCTGAAAATGATTATGGCCTGTTTTATGATACTCCTGAAAATGAGCATCATAAGTGGAATCGTGATTACAACACTTCTAAGAAAGAATTGGCTTACATTGCAAAACAACAATCTCGCTCTGTAAGAAAAAGTATTAGTCAAATGAACTTGTCGAACGAGATGTCAAATGTTAATGTTAGCAGACTAACGCAGATTCAATTTGATGATATTAAGGAGTTTACAAATAACATAGAGAATGATATGGTGGCATCAATTCCTTCTGATATTACAGATACAACTGTATATATAAACCGTATGAACGAGGATTCAAATAATGTAAAGAAAACAATTAATCGTCGTATGACTCGAAAAACAGGCGTAATATTAAGTACGCTTTGTTTGGGGTTGTTTTTGCTTTGCTTTTTTCCTTTCATTTTTGCAAATAACAGTACATCCAGGACAGTAGTAACAGCTATTGTCTTGAGTATATCCTCACTTTTAGTTTTGGCAGTTGTTTTATTAATATCACTATTTGTTATGCGCTCTTCTGTACTTAATATAATAAAAAAATATAATAATACAGTTCGTGAAATCATAACTGATATTCATTTATCGATGAAGCAGTTCTCTAAATATTTGAGTGCTTCTTATAATGTGCGCCGAGGCTATGTTATTCAAAATTATGCAATGAAAAATTTGGATGAGTATACTAAGAATTTGCGTATTCGAAAGAAGCATCAAGAGGATATACGTAGAAAGCGGGCACAGCTTGAAGAAAAATACAGTGATTATTTAAAAGAACGTACATATTCTGATGAAACGATGTCTCGTCCATATGACTATGATTTTGACCAAACTATAGAATATGCATATCCTGCTCCTTTTCTTGCAGGTGATTATAGACAAATCGAATTCATCAGTAACGGAAACTTCGTAACTGTTCCAACTAGCTTTGTGACACGTATTTTAGTAAGAATGGAGGGTATATATGAGAAGTAATATTTTGTTTTTCATAGTAATCATCGTGTCATTTCTCCCTTTTATACTATTTGCGTACTTTAACAGCAAAGCAAATGTCAAAAAAGAAAATCGCAATAGGCAGTATGCGATGCCTGTTATCGCAGTTATATATAGTGTGATTCTTTTGATTGTTATGGATCGCTTGTCTTTGTTGCTTTTAAATATCTTTTTTAAAATAGTGGACCTGTTTGATAAAATAAAATTACCTGCAATTGGAGAGTTTCTTCTTAATTGTTATAGCAGTTGGGGAATTTATTTAGTGTTAGTTTTGTTTAACACAGTAGCGCTTCTTGTTTATATCATTCTTAAACGAATAATCACTGTTTTTTTAGGAAGATTAAAGATTGAAAGAAATACTTTTATTGGATCTGTTGTAGAATTGTTTTATTCATATGATGAGATTGATGATAGCTGGTTTATTAAAGAACATTTCGGACAAGCACGTACATTTATTAAAACAGCTTATTATGGTGGTTGCTTTGTATCTGGATTAACTTTGTTAATATCTTGTGGCTTGTGTCTCAATAATTTGATAAGTGCTCCTTTTTATCCTGTGTTTGCTGTTATTATAATTGGAGAAATGGCGTTCTTTATTGATGGAATAGAAAAAGACGAGCAAAAGGGTAGCTTTGCAGTAAAAACAGATGATTCTCGTCGTGTCGCAATGTATCCTTTGTTGAGAAGACCATTAAAAGCTTTGTTTGGAGATAAACTTTCTGCTGAGGGAACTACCGTAAATAATGGAGGTTTAACCGGTGGAGCTATAGAGGATATACTTATTAGTATTGAAAGAAATGGAGGACATATAGGCAAAAATTATTCGCTATTTATTCGTAAAAAGATGGAAAAAGGACTAAAACCCAATGTTGATTATGTTCGTTGCGGTTTTGATCTTGCTATAGGAAAAAGTTTGTTGTTCAATACGCCTTTCTACGACAAACTGAATCCTTATGTTTTTTACGCAATGAATCGTGAATTGCTTACTGGTGGAAAGGTGTTAATTGTTCTTGGTAGACATGGAACTGATGATGATTTGTACCGATGGACCGAAAATGGAATGAAAAAGATTTCTAATATTCCTGATCTGTGGAAGATTAAATTTCTTAAAAATCAAAAGGTAAATGAAGAAAATTTGCCGGATATAGGTATCATTTCTCGGTCTGCTGTTCATGACTTACATATTCACAAAAATAATTTAGCTTTCTTGCGTAATGTTTCATTTGTTGTGGTGGTTGAGCCTTCCTTGCTTGTGACAACTGCACAAATTGGATTGAATCTGTTAATCAGATGTTGCGGCAAGGAACGTTCAATTACTTTTTGCTCAATAGACCGTAACTGTGATGGATTAGTTGATGCACTCTCTCATATTTTAATGACAAATATTACTGAGGTTTCGGCTACAGAATATCCTCGTGGTATGAGTTCATATATGTATTGGACTGCTGATGACGATTATTTGCAACATCGTATTTTGCCGGGGGTATCTAGATATTTAGGAATGGGTACGGAAATTTCCATGGTTGCATTAAAAAATCAGGTAAAAAAAGCAATTTGGTATGGTGGTGATGCTTTCCCGGTAATTGACGCGCATTGGATTGCTAAACAATATTATTATGATTTACTAGATTATGCACAACTTCCTACAAACCAAGAAACTTTTAATAATTGTTTCCAAACATCCTTTAATATGTGCAACGAGCAAGTAAGCGATTTTTCATTTATTTGTGTTGAGGATGATAGAAATAATTTGTTTGAAACACGACGTAACTTTGCAACAATTGCAGAAGAACAGGGATTTGTCAATGTAATTTCTTCTGAATATATGTTACGTGAATATATGGCTGATAATACTGAAATTTTTTTGGCTGACCCAAAAGCGATCCCGTATATTACAGCGGACTTTGCTCATACTAAGAGAAACTCTATTCTTTCGATTTGCTTGTTATTATGTATTGATTGTGTGAAAGAAGATATGTTACTTAGAAAGTTGGCTATAATCAACATTGATAATAAAGAGCCTGTGTCGGAAATTTGGAGAGAAATTTGTACGATATTCGGAAATAATACAGATACTGATAAACAGGGCAATTTAATTCTTTCTGTTAAGAATAATAGAGGCAAAATTGTTTCTTTTGAAAAAGATTCGACAATTCTTTTTAAAAGACAGTATGATGTTGAAAATGGCAAGTTTGAAAGTGTCTACACTATTGAAAATGATGATTTTTTACACATTATTTTGGACGATTTACAAAATGCCAGTTATATTGCCGAGCAAGAGAATAAAGATATTTATCTTGGTACTGAGCTAAAAGGACATATATATCAAAAGTATATGCCTGGTCAATTTTTAACGCTTAACGGTAAGTACTATGAAATGTTATATACGACTTCGGACAACCGCATTTTAGTTCGACGTGCATCAGAGCATATTGATGGAAGATTGTCTTACAGACAAATACGTCATTACACAATTAGTTGTCTTGAAGATTATTCGTCTATGGGTTCTTTGAAATCGATTAATAATATTAATATTCACTATCAATATGCAAATTTTAGTGTGGACACACCTGGTTACTGGAAAATGCGTTCACGCAATGATTTTGATAATGGTGTTTTGGTTAAAGTTAATGGTGTTCCTACTAGAGAATATTATCGAAAACAAATACTGAAATTTGATTTTTCAAAGTTTGGAGATGCTTTCACTGATTCTATTAGAATGACACTTACAAACCTTTTAAATGAGGTTTTTGTCACTTTATTTGCAGACAATCAAGCATATATTTGTGCAGTGACACCTGGCATGTATGATGCCCCTTTAACATATAGTCTTGAGTTAACTGATAATGTTGAAAAGGTTGATAAATGTATTTTTATTATTGAGGATAGCCAACTAGATATTGGTTTATTAATCGCAGTGGAACGAAATGTGAACCGTATTTTCCAAATTGTTTTAGACTATCTTCTTTGGAATAATGAAAAGATAGCGAAAAGCATGCAAAAGGAAAACTCATCGACAGAAGAAACAAATTTTGAACCAATTAATGTTTCTTCAGAAAATGAAGAACCAAAGAGCAAACAAGGTTTATTCAAAAGAATTTGCGGATGCTTTAAGAATTTATTCAAGAAAAAAAAGAATAAAGTCGAACAGGAAACACAAACAGAAAATTCTGAATTAGAAGAATTAACGCCAAAACAGCGAAAAAAAGCTGAAAAAAAAGCACGTAAAAAACAAGAAAAAGTTACTAAAAAAGATACAGAAGTTGATAGTGACACCAAAATAACAGAAGAAAAGTCGGATGATTTATTACAAACTGAGGAGGTTGTTGAGAAAGAGTCTTCTACAATTGATGAAGAAGTAAAGGTTAATGATAATCCCCCAGAAGAATCTATTGCTGAAGAAATTAGTTCGCAGAATAAAGATGAGGTGAACGAAAATGAGTGAGGAAATAAGTATATACAATGAGGATTTGAAAGATAAAAATGTTGATGAAATAGTCACTGGAATTGTTGAGGAAGCAGAGTTTTCTTCTGAGTTTACTGTCGAAGAGTTTGTTGATAAAAATATGTCTTTGTCAGAAGATGCGGAAATTACTTCTTTGTCCAAAACAGAAACCACACCATATTATGAGCGTTATTACCTTAAATATCGTGAAGGTCGAAGGACCACAGCTTTAAATTTGGAAGGTACAATATCGTTTTTAAAAGAGATTGGTTTTGATGGCGGTGAACTTAAACAGGCTCGAGAAGGTAAGAAATGCGCAGAAGTTTTTCAAAAAACAAAAGCAAACAAGAATAATGAAATGCATTGTTCTTACTGTGGAACAGAACTTTCAGGAGTTGAGTTCTTTCGTTTGCCTGATGGGAGACTGCGTTGTAATACTTGTAGTAACACAGTTGTAAAAATTAAAGAGGACATAGAGAATATATGTAAAAGAGTTCTTGCGAATATGGAAAGTTTTTTTGGAGCCATAATTGATGTTCCGATTTCTATTGAGGTTACAGAAGAACGAAAACTTAAGAAAAAGTTAGGTATTCCTTTGGGAACCAAAGATTCTAAAAGTATGCTTATTCTTGGTGTGGCTACTAGCAAAAAGAAAAAGTATGCTATAATCTTAGAAAATGGAGCTCCTCGCATCTCATTGATGGCAACATTTGCACATGAGTTAACACATATTTGGCAATATATCCATTGGGATAACAACAAAAACATGAAAAAGTGCCCTGAAGACAAACGTTTATTAACTTATGAAGGAATGGCAAAGTGGGCAGAAATACAGTATCTGTATCTTATTGGTGAAACTAATGTTGCAAAGCGCGAAGAATACATTACTAGAAATCGTCAAGATGAGTATGGCATTGGTTTCTGTATATATGAGGATAGATATCACCTGACTCGAGAGGCAATGAATTGTGAGGAAACTCCTTTTACCCCCAATTGTTATCCTCTTGATTGATAGATGGAGGTTAATTGATGTTTGAACAATTATTGTTGTGGTATAACGGGCTAAATGATACCTTGACCGGTGCTCTAATTTTGTTTGTTGTTGGAGCTGTGCTACTTATAAAGGGTGGCGACCTCTTTGTAGATAGTTCTGTAGGTATAGCTAAACGTTTTCGGATTCCAGAGCTTATTATCGGGGCAACCGTTGTATCGATTGGAACAACTCTTCCAGAAGTGATGGTGTCTGTTACGGCAGCTATAAATAACAATGGTGCTATTGCGTATGGAAATGCCATTGGCTCAATAATCTGTAATACTGCATTAATTGCAGCGTTGACTATTGCGATTCGTCCCGTGCCTATCAATCGAAAGACAATTGTTTATCCTGTTATATTCTTTTTTATTTCAGCTATTATTTACATTATAGCAGTATACATATTTGGCGGATTTGATAGATGGCTTGGTTTTTTATTGTTGCTAGTATTTGGAATGTATATGGCTACAACTATTTTTAGTGGTTTTAAACTTTCTACCAAAAATACAGGTAATAAAAAGACGATTTCTGAAAATTCTTTAATAATAAAAGATGTTCTTTTTCTAGTTATTGGTGCATCTTTGATAGCGTTTGGAGCAAATATATTAGAGTCTTCTTCAATTTCGTTAGCGACAATAGCAGGTATTCCAACAGAGGTTATAGGTGTTACTGTAGTTGCTTTGTGCACTTCGCTTCCAGAGTTAGTGACAGCAATCACGGCGCTAATTAAAAGACATGGTGCGCTGTCTTTAGGGAATATAATAGGTGCTAATATATTTAATCTAGTGTTAGTAACAGGGGCGGCTGTAACGCTTTCACCATTTGATATTCCTAATGGAAGTAAACTCTTTGGTTTTAACTCTTCCCAAATTATGGAAATTCCTTTAATGGTATTTGTAATGGCTTTGTTGGCCTTGCCTGCATTAATAAAAGGGAAGTTATGTAGGTGGCAAGGTGTTACACTTCTTTTTTTGTATATTATCTTTGTGGTATTTCAAGTATTTATTGCATTGAGAAAAGTTTAATATTGCATAATAATAGGAATTGTCTTTATTGCTATTTGTTAAGCATTGCATATTAAAGTACTCTCACGCATTACACCAAGGCCACTTCACCATCAGGTACTAGTCGAGGGTTCTCGTTGTGGGTTCAAGTCCCGTCATCCGCACCATAAAAGTCAACATTCGTTGATACAAAGAAGTCATCTCTTTACGAGGTGACTTCTTTGTTTGCAATAGCCGTAAATCCCTTATTTACAGGGGTTTTCGGCTTTTTCTCTTGTTGTGCAGCGTTCAATGCTGTCCCGGAAAACCTTCTCTTATTCCGTTTCTGTTTTGGTCTAGCTTTCATTGTCCGTTGTTTTGAAACCTCCCCCTACCTCGGGGGATTCACTCAAAACATAAAGTCTTGCACGGGTTCAAGACTTTATAACACAAGTTCAAAATTATTTTTCAATTGCACTCCCTACATATATATGCGACAGTCAAGGCATCAAAATGGGCCTTGACTTTTTTGCTTTTTAGAGCAATTACTATGGATACAATTTTTTGCAGAGGAGGTGTTGATGAAATGGAAAAGAAAAACAACCGTTTCTCACCGTTGGAAAAACACAAAATAATGGATCTGAAATCACAGGGTTATGGATACAAAGCGATAGCAACCCGACTTGAACTTAGTTGTGATGCTGTGAAGTCTTTTATACGACGCCACAAAGACGACCCACAATATTCGATCTATTTAATGGGAAGATGTAAGGAATGTGGCAAAGATCTTCTCAATCCGCATAATCGACCATATAAAAAGTTCTGCTGCGATGCTTGCAGAAACAAGTGGTGGAGCAAGCATCCTGAATGTATAGACCTTACTTATCACAAAAAAGTCTGTGCAAACTGTGGATGCGAATTTGAAACATCCCGAAAGGAACAGATATACTGTAACCGCAAATGTTATATGGCGGCACACACAAAATCATCAAAGGAGAAGATAAAGTGATGGAGAAAGAAAGCGCAGAAATGAAATACCGCATCGGTGAGCTGATTTTCTATCTATACGCTGAGAAAGGCATAATCACACCGTCAGAATATGAGGAATTGCGTAACAAGCTAATAGACACCTATCACCCGGTGGTTGGTGAATTGGAGAGGAATATGTCATGGGAAATAAGAAAGTCACTAAAATAGACGCTACAATAAAAATAGCCTCCTTTGACGGAGGTATTGTAAAAAAGCGAAGAGTTGCTGCCTATGCCCGTGTATCAACCGCAGCCGAGGAGCAAGAGACAAGCTTTGCTGCACAGCGTGATTATTATGAGCAATACATCAAGGAAAACAAAGAATGGGAGTTTGTTGGCATCTATTATGATGACGGCATTTCCGGCTTGTCTTTCCGCAACCGTGATGGCTTTAACCGAATGATTAAGGATGCTCTTGACGGCAAAATAGACCTAATACTAACAAAGTCACTTTCTCGTTTTGCCAGGAATACTGTGGACACCTTAACCACCATTCGCAAGCTAAAGGCAGCCAATATCGAGGTGTATTTTGAGAAGGAAAATATATTCACCCTTGATAGCAAGGGCGAGTTCCTTATCACAATAATGAGTAGCATTGCCCAGGAGGAAAGCCGTTCAATATCGGAAAATGTAACCTGGGGTACACGGAAGCGTTTTTCCGATGGCAAATACCACGTTCCATATGACTCGTTTCTTGGCTACGAAAAAGGCACTGACGGCTCACTTCAAATAGTTGAGAAAGAAGCCGCTATAGTGCGATTGATATACTTGCTTTACCTTGCTGGAAAATCTCCTCATACTATATGCGAGTTGTTTAATGCACTGGAGATACCCACAACAAAGCAACAGGGGCCTTGGAATAAGACTCCCGTCGTAAGTATCCTCACCAACGAAAAATACAAAGGCGATGCCCTACTTCAAAAAACCATCACCATAGATTTTCTTACAGGAAAACGAAAAATTAACGAAGGTGAAGTCACACAGTATTATGTCAGCAACGCACACGACCCTATTGTTTCAGCAGAGGTTTTTGAGATGGTACAGAACGCACTTAAATACCGCAAAGAAACAGGTCTTCGATTCTCTGGCTTCTACCCACTTGGAGGGAGGGTCTTCTGCTCAAGCTGTGGTTCGTTCTTTGGGCATAAAATTCTACAAAGAAGGCGTAACGGAAGGTTGACGAGAAAAGAGATCTGGCGCTGTAATTCATACTATGACGGTAATGCCCATCCTCACTCTATCAAAGATAGCCAAATGGTTGACGGTTTGGCGGCAGCACTACAGACCGCAATTGATAGTAATATGGATGTGGTTGATCTATGTTGGGAAACGATGAAAGCCATTCATCCAAGACTTCAAAGGCCGAAATACGATAAGATAATCCGTAGCATATACGAGGATGCCAATAGGACACGTAAAAACATCCTATTTCTGCATTTTTTAATAGATAAAGTAATCGTATCAGACGGTCTGCATTTGACCTTCTACTTGAAGGATGGTACTCAAATCGAATATAATTAAAAAAGACACACAGCCATGAAGCTGTGCGCCTTGTGATTAACCTTTCTTAACGAGTCCCTGGACGATGGATGCAATGCTATCTAATTGCTTGTCGTCCAGCTTCTTTAGGTCTTTAATAAGCTCGTTCAATTTTTCAGGATTCTTTGCATCGGTGTCAAAAAAGTCCTTGGGAGAAAGCTGTAAATATTCGCAGATATAGAAAAATCCAGACATCGAAGGAAGCGCTTTTCCGGTTTCGATGTTGTTTATATAACCGGGGTTCTGCCCGATTGAAAGGCTCATATCACGAGCCGAAACACCTTTCTTTTCTCTTAATTGAGCGAGGCGTGTTTGAAATTCGTTTTCGTACATATTTCACCACCGTCCTTTTATAATATTGTATCCTATACGGTGGTCAAAATTGTGTGAGCCATTCTATTAGTTATCTTGTTTTATTGGAATGATTATGTTATAGTAATATTTAGTGTGTGATTACAGCCAACAGAACGAAGGTGAATAGATGCTTGATATTTATACTGTAACTTAGGTCAGTTTACAAGGAACTACACGCAGACCGTGAAACGGGCTGCTGACAACAAACGGCGCTATGCTCCCGGCTGGGTGCATAGCACCTGTTTGTTGCGGGGGTTTCCAAAGGGGGCAGCGCCCCATTTGGCACACG
>JBGVNN010000052.1:0-9272 GCA_045125595.1 Candidatus Egerieisoma sp.
CCTCATATATTTCCTTTTACAACGAACAACGTCCTGCGTATTCTTTGAACTATTTGACACCTAAACAGTATCGTGAATATTTTTCAAATTCTATGGTGATTAATTAAAAAATGTGTCTACTTTTTGTTGACTAGTGCAAAACAGGCACTTTTTAGGAGAAAAAGCAGGTTCGAGCTGCACTGAAGTGCTCGGAATCACTTCGGAAAGCCGAATGATGACTGTTTTCTCCCAAATAACGGCAATTTTGGGGTAAAAAAATTAAATTTTCTCCCCCAGATTTAGTGTTTTTGGGAGAAAACTTTTTCTTGACAACTCTGCTCTAATGCGTTAGACTACAAATATACTCTAACGCATTAGAGAAAGGGGCTTTTTTATGAATACACCAAAAGTTTTTGAAAGTGAATACAAATTTTGTTTGATTTTGTGGGAACACGAGCCGATAAAGAGCAGTGAACTTGTAAATATTTGTAAGGAGCAGCTTGGATGGAAACCCACTACTACATACACAGTTATCAAGCGTTTGTCCGAACGAGGTGTTTTGAAAAACGAAAACACGATAGTCACATCAATTGTCAGTAAAGATGAGATTCAAGCTGCCGAAATAGATGAGATGGTGGAGAAAACTTTCGAAGGCTCATTGCCTGCTTTCGTAGCAGCATTTACAAAGCACCAAAAACTTTCCGTAAAAGAAATAGATGAAATTCAACAGATGATTGACCGCTTCAAAAAGGGGGAGACATTATGACTGCTGTGTTTTTGCGTATAGTAAATATGAGTATATCTGCCGGTTTCATTGTGCTGGCGGTGTTGATGTTAAGACTTTTGCTAAAAAAAGCACCTAAATGGATAACAGTTCTTTTGTGGGGCGTTGTTGCATTGAGACTTATATGCCCGGTTACTGTTGAAAGCGTTATGAGCTTAATGCCCAGTGCAGAAGCCATAAGTCCGGAAATAATGATAGACGCCTCTCCGGAAATAAATACAGGCATTACATTTGTTGATAATACAATTAATCCCATTATTGGCAATTCATTGTCGCCTAATGCGGGCGCAAGTATTAATCCACTGCAGATATTGATGCCGGTTTTGGCAACAGCGTGGATTGTTGGTATAGTGATTTTGCTTGCATATACGGTTTTCAGTTATTGGCGTTTAAAACGGAAAATCGGCACAGCTGTATTACTTCGCGATAACATATATCAAAGCGAAAATGTTGTTTCTCCTTTTGTGCTTGGGATTATTAAACAAAAAATATATTTACCGTTTAGTATAAATGAACAGGATGCTGAAAATGTAATTGCCCACGAAAAGGCGCATATCAGTCGTAAAGATCACTTGTGGAAGCCTTTGGGATTTATTCTTCTTACTCTTCATTGGTTTAATCCTTTGATGTGGATTGGATACATTTTGTTGTGTCGTGATATTGAGCTTGCTTGTGATGAGAAGGTTGTTAAAAATTTTAATAATGAGCAAAAAGTTGATTATTCACAAGCGTTACTTGCTTGCAGTGTAAATCGTCGTGTAATTGCAGCTTGTCCATTGGCCTTCGGAGAGGTAGGCGTGAAGAAAAGAGTTAAATCTGTATTGAATTATAAAAAGCCGGCGTTTTGGATTATTGTTGTTTCAATAGTTTTATGTGCCGTGGTGGCGGTGTGTTTCCTGACGAATCCAAAGAATCAAAATGACCAAAAGAAAATTGTTCTTGATCCGAATTTTTATACAGAATATGACGGAGTATATTTAACTATAGATTCAGTTGGTACAGAATCGGATGGAAATAAAATTTTTAATGTAGTGTGGCACAATGATACAGATAAAGTTGTTTATTATGGAGAGTCGTACAGTATAGAGTATAAGAACGGTGACGAATGGAAAATTGTAGATACCGGAGAATTTTATTTTAATGCAATAGCCTACCTTTTAAAACCGAACTGTATTGCTAAAATGACATACGGAACTTCTATTGCAGATGTTTCAAAAAAAGGCCTATATCGCTTGCTTTTGCGATTTAGCGTAGAAGGTGAAGGTGGTTATTGTATGTGGTTGCAATTTGAGGTAAAAGAAGATAAAAAAGAAACAGGAAACTCAGAAAATTCAATTGAGCATCTCAAAGCAAAATTTCCACACTATTTTGATCTGCCAAGAGGAAAAGGTTTGGAAGTGTACATTTGGCAATTGGCAGAGGGACATTATTCTTGCGGTTTGGGTCTGCACACTAATATGGTAACTCCGAAAGAATGGATATGGAATTTACATACTTCGCCCGCAACAATAGAAGAAATGAGAGCAATAGTTGCATCGTATAATATCCCGAAAAATCAAGTTGTCATTACTCCCGTTGTAATGCCTCATTCCAGTTATCATTATGAAATCAATCAAGAGTACAGAGAAAAAGTGACAGAGCTTTTTTTGGCTGAGTAAGATATAAATTATAGACCTGTAACCTTGTAAATGCCTTTGCAAAGTGTTATATTAAGGCTACGATTTTATAACAGAGGTGAAGGCTGTGAAAAATAAAAAGCAATTGTTGCGAATAACGGGTTTGTCTGCGGCAGTATTAGCTGTGATAGCTGTTATTGTTTGTTTTATATTTGTGGATTTTGAAAAGTCTGTCGACGAATTGTTTCCGTCCTTTAATAAAGACTTGAAAATAATAGAAAGCGCTGAAACGAAATACACCATAGTGTATTCTGATTTTGCTTCTGACGAGGAAGTTGCGGCGGTGAACAAAATTTCCGAAGAAATAACAAAACTGACAAATGTGTCGTTTGAAACGAAGTTTGATACGGAAATTGCAGAAAATTCTAATGAGAAATATATTATTGTCGGGGAAACTTCTCTGAAAGACAGTGCAGATGTTAAGTCGGCACTTCATAATTCTGCAGATTCGTTTGTTATCACAGCTACAGCAAATGATAATATCGTAATTGTTTCAAATTATGAGGATCATATAATTAAGGCGGCAGAGCATTTTGTAAGTAACCTTTTGACGAAAAATTATGATGCAGCTTCGTCAACGCTTAAGTATGAGGGATATTATAATAAAGGAAACGACGAGCTTCCCGAAGGATATAATCTCGCAGATCTTAAAAAAAGTAAAATCGTATACGCTACAAACCTTGACGGTTATCGTATCGTTGCCGAAACGCTCCGTAATCAAATAAAATCAGTATATAAGATAGATTTACCAGTGTACGCAGATGAAGAACAAGTTTCTTCTGCAAGAGAAATACTTATCGGAGAAACGAATCGCGATCTTTCAAAGTTATATTATAAGAAAAATGCCTACATTATGGAATATAATGTAGTTGCACAAAATGGAAGCTTGCAAATTCTCAGCGGAGGTTCGTTCACCGCCCGCAAAGCTGTAGAGGAACTTTCCGCAAACCTCTTAAAGTCTGCAGATACGAAAAAAGAAATCGAAAAAGGCACTTATATGAGCAAAAAATTACTTGCCAAAGCTGTAGCAACTACACAAGGTACCGATGTCAGATTGATGACATTGAACATTATGCCGTATGTGGCAGGAGAAGAAAAATATCCAACTGTTCTCCCTGTAAGAGAAAGGGCGGAAATCTTCGCAGGTGTACTTATTTCGTATGCGCCGGATGCAATAGGATTGCAAGAAGCAGATTTTAAATGGCAAGAACAAATACCTCATTATGTTGAACTTTTGAATAATTATTACAATCTCGGATATGATTTTGTGCTCAGTACATATAACGGTAAGAACAATTATTGCCCTATGCTTTACCGCGCAGATAAATATGAGGCACTTGAGTGCAAGTACAAACTTTATGATTATCACATAAATTCTGCAAATTCAGACGGAAATTATGTGCGCGGAGCATCACAACTTGTGCTTCAAAACAAAAACAATTCGTCTGAGAAATTTGTCTTTATTAACGCCCATTGGGATCATGGCGGACAAACGACCACAGCAAATCCTCAACACATGAATGAATGTGCTTCGTCTGAGGCGGCAATTGTAAATGAATATAAGTTAAAATATCCCAATGTCAGAATTTTCTGCGGAGGAGACTTTAACAGCCACAGATACAATGGTGTATTTTTCAGACAGTTTTGCGACGAAATTGATGGCTCTATTGCAAGTGAAGTTGCAAAAGAAAACGGTACATTAAAGACTCCGGGAGGATATCATGCCTCGGGTGCGAAAATGATTGAAAGCGGTACGAGAGATGATTTTGCTCCGACCAAAGATAAATTTATTGATCATTTAATATTTACTTGCTCAAATGCATCCGTCAAAACATCTGTACTCAGTCACGATACGTTGTACAAAACAGACGGATATTGCCACATAATATCTGACCATTGCCCTGTATATGCAGATTTTGATTTTACTGAGGGCTGATAACGAGAAGTTTTTGGAGGAATTATGAAAAAGTTATTATTTATATTAGTTATACTTACAATACTTATAAGCGTTGCTCCGATGGCATATGCGGCGGGTGATGATTATTCTATGCAGAGCAATGGGTTTACGGTGTACACAGCAGACGGACTTATGGAAGTCGCTGGGATGATAAACTCAAACACAGCGTATTCGTCATATAATATCAATATTGCAAATGATATAGACATGAGCGGTAAAACATGGGTGCCGATCGGTAAAGATGCACAACACGCCTACAAGGGTACTGTTAACGGTGGCGGTTATACTGTCAGCAATCTGACATCTGCAAATTATGAAGAAGAAAATCTTGCCTTTGTTGGTGTTGCGGGAAGCGGAGCTTATGTTAAAGCATTGCATCTTAAAAATATTGATTTCCATTCAAGTAAGAGATGTGTAAGCGGCATTATCGCTGATGTTACAGGAGCTGCAACGATAACCGATTGCAGCGTTGAGGGTAAGCTATATACGGGAGATAATTACGCAGGCGGTCTTGTTGGTGTTGTCAGCACAGCTTCTTCAAAGCTGACAGTGGAACATTGCGCTGTTAATGCGGAAATTTACGCCGCAAACCATTCCGCAGCAGGCATAATTGCGGGTGATACTGCAGAGGAGCATGTAGAGTCGGACTTGAGTACATTTCCGACAATAGAGGCGAAAAATGTGTTCGTTACGGGTAACTTTGAGGCTGTTAACAGAGTAGGCTCTTTTATGGGTTACAATAATTGTGTAAATGTTTCTTTTGAAAATTGTGTCTCGCTTGCTACTCTTAAATATTCGAAGGCTACGGAAAACGGCGCGTTCTTGGCGGTTGATAACCAATCGAAAATTTACCTTCATAACTGCATAGTTTTTAGTGATCTTCACGCGTTTTATAATCTTTCGATTACTGAGTCGGTACAGACTGTAGAACTTAAAAATTGCTATCTTTTGAAAGATAAAATCGGGAAGAAGGCTACAATTGCAACTTACAACAAATATGGTTACTACCAATATGATGATACACAAACATATAAATATAAAGTTATTGCAGATGTTATTGTAGACGGTGCCGGCCCGCAATTCACACCGTTTACAGAGGCAAATACCACGTATCGTGTGCCGGTAATAAAATATGACCTCCCGAGTGGTACTGAGTCAGAAGTTTTTGAAAAGGCTTGCAACTTAGCGATGGACATGTTTGAAAAAGGCAGTATCCAAGAAAACTTTATACATAAGCATACATGGGCAGAGGGCAAAGAAAAAATTGCTCCGACTTATACAAGTACGGGAATTACAGCCCATGAGTGTGATAAATGTCGTGCGGTTAAAAGAGTTGAAACTCCGATGAAAAAAAGCACTTTGGAGTGGGATTTTGACAAATCTACTAAGACGCTCACAATATCAGGAGAGGGTTCCATGGGCGAATTCTTCACTCCGAATACTATACCGTGGAAAGAGTTCCGTTCGGAAATCGTTACTGTTGTTATAGAAGAGGGAATTGTGGATATTTGTGATTATGCTTTTTATGACTGTATAAGACTTAAAAACATAACTATTCCGTCAGGTGTAACGCTCATAAGATCACATGCTTTTCATAATTGTAAATCTCTTACAACTGTTGTGTTGCCGGAAACTGTTAAAACAATATATGATCATGCATTCGAGTATTGTCCGAAACTTGAAAGTATTAATATCCCTGCATCGGTGACAAAGATAGGTTACGGAGTTTTTAGATTTGCCAAAGAAGCGACGCCGGTAATAACTTCTGCATCTGAAGAATATATAGTAGACGGTAATTGTTTGATTGAAAAGTCAACAAAGACTGTTATAGCAGGATTTGCAAACAGTACTATTTCTACTGATGCTGAATTGGTTACTGCTATCGGCCGATGCGCATTTCAAGGCTGTACGGGACTTGAGGAAATTACCGTACCTTCTAATGTGAAGTCAATTGGGGTTTATCTCTTTGAAAACTGCACTAATCTAAAAAAAGCAACAATTTCCGAAAATACAAGGGCTATAAGCGACGGCGTATTTTCAGGTTGCTACAATCTTGCCGAAGTTACTTTGTCTTCTACAATGACAAGAGTCAGCAAACTTACTTTCAATGAATGTATAAGTCTTAAAAACATCACTCTGCCGACAACGATGGTTTGGATTGGTAATTCGGCATTTAAAAATTGTACTTCGCTTGAAACGATAATATATATAGGTAACTCTGCGAAATGGAAAAAAGTGGATATTGATTCAGGTAATGAGATGCTTGAAGAAATATTAAAATATAAGCGTGATTAGAACTTTTATCGACACATTGCAAATTATTTCGTAAGTCGAACATTGACTTTTATCGACTCGAGATATAAAATTAAAAGGATAAAAATTGTGATTTTCCAAAGGGAATTTCACTAGAATTAGGAGGATAAAAATGGGAAAAAATCTTGTTTATGACATTCATGACAGGCCGACTTTCAGCAAACTTTTAGTATTTGCTTTTCAACAATTGTTGGCAATTATGGCGGCTACTATTGCTGTTCCTGCTATTGTGGGAAACGGAATGTCCGCATCGGCAGCACTTTTCGGTGCAGGTGTAGGTACTATCGTTTATCAGCTTTTCACAAAATTCCGTAGCCCTGTTTTCCTTGGTTCATCTTTTGCTTTTATAGGTTCAATGAGCGCTGCTTTTGCAGGCGCTGTATCTGTAAGCGTTGGATATCTCGGACTTTTAATCGGTGCGGCATTTGCCGGAGCTGTTTATGTAGTAATAGCTCTCATTGTTAAATTTGTTGGTGTAGGTTGGATTAATAAACTCATGCCTGCAGCAGTTATCGGACCCACAGTTGCAATAATCGGTCTTTCTTTGGCAGGCGCAGCTATAAAAGATGTGTTTTCTTATGGTCCTACAGACGGTAACGGTGCATTTATAATGACAAGCAATATTTGGATTTCATTTGTATGTGCTATAGTTACACTTTTGGTTGTTATCCTTTGTTCAACATACGGTAAAAAAATGACAAAACTCGTTCCTTTTATTATCGGTATTTTAGCGGGATATTTTGTAGCAATGATATTTACTGTTATCGGCTATGCAGCAGGCATTGATACTTTGAAAGTTATTGATTTCTCTGTATTTAAGGCTCTTGTTGCTGACGGTGTGACACTTAATACTTTCGTTGCTGTACCTGACTTTACATTTATTGAAGCATTCAAGGGTGTTAAAGAATTTAATCTCAGTTATCTCGCAACTGTTGCGGTAGCATATATTCCTGTTGCTTTCGTTGTATTTGCAGAGCATATTGCAGACCACAAGAACCTTTCAAGTATCATCGGCAAAGACTTGCTTGATGATCCCGGACTCCACAGAACTCTTCTCGGTGACGGAGTAGGTTCATTTGTTGGTGCAATTTTTGGCGGTTGTCCTAACACTACATACGGCGAGTCAGTAGGTTGTGTGGCTATTACACGTAATGCTTCTGTTGCTACAATTACTACAACAGCAATTATTGCATTATTAATTTCGTTTGTATCTCCATTCGTTGCTTTCTTGGATTCAATCCCGGGCTGCGTAATGGGTGGCGTATGCATTACACTCTACGGATTCATTGCAGTTTCCGGTCTTAAGATGATTCAAAAAGTTAACCTTGAAGATAATGCAAATCTCTTTACTGTTTCAGTAATTTTGATTGCAGGTATCGGCGGTATGTCAATGGCTATCGGCAAGGTTACTATCACTTCAATCGCTTGTGCGCTTATTCTCGGTATTGTTGTAAATGTTCTTTTGAATAAATTCAAGAAACCTGAGCAAACTGAGGAGTGCTCCAAGGAGGATGACCAAAAATGAAAAAATATGACAATGTGGTAATTTTCGACCATCCGCTTATAAAACACAAAATCGCTATTTTGCGTGATGAAAAGACAAGCATGAAAGAGTTTCGTGAGTTGGTTGAAGAAATTACAACTTTGATGACTTACGAGAGTCTTAAAGACGGCATTCCCACTACTGAAGTTGAAGTGCAGACACCGCTTGAAAAATGTACTCAAACTATCGTTAAGGATAACTCGGTTGTTATAGTTCCTATTCTTCGTGCGGGACTTGGTATGGTAAACGGCATCCATGTGCTTTTCCCTTCAGCGAGAGTCGGACACATTGGAATGTATAGAAACGAGGAAACTTTAGAACCTCAATCTTATTATTGCAAGCTTCCCGATGGTATCGAAAACACACTTGTTTTACTTGTTGATCCTATGTTGGCTACAGGTGGCAGTGCATGCGATGCAATTCAATTACTTAAAGAAAAAGGTTGCAAAAACATTAAGTTTATGGCTATTATCGGTGCGCCCGAGGGTGTTTCAAAAGTAGCCGAGGCTCATCCCGATGTAGATATATATGTTTCTACTCTTGACAGATGTCTCAACGAAAACGGCTATATTCTTCCCGGCTTAGGTGATGCGGGAGACAGACTCTTCGGTACTAAATAATAAAAAAGAAGCTGTGAAAACAGACCTAGAACCCCCAAGATTCATACTTGATGTGAGTCTTGGGGGTTTTCTCTACAAGATATGCGTTTTTGTGGGAGAAAAAAGAAAATTTTCTCACCAAAATGGGCGTTGTTTGTGAGAAAACAGTACTTCAAGCCGCTTTGAAGCTGTTTCAAACGACTCCTCGGCAAGTTTTTCTCTACCAAATTCAGCTTTTTGTGGGAGAAAATTTTATCATCAACAAATAAAAGAATTTCTGTGCACTAGTCAACAAAAAGTAGACACATTTTTTAATTAATCACCATAGAATTTGAAAAATATTCACGATACTGTTTAGGTGTCAAATAGTTCAAAGAATACGCAGGACGTTGTTCGTTGTAAAAGGAAATATATGAGGCAA
>JBGVNN010000053.1:0-3244 GCA_045125595.1 Candidatus Egerieisoma sp.
CTGGTGAAATATTTACACCGGGTGAGGGTGGTTTATTTCCCTATAGTACTGTCACGTAAAAGGGGAGGGAGCGTCCGGCATTCCGTCGTCTTCAAGTAAGTTGTTTACGAAGTACATATTGCTTGAGTTTGCTCCGTTCCATCTTGTGCGTGGACCTTTGGAAATCAAATTATTATCTATGAGATTTTTGATAGCGGCATCTACTGTTTTCTTGTCAATGCGGCATTCTCTGCTGATGAGCTGCCGTGAGGGGAAGCACGTCATATTTTTGTCGCAATGACTTAGCAGACAACAGTAGACCATAAAATCTCGAGGCCTAAGTTCTTGTTTGAATATTCTATTTGGTACCATAAAAAAATTCTTGTGCAATTGTGTAACCTCCGTTTTTTTAATGTACTGCATCTGCTTATCTTCTTTCTGTTTAAAATGTTCACAGTGATTTAGCCTAAAAAGGCAATCAAAAAACAATCAAAAAATCAACCGAAAAACGCAATCGAAAAACACCATCGAGCGTGCACCGACAGCATTTGTTTTGAGCAGAAAAGCTATTTAGTTGTCAAAGAGCAAACACGGTTTTGGCACCGTGGGAGAAGATGATAACACACGAAAAAGAATTCGTCAAGAAAAAGAAAAAACGAAAATTAGTTCGATTGACTGCGCTTTGGGAAACGATATAGTAGTTGTTGTATTTTATTAGTATGTAATTTCTGAAATGGTTTGAAAAAATATTTTATTATGGTACAATGATTTAGCAGTTTGAAAATAACTTTTAGACAAACTATCGAAGAAGAATTTCTCTTTAGGTATTTAGGAGCTATTTCACAGAGCCATTATATTTGTGTTTTTGATTGTATATTTGTCTACATACATTCTTATTTTATGGGGGAAATCAATGAATACATTAAATCAAAATGAACCGAAAAAGAAAAAATTAAAACCTGCAACAATCATATTGATTATAGTTGCGTCGGTTGTCTTTATTACAGGAATTATTGTTTTAAGTATAACTTTGTTTAATGCAGATATGTCAAAAGCTACAGAGTATATAAATATGGGTGAATATGATAAAGCAAAAGAAATTTTGGACAAACAATTATCAACAAACCCGTCACAAAACAAAGTATATCTTGTTTTTGCAGATTACTATTTAGCACAAAACGAATACCTTAATGCAGTTGAAATTCTTGAACAAGGTATACCAAGGTGTTCTAATGAAGGCGATTTACAAAGAAAATTAGAAGATATAAAGAGTGCATATGCAAGTGAAATTAAATTAGAGCAAGAACAAAGAAAACAAGAAGAAGAAAAGAAAAAACAAGAAGAAGAACAAAAACAATGGGAACAATATGTTTTAGAGTGCAATGAAATTGATTATTCAGATTTAGCGAGAAATCCTAATAAATTTAAAGGACAATCTTTTAAATTTACCGGGAAGATAATTCAAGTAATAGAACCCACATGGGGTAACACAGTATCGTTGCGAATAAATGTAACCAAGAGCGAGTTGGGTTTGTATAGTGATACAATTTATGCAACCGTAGAATTGGCAAAAGATGCAGATCGCATTTTGGAGAACGACATTGTTACAATTTATGGAGATTGTGATGGTTTATATACATATACATCTTTGTTGGGGGCATCTGTTAGTGTTCCTAAAATTGACATAAAATACTTTACTATTAACAATTAAATTGATTCAATTTTCTTAAAAGAGTCTTATGAAAATTGAGAAACTTATAATGTTAAAAGAGGAATATTAAAAAAAGAATACATAAAGGGGCATCGCCATGGGATTATTTGGTCCATCAAAGAAAGAAAAAGCTTTACAGGCAGAAGTTGAAAGATTAAATAAATTACTTTTGCCAGAACAAAGGGAGATTGAAAAACTTAATAAACAAATCTCAGGGTTAAGAGATATTATATCCGGTTTAGAAACCAAAACAGTATCTGCTAATAACTTAGTGAATCAGTTGAATGCACAAGCCAATAAGATCGATGCGGAAATTTCGGAAAAACGCAAACAACTTTCGGCGTATGAGTTAGACATTAATGTTTTGGAATATGGCTTGTACAAGCCTACTTTCGAGTTTGCAAATTCTGATTTATATAAGGAAGAACTCAATAAATTGAGGGATAGACAAAAGCAGTGTATAAAAAATGATGCGGCAGCTTTCGGAAGTGCTAATTGGCAATTAAACGGAAGTGTTTCGCAGGGAAGAGCAATGGTCAACAATTACAAAAAGTTGCTTTTGCGAGCATTTAATGTTGAATGTGATGATATAGTTGCTAATGTAAAAGTTTCTAACAAGGACAAATCAATTGAACGAATAGAAAAGATTAGCGAACAAATAACAAAATTGGGAAAATCTATGGGTATTGGTATTTCGCCAATCTATGTTAAGATGAAAATTGATGAAGTAAAACTTGCTTTAGATTATCAACAAAAGAAACAAGAGGAAAAAGAACGTATAAAAGAGCTCCGTGCGCAAGAAAGAGAAGAAGCAAAAGTTCTAAAAGAAATTGAAGAAGAAAGAAAAAGATTGAGAAAAGAACAGACACATTATGAAAATGCGTTAAAGACGATTTTGGCACAAATTGATAAAAACGGACAAACCGATGATTTGTTGGAGAAAAAATTACAAATTGAAAATATGATTAATGATACAACAAAAGCAATCGAAACCGTGGATTATCGAGCAGCAAATCGTAAGGCTGGATATGTATACATTATTAGCAATATCGGTGCTTTTGGAGAAAATATATATAAAATAGGTATGACACGACGTCTTGAACCACAAGAACGTATAGATGAGTTAAGTGATGCTTCCGTTCCTTTTGATTTTGATATTCATGCATTGATTTTTACCGAAGATGCACCGGGTTTAGAAGCTGCTTTACATAATGCTTTTGAATCTAAAAAGTTGAATAAAATAAATACAAGAAGAGAATTCTTTGCTGTTTCTTTAGATGAAATTAAAAAAGAAGTACGTAAAAATTTTGATAAAACAGTAGAGTGGATTGATGTTCCGGAAGCAGATCAATATAGACAATCTTTATTGTTGAAATGAAAAGGACATAATCTTTCCACCAAGGACACCTCACCATCACGCGCTGCGGCTGGCGCAGAAAGTAATAGCGCAGGATTTCTTCCCGCGTCTGCTCCGGCAAAACAGAGATCGCGTCGGCAAGGGCGGCGTTGCAGAGCAGGACGGTCTGACCGCAGACGGTAAATGGGTATTCCTCG
>JBGVNN010000054.1:0-139751 GCA_045125595.1 Candidatus Egerieisoma sp.
CTGAAGGCAAATTTCAGCATTGCAAAGATATTCCCTTGGTTTATTCTCGGATTTCTTGCAATGTCTATTGTAGCAAGCGTGTTCCCAATTCCTGCCGCTGTTGTATCCGGCACCAAGAGTGCAAGCAAATTCCTTATGGTATGTGCATTGGCAGCCATCGGTTTGAACACATCCTTCTCAAGCATGAAGAAAGCCGGTATCCGTCCGATGATCCACGGTTTTATCATCTCGGCGTTGGTCGTTGCCGTTGCGTTGTTGGTAGAAATGGCAATGGGAATCGTATAAAGAGAAATAACACTATAAGAGAGCAATGAATAAATTATCCGATGCGAGTTACACGGTATTATAAACTACAATTTATCGAATTGTTTTGTGTCGACATCTAAATCGGTGCAACTTGCCAAAAATCCTCATTCGTTAGAATGGGAATTTTACTTTTTCACTATTCTCTACGCTTTTTACAAAGGATTTTTTGAAGTAATAAGAAATAGTAAATAGTGAATAGCAAAGAAACATTTTGAAAGGCTTTGCTTTTGTTTTATAAAAGGTATAATCAATTAAAGAGGTAAATGACATGATAGATATTATGATATGGATGCAAAACTTCTTGCAAATGTTAAATAATACTTTTGGAGAACGTGTATGGTTTGTTGGATTGCAAGGCAGTTATGCCCGTGGCGAAGCGCGTGACACAAGTGATATTGATGTTGTTGTCATTCTCGATGAATTATCCGCGATGGATATTCAAGCTTATAACACCATGTTGGATTCACTTTCTCATAGAGAACTTATTTGCGGTTTTCTTTCCGGTAAAGATGATATTATGAATTGGGAGCCGTCTGATTTGTTCCAATTTTGTCATGACACTACACCAATCAAGGGAAGCCTTGATGAAGTGCTGGCAGTTATTGACGAAAGTGATGTGAACAGAGCAATCAAAATCGGTGCCTGTAATATATACCATGCATGTGTTCACAATATGCTCCATGAAAAAAGCGAAGATATTCTGCGAGGTTTATATAAATCGGCTTCTTTTGTTGTACAGGCAATCGTGTTTAAGCAAACAGGAAACTATATTAAGCATCAAAAAGAATTGCTCAAGGTTGTATCTTCTGATGAACAGGGCATAGTTGAAACTTTTTTGAATTTAAAAAATGGCGGAACGGTGGATTTCAATTTGATGTCTGAAACATTGTTTGCCTGGTCAAAGAAATGTATTGCAAAAGGGCAATAAAAGAAAGGATTTTTCAAATGGGATACGATGTGAACATTAATTTCGGAAATCCAGGTAACTATGTCAGCCGTGGATTTGTAAGCTGCAAAAAGAAAAATGTAAGCTTTATTGTTGACGGTAATTTCCCGACTGCACTTCTTGTATGTGAACTTGTACCGGGGGTTCTTGATGGAAGAAAGTGGATGTATATCCCCAGCAACGCCGCCGATTGTTGCGAGGATGCTGACGCGGTAGCAAGTTTTGATCAAACTTTCCCCGAAAAAGAAAAGAAGTGGATGCCAAGTCAGGAGGAATTCTATATTTACAGGAATTCTTCTGTGGTCAGATAAGTATATCGCTGTTTTTTGCTGATATCTAAATCGGTGCGATGTGCCAAAATAGATAGAATAAGCACTTATAAAAACAAGCGTTGCATTTTGGGAGTGTTCCACCCATCTTGCAACGTTTTTTGCTTTTTAGAGTAATTTGCCGGCATTTTGGATTGTAAGAGGTTTGTAAGATGGAGTATGATAAAATGCAAAACAAGAAAATAAAAATAACAATAGGAGGCTTATCATATAATGTTGTTACGAAAAATCAACGCAGGAGTGAGTCTGATTACTGCTTTTTTGCTTCTTGATCACGCGATTTTTAATGCCGCCCGGATGATATCCCGTGGAACAATTGAAAAAAACGGTGGTTTTATGTCACGGATTTTGTTTGTTCTAATGCTGATTCATGCGGTAATCAGCATCGGCCTTGCAATCTCTGCGCACTCAGAAACTGAAAAACGCAAATGTAAATCATATTCCAAATTAAATGTTGCAACGGTTGTTCAGCGGATAAGTGGAGTTCTTTTAATTATTTTTACAGGGCTGCATGTTGCCGGAGCGGCAGGTTTAATGACACCGCCTCCAATTGTTTACGCAATTCTTTCCGCAGTGTTCTTCTCCATCGCTTTGATACACATTGCTGTTTCAACCAGTAAAGCTTTTATTACTTTGGGAATTGGCAATGCAAAGGTTGTTAAGGCAGTAGACGTTGTGATAAAGGTGATTTGCGTCGCAACTCTGATAGCGGCATTAATTGGCTTCTATCTTTATAAAGTGTGATGGGGGGAGTAAAATGAAGCATGTTTTAATTATTGGCAGCGGACTTTCCGGCTTGAGTTGTGCCATTGAATTGGCAAAAAAAGGAATATGCTCTACCTTGGTTTCTCCGTATCCTTCTGAAAGAGCGCAGTCTGTTATGGCTGCAGGCGGAATTAACGCAGCAATAGGAGCCGATGACTCTGTTAATCAACATGTAGAGGATACGTTTAAGAGTGGTGGTAGCATTGCAGGTAAAGAGGCAGTTGCAGGTCTGTGTTCTGCAGCGCCTGAAATCATTCGTCAACTTGAAGGATTGGGAGTTGTTTTCAGCAGAGATGAAAACGGAAAGGTTGCGCTCCGTGCCTTTGGCGGTCAAAGTCGTAACCGAACTGCATATGCAGGTGCTTCTACCGGAAAGCAAATTATGAGTGCACTTATAAGAGCTGCAAGAAAATATGAATGTCAAAACATTATAAAACGACTTCTTGGCAGACAGTTCCATTCTGCCTTGATAAAAGATAATAAATGCTATGGTGCGTTGCTTTATAACGAAAAAGAACGCAAAACAGAAACGGTTTATGCCGATGCAGTTGTAATTGCAACCGGTGGCCAAAACGCTTTGTTTGGCAAGACCACAGGCTCTATGCAATGCGACGGATATGTTGCCGCTAAACTTTATGAGCAAGGTGCTCGTTTGAAAAATTTGGAGTTTATTCAATATCATCCAACTACCATTGAAACACCGCAAAAGCGCATGTTGATTACTGAGGCGTCTCGCGGTGAGGGCGGGCGACTTTACTATATGGATGGTGACAACAGAGTTTATTTCATGGAAGAAAAGTATGGCGAACGTGGCAATCTGATGCCTCGTGATATTGTTTCAAAATGTATATATGATGCACCTTCGCAGGTTTACCTGGATATTGCATTTTTAGGTAAAAAATTGATTGAATCCCGACTTTTCGAGGTGTCAGAGCTTTGTAAAAAATATGCCGTTCTCGATGTGACTAAGGAAAGTATCCCTGTTTATCCATCTGTACATTTCTTTATGGGTGGTTTGGCAGTAGGACGAGATCACAAAACTTCTATTGATTATTTGTATGCAGTAGGCGAATGTGCATCTATGTATCACGGCGCCAACCGTTTGGGAGGAAACTCTTTGTTGGCAGCCATTTACAGCGGTCAAGTTGCTGCAAAAGCTATTAGCGAATTGGAGGAGAATAAAGAATATCCTGATTTTAATGAGTATATTTCTGTACAGGAAGATTTACTTTGCGGACAGATTTCATCGCAGAGTCCTTTCTCTGCTGTTTATATTCGCTATGAAATAGCAAAGCTGATGAACGACTGCCTTGGTATTACTCGCTCCGAAGAAAAATTGCTCGAAGGTATTCAAAGTGTGGATTATTATCTTTCTATCAGTGATAAGTTAACATATGATTCGGATGTATCTCCGTATATCGGATACTCTTTGCGCCCTTTGTTACTCCTTGCTCGTGCTATTCTTACGAGTGCACTTGCCCGCAAAGAAACGCGTGGTTCACATATTCGTAACGACTATCCTGAAAGAAGCGACGAGTTTGCTTTTTGCTCTGTTTGCGAATATCAAAAACGAGAGCATCACATTTCATACGTAAAGGAGGATGAACTATGATTATAAAAATCAAACGCCAACGTACCGCCGATTCTGCTCCATATTGGCAGAGCTTTTCGTATAACGGACCTCTGCACATAACAGTTTCTGCTTTGCTTGATGCCATCAATTATACTGACGACATTTTTGATATTGAAGGAAATCCTGCAACAAGAGTAAGATGGGAATGTAGCTGCTTGCAAGCAGTTTGCGGGGGTTGCGCGATGATAATCAACGGTGTGCCTGCACTTGCTTGCAACACATTTATTGATGAAGTAACAAAAACAGATTTGGTTCTTGAGCCGCTGAGTAAATTCCCTGTCATAGCAGATCTTATGGTGGATCGCAGTATTATTTATGAAAATTTAAACAGCGCAAAAGCGTATATAGAAGGAATTTCCGTAAGCAATAAGAAAAACCACGAGCATCAGTATTCTGTTGCTAAGTGCCTAAAGTGTGGTCTCTGCCTTGAGGTTTGTCCAAACTATAGACTCGGTGGGACATTTTTTGGTGCCATTTTTGCTAACGAAAGTTATTTGATAACAACTCAATCTGCTGAAAAACCGTTACAAACAGTGAAAGAATACAAAAAGCATTTTGGCGCAGGCTGCTCAAAAGCACTTTCTTGTCAGAGCGTATGCCCTGTCGGCATTGAAACGATTACTTCGATTTTGAAGATGAACCGAAAATGAAGAACTTTGAAAGTTTTCGGTTGAGTTATACCTTCTGCAAAGAATGGATGTGGCAGCAAAACGACATTGCTGCCAAATATAATAATCAGGAGATGTCATTTCATGAAATTTAGACCTAATCCTCTTTTATACGGAGCACACGAAGACTTTTTAAGCAGTTTCAAGCTCGTTCTCACCATGCGTGATGAGATTGACCACGATATTCTTCTTAGAGCGGTCAATTCGGCAATGAAGCGCTATCCGTATTTTTGTGTTTTTCCTCAAAAAAATGGGAATAGTATAGAGTTACAATTTAACGAAGCGCCCGTTCCGGTATTTAAGGACGGACGGTGCGTTGTGCTGGGGACAAAGGACTGTGACGGACATTTGTTGGCTTTCGGATGTGAAGAGCGGAAAATTATTTTGCATGCAAGCCACTACATAGCCGACGGTATGGGAATCTGCCCGCTGCTGTTGAGTGTTTTATACCTCTATGTTTCAGAAAAATACGGAACAGACGGCTTGGATTCCCGATACATTTCAATGCCGAATGATACTATTTCAGACGATGAATACGACTATCCGTTCCCCGAAAAACCTGTTTTGACAGACACTTCGGAAACACGAGAAAAAATTTTAGATACTGCTTATTCACTTGATGACGCTGCATTTGATAAAGACGGTCTTTATGCTTATCACTTGCGTATTCCGCAAAGAGCTATGATGGAGGTAGCGAACCCCTCTGACGGAAGCCCGGTTTCGTTTTTGTCGGTAATGTTGTTTCGCGCTTTGTGCGCACTTGATAAGGGAATTGACAGACCTGTCGTTGCGCATGTGCAACATCAATATCGCGCAGCCATAAACGCACCGCTTAATAGACACAGCTTGGTGACATATATCCCTGTAGAGCTTTCTCCTATAATAAAAGAGCGTAGTGTAGAGCTACAAAACACCATTATACGCGGACAAGTCATTCTTGGCAGTGAGCCTGAAAAGGATATACACTCAGTTAATCGTTTGGTATCGGTTTTTTCGAATGATAAATGTTCGAGCCTTGCAGAAAAACAGATTGCAATGCGCCAATATATTGAAAACAGTATTCGCTCGAAGACTTTTGGCATCAGCTACATGGGTAAAATATATTGGTGCGGCATGGATCGATACATAGAGGATTTGCACGCTTACATTGGCGAAAAATTCACACGGAATATGCTTTTGATTGAAGTTATGGCTGTAGGAGAATATTTCTCAGTAAACTTTATGCAAAGCGGTCGTGGTACTCGATACGTAGATGCTTTTATAGAACAACTAAAAAATTTCAGCATCCCTGCAAGCATTGTCGGCGAAGAAAGATATAAATTATGCGACACAAAAATTCCGCAGTAAAAGTTTTATAAAAAGTTGATATCGCAAAATACTTTCGATATAATAACATAGTAGAATTCAATCATTTGATTTAATGATTAGGAGAGGTAAGTATGGTAAAAAAATTAAGAAACTTGGCGTATACTTACGCTGTTTTTTCTTCAGTGATTATAGCGTTCTTGTTTTATTTTCTTATGAAAGGGGTCTCCGCAGTTTTTGACATTCTGCCGGACTTGCTTGTTATAGATTATATTGAAGAACTTTTCAGTATTATTTATCCTATAGGTATAGTTATTTTGTTTGGCTTTTCATCAAAGCTTAAATCTAAAAATTTCTTTAAAGGGTTGCTTTGCGGTATGGTACTTATTGCCTTACAGTTAACTGCTCTTTTAACTAATTTTGTAAACACATTATCAAATGATGCTATTGTTTGGAAACCGTGGTATCTTATCATACTGGGCATAATGTCAACTATTGCAATAGGTGTTAGAGAAGAATGTTTTTTCAGAGCCACAATTCAAAATATACTTGCTCAAAAATATGCACATTCAATAAAGGGTGTTTGGGTTACGGCAATAATCAGTGCACTTATTTTTGGACTTATTCATATGTTTAATGTTTTTGCAGGAGTTGACGCTCTCTCTACCACAATTCAGTCTGTTACAAATATTGGTGTCGGATTGTTTTTTGCTGCACTTTATTTGCGATGCGGAAATATTTGGACACTTATTGCAATTCACGCTTTGACTGATACTGCGGGCTTATTTTCATATGTATTCTGTTATGACAGTGAGGCTGAAATTATAAGCTCTATGTCTTGGTATTCTCTTATAATGGGAATATTATTGGCTGGGGTTGCGGCATTCATGCTTCGTCCGTCAAAGTGCAAAGAAATCATTCAACGAATTGATAAGGTTTGATGCCCATAAAATTTTTGTAAAGTATTATTAGAGGAGCAAAATTATGAGAAAAATAAAGAAAATAGAAGATTCTCTTACAGAACAACAATATTTGATTTGTCCTGCCCATATTAATCATTATGGGAGACTCTTTGGCGGTCAATTGCTTAAATGGATAGATGAGCTTGCCGGAATTGTCGCTATGCGTCATTGCGAAAGCACTATTACAACAGCAGCAATTGATAATTTGCAATTTCGTGCACCTGCATATACCGGAGATATTGTTGTTTTGCGTGGTTGGGTGACAAGCGTGGGCAGAACCTCCATGGAAATCCGCGTTGACACATACAGAGAGTCACTCGATGGTAGCCGAGAGATGATAAATAAGGCGTATATAGATATGGTAGCTATTGATTCCAACGGTCGCCCTCAAGAGGTGCCCGATGTTGAAATTGAGACAGAGGAACAGAGAAAAGAATGGGAGGCTGCTCAAAAACGTCGCCAAATACGCAAAGAACTTCGTCAGCAGTAATTAAGTTTTTAGTGGAGAATAAACAATGAAAATCTACGATATTTCCCAAGAAGTTTTCAGCTGTCATGTATATCCCGGAGATCCGGCACCTGAAAAAAGGATAATTAGTTTAATAGAAAAAGGCGACGTGTGTAATTTGACAGCATTTAGCATGTGCGCTCACAACGGCACACATATAGATGCGCCGTTTCATTTTATTAAAGACGGAAAAACGATTGATGCCATATGTTTAGAGGCATTTGTGGGAACGGCTTATGTTGCAGAACATCAAGGGATTGTTTCCGAAGCTGATGCAATAGAAATAATAAAAAAAGCAAAAGAACAGAGCTGTGAGGCATCAAAGAGAATTTTAATTAAGGGAGATGCAGAAGTATCTGCCGAAGCTGCAAAAGTATTTGCTTCGGCAGAACTTTTACTTTTAGGTAATGAATCTCAAACTGTTGGACCCGAGAATGCGCCTATGGCAGTACATCAAATACTTTTGTCCGCCAATGTTATATTACTTGAAGGGATTCGTTTATCAGAGGTTTCAGAAGGTGTTTACTTATTAAATGCTGCACCGCTGAATTTATCAGGTGCAGATGGTTCTCCGTGCAGAGCTTTATTGATAAATCTTGAAAAATAGAATCCGATTTGCAACCTTTTATACAGATTTTGTTTGCTGCGTCTTGCGGGGGAGAAAAAGAGTCAAGAGAATGACGGTGAGCAGCATAAAAGTTACAATCAAGCCGCCCTCAAGGCCAAAATCACCACCATGGAACAGCGCGTTGTTACCGATGGGATTCATAACGGCTACAGTGGGGAGTTGTGCAGTGCCGCTGACGCTAATGCCTACAAGATTTCCTTGAGCAAAGTTCCACGCACTGTGGATGGCACAGGCACCGAAAAGATCATCGGTACGAAGTATGTAAACAGCCATAAATACACCAAATAAAGTCAGATTCACCATTGCAAGGAGACTGATTCCCGGGTTGGCCAAATGTAGCAATGCAAATACTACAGAGCTGATACCAACGGCAACAGCTGTATGACAACGATTGTTGAGAGAAACCATGAAATATCCACGGACGAGAACCTCTTCGGACATACCTTGAATTATAAAACCTATAAAGAATGCCAGTATATAAGGTACGGAGATATTCTTTGCAAAGGCAAAATCCAAATCACCCATCAGCCATACAATAAGCGCACACAGCAAAAGCATTATTGTACCGATGACATAGCCTTTCAAATAGCGTACCAACCAACCTTGTTTACGAAAACCCATAGAGATAAAGGAACGTTTCTCAATCTTTCGACAATAAATAAAACATGCGGCAGTGGTTGCGGCAGTTACAAATAAAGAAAGCAACATAAGCCAAGGCTTTTCCGTGACGGAAGACGCTGCGGTAATTGCGGCTTTTATATCACCGGAAATCATGACGGAAATAATTTCATGGTCGGTGAAAATGGCAACCATTGTCGGAACTGCTATAATCATAGATGCAACTAAAGTGCCTACCATGTACACGGCAAAAAACAGTAAAATTTGAAGTATTAACTTAGGTTGGAAACGCGCCTCACGGGCTTGTGTCAACATCTGATTGTTTTTATATGAAAACATAATTCATCACCTTTTTTTGAAATTTGATACTTGATAACACTATCACACAAAGTCATAGATTGCAATATAAACTTCCAGCTTTTTACGTTTAAATATAAGGTGGTTGCTATCGGTAAAAATTTGTGCTATAATCCGCAACCGTGTCTGCTGTTATGTAAAGGATGACCGCAGATACAGATAATTATTTGACTAAATACAAAAGGAACTTTTTATGCAATCTTTTATTTTCGCACTTGGTGCAGTTGCACCTATTGTTTTGACTGTTGTTGTAGGTTATCTATTTAAAAAGATAGGAATGATGGACGAAAGCTTTGCCAAAAAGGCAAATAAACTTGTTTTCAGAGCTTTCATGCCGGTTATGTTGTTCGTGAATATATACAAGATATCCGATTTGTCAGATATTGATTTCGGCTTCATAGGCTTCGCTTTAATTGCGCTTTTTGTGGTTTTCGGACTCTCTGTTCCTGCTTGTAAGCTGGTTGCAGGTAAGAAAGATCGTGTCGGAGTTCTTATACAAGCTGTTTTCAGATCAGGATATTCTTTAATAGGTATACCTCTTGCAGGAGCTCTTTATGGAGAAGAGGGAATGATGGCAGCAACAGTATTGTCAGCTGCGTTGATTCCGTGCTTTAATGTTCTGGCGGTAATCAGTCTCTCAGCGCTGGGCGATAATGAAGGGAAAAAGATTTCCGTAGGCAAAATTGTTCTCGATATAATAAAAAATCCCCTTATTCTCGGTATCGCGGCTGCTCTCGTATGTGTGGCAATGAGACCGGTTTTGTCAAATTTTGGGGTTGCATTTCGACTTTCAAATATAACTCCTTTATTTAAAATGTTGCAATATCTCGCGGATCTTGCAATACCGCTTGCGCTTCTTGTTCTTGGTGCACAGTTCGAATTTTCGGCGGTTGCTTCGCTTAAAAGAGAAATATTGTTCGGAACTATTGTGCGCACTGTTGTAGTTCCGGCGGTTGTGCTCGGTGTAGCTTTTGTTTTCTTCAAAGACAGATTTTCACCGGCGCATTTTGCTACTTTTGTGGCTGCTTTTGCAACTCCTGTAGCGGTGCCGAGTGTGCCTATGGTGCAGGAAATGGGAGGAGATGTCACCCTTGCGGGGCAGCTTGTGGTTTGGTCTACGCTTGCTTCGGCGATAACTGTCTTTATCGTTACATTACTTCTTCGTATGGGCGGAGCTTTTTAATTGGAACGAAAATTGCATAATTGTATTGAATGTTGCTCCGGCTTGTAGTATGATTATTGAAAAACGAGAGCGAACAGAGGTGCATTTATGAAAAATAACTTGAAATACATAGTTTCATACATCACAGCATTGATTTTTTCGATGATAGGACTTGCTGTGTATTTAAATAAGCCGATTGATATTCTTTTTATTGTTTTTGCGATACTTTCGTTTGTTCCTGTTTTGCTGTTTTTTGTCAGTTTTGTTGTTTCTAAATCGCAAGTTAGAAGAATCAATCAAACTAAAGTGGCAGATATGCAGAAAAATATTCTTGATCACAGAAAGGAAGCAGCGGAAACTTCTCGGAAGTTTTTGAAAAAATTACGAGCATTGCGCCACAAGACGACTGCGTATACAATAATTGTATGGCTCTTGGCCGGTTGTGTGGCTTTTTTTGGAGGGATTTTATACACATTTGAAACTTGGTTATTGTTTCCCATGCTGTTTTATTCGGGTACGATTTTTTGTGTTGTTTACTCAAGAATTCCTCAGAAAGATCCAATTACTTTATATGATGATACTATCGTTTTAGACCATGATGAATATCCGCATATATTTGATATTGTAAATCGAGCAGCCCGGGCTCTTGATTGTCAGGGTGAAATTATAATAATACTTTCATATAACTGTAATGCAAGCATTGTGCGTGACGGTAATAAGTATTATATACAACTTGGTTCTATTCTTTTAAATATTCTTTCTGAAAATGAATTATATTGTATTTGTTTGCACGAATTTTCTCATTGTGCGGAAAAGAACCTCTGTATTGAACGTGAGTATTTATACAGCAATTGGATTTCTTCAAACAAGAATCTTCCCGGTTTTTTTGTTTTCATAAGTAATATTTTTGCTGCTTTTGATGTAAATTATTTATTTAATCATATGATATACCAATATGCTACATCAGTTGCTAAAGAAATTGAAGCCGATCGTGATATGGCTAAACACGGCGATGCTGAAGCTGCAGCATCAGCGCTCTTGAAAACAAACTATGAAAGACTGTTCCAATGGGAAAGAGGCGTTAAAAATGAACCGTCCGCGTATATTTCCGAAACGCCTAACCACTCATATTTAAATGATTATGCAGAAAAATTAAAAGAAGCAATAGAAAAGCGTCATAAAGATTGGGATAATATGTTAGAACGAGAAATCCTTCCCAATAATGCAACTCATCCTATTTTCAAAATGCGTTTGGAAACTCTCGGTGTACAACAAATAAAACAAGTTGAAGATGATAGCAGTGCTGAATATCGTAAAGAAGTTCAAAGTGCTCTCAATTTTGCAGATGCAAAACTATATGAGGATAAAGCAACATATGAAAGAGATCGCAAAGAGTTATATCTTGAACCGTTGCAGCGTATCGCAGAATGGGAAGAAAAAGGTAAGCCCATTATTGCAGAAAATTATGCAGATGTAATTTCTGATTTAAAACAGATAGGCAGACACGAGGACGCGGAGGCATTGTGCGATAGAGCAATACAGGAATTGGACATCAATTCTTCCCAGCATGCTTATTATATAAAAGGATGTACAATGATTCACAGATACGACAAAAACGGTGCTGATTATATTTATCACGCCATTGATAACAATAACAACTATTTAATGGAGGGTTTGGATGAGTTAGGCACATTCTATTGTATGACAGGAATGGAAGCTGAATTGCTTGATTACAGAAAGCGTTCTGTTGAATTAGCTCAACAAGAAAAAGACGAATACAGAGAAATTTTATTCCTTTCACCGAAAGATAATTTGTCTTGTGATGACATGCCGGCAAGTATGCTTCAAGAAATTTTAACATATATACACTCTGTCGATGAAGATATTATTCAAAATATATATCTTGTCAGAAAAACAATTACAGAAACATTTTTTACAAGTGCTTTTGTTATTCATTTTTACGGAGGAACGGATGAGCAACGCGGTGAGATTATGCATAAAATTTTCCGTTATCTCGATACTTACCCTGTAAAATGGCAATTTTCGTTATTTGACTATTTTGACTATCCCAATATAAAGTTTAAAAAAATTAAGGGAAGTCTTGTATACAGTAAATCTGAAAGTAAAGGAGAAAATCAATGAAAACATTAAAAACGTATTGCGAAGAGAATAATTTAGATATTGACAAAGCGTTCGATATGGTTGTAGGAGAAGGTGGCGGTATTTTACCGGCTCGTGGATATACAGGATATTTTGTTGAGATTACAGATACATCTATTATTTGTACAAACGATAAATTGGAAGTGAAAAAAGAGATTACTTTTTCGAGTTTTAAAGCAGCTGAATTCGGTATTGGCAGCGGTATGCTTTGGTTGCAATGCAATATAGACGGAAACTTTTTTGCTTTTACTACACCGCGTAAAAAATGGAAAGCTCCTTCGGCGAAACTTTTGATGGATAAAATCTCCGAACAAACCGAGATTTTGGGAATGAAAGATTATGATCATTACACCGGAAAGTTATTCTTCATATACATGTGGAAATAAAAATAAAGAAACGATTTTAAGTAAGATTTTTAAACAGAGCTACATAAAAAAGTTGCTCTGTTTTTTTAAAAAAAAATAGTGTATTTACAAAAACAAATGATTATGCTTCAATAAAGATAACGGGGCCGTTGATTGATGCAGTAGAAAAACATGTGTTCGACAGTTGGGACGATGTTACTGTTACTGTAGAAAAAATCATTCCCGATAATTACACTATCGAGGTACAGCTTGAACAAAAAGACAGCGACGGCAATACATATACATTTGATTTAGATGATTGTGAGCCTGATTCGTACAGAATTGTTGTTTTTGCGCTACGCACATCTGACGGATTCGTTTCTGCTCAAGCTCCGTATTACTTTATAGTAGAATAATACAAAATAACTATTAAGAGAGGCAAATATTTTATGCATAAAATACCTGATTGTTATATTAAAGGTTATCCGAGACCACAGTTTGTTCGCGAGAATTGGTTTGATTTTTGTGGCATTTGGAGCTTTGCTTTTGATGACGAAAATATAGGAGAAAAGAAAAAATATTATAAAAATTTTCCGTCGAGTGAGCAGAAAATCACAGTTCCTTTTTCGTACGAGACTGTTAAAAGCGGCATAGGAGATACTACTGTACACAAAGTTGTTTGGTATAGCAGAGCTGTAAATGTTCCTGCTTTGATGGATAATCAGCGTTATATTATTCATTTTGAAGGTTCGGATTATTCTACAAAGGTTTGGGTGAACGGTCAAATGGTGGGCACTCACACAGGCGGCTACTGTCGCTTTTCCGTAGATGCTACCGACTGTTTAGTGGCGGGCGAGAATGTGCTGACGGTTCGTTGCGAGGACTCTTTAGACACACGCCAACCTCGCGGCAAGCAGAGATGGCTGGATAACAGCTATGGTTGTTGGTACGTACAAACTACGGGCCTTTGGAAGCCTGTGTGGAGTGAAATCGTGCCTACTACGCGTTTGTCTTACGTTAAGATTACCCCTGATTTAGATACGGAAAGTGTTCGCTTTGATTATGAGTTTGTCGGACAAGATGCAAATACGGAAATTGAAGCAAATATTCGTATTCGTGATAATTTTGTCACAAAAGTCAGAGTGGGAGCAAACCGAGCATCTCTTTCTCAAACAGTTGACCTTCGATGGGATATGTTTGTGTGGAAAATCGGACTTTGGAGTCCGTGGGATCCTAATCTCTATGATGTGACTTTTACGGTATATCAAAATGGTGAGATTGTAGATAAAGTTGGTTCGTATTTTGGCTTGCGTAAAATTGAAGTCGATACAAAGGGAATTAGACTTAATAATGCACCTTTGTATCAAAAGTTGATACTTGCGCAAAATTATTGGAAAGATTCAGGATTGACTGCGCCTGATGAGGAGGCATTAATCGCTGATATAGATTATACAAAGCAGGCAGGATTTAACGGCTTGCGCATTCATCAAAAAATAGAGGATGAACGTTTTCTGTTTTGGTGTGATGTTAAAGGTTTACTTGTTTGGGGAGAATTTCCGGCGCAGTATGAGTACAGTGAAGATGCTGTAATGCGATTTACAAATGAGTGGACAGAGGCTGTTCGCCAACAGTATAATCATCCTTCGATAATTACATGGACGCCTTTTAACGAAAGCTGGGGTCTGCCGGAAATTGCGGGAAATAAAAATCAGCAGGAATTTACGCGTGCAATATATGCTCTTACAAAAACATATGATCCATATCGTCCGGTTATTACGAATGATGGTTGGGAGCATACTTGTTCTGATATTTTGACTCTTCATGATTATGATGGCAGCGGTGCGCATATGGCACCGAAATATAAAGATGAGGCTATGCGTCGTATCCTCGAAAATAGATTTGCTCATGGTGGACATAAATTGGCCTTGGCTCAAGGTGAGGAGTATCGCGGTCAGCCTATAATAATGAGCGAGTACGGTGGTATTGCAATTGAGGGTAGCCAAGGATGGGGATACAACGGTAAAGCTAAGGGCGAAGAAGAATTAATTAATAAATATGATGACCTTACCTCGACAATTAAGGCAATGCTTGATGAGGGTGTGTGGGGATATTGCTATACACAGCTTACAGATGTAGAACAAGAACAGAATGGTTTACTTGATGCAGATCATAAGCCGAAAGTAAATCTTGATAGGATAAGAGCTATTAATGATAAGTGATGTGATATAAATTTTAAATTACATCAAAAAAAGCTTTTTGCGAAAATTTCGATTCCTATAATAATTAAAATCGCACCGCCTAAAATATCTGCTTTACCTGCAAATTTGGTGCCTGCTTTTTTGCCGAGTGTTATACCGATAAAGCAAAGTGCGAAAGTTACGAGGCCGATGATTGCACATGATAACAATGCTTCGGCTAAAATATAATCTGATATAGTAAAGCCTACAGACAGAGCGTCGATGGATGTTGCTACTCCTTGAATGAGCAATGCGCCGATGCCGACTGTGGGCTTTTCGTATTCTGATGAATCTTTATTTATGATACTTTCAAAAATCATTTTAATACCAATACCGCACAGCAAAAAGAGAGCTATCCAAGGGATAAATTTTTCAAATGATGTAAAGTATTGTGCTATTGTAGATATACAAATCCAACCGATAAGAGGCATCAAAAACTGAAAAACAGAGAAAATACTTGCAATTCCGATGTGCTTTGAACGTTTCATCCAAGGCTCGTTTAATCCGTTTGCCAAGGAAACAGAAAATGCATCCATGGCAAGACCTGCACCAAGTAATATGCTGTTGAAAAAGAAAGTGAAACTCAAATTCATATTGTTAACCTCTCGCGTATTCTACTCCTTGCCCTCATCTGATGTCAATACATAAAGCAGAGTTTTGCGCCGATCGATATGTCTGTGCGCAAAACTAAAGCGCTTTACAAAAAGACAATTTTTGTTATACTTTATAAAAATGATTTAAGGAGCAATTTTATGCATTTTGAATATAAAACAAAACATACTTGTTCACATCTTATCAGCTTTGATATAGAGAAAAATGTTATAAGTAATATTAAATTTTACGGAGGTTGCAACGGCAACTTAAAGGCTATCTCGAAACTTCTTGAAGGTGCAACAGTAGAAGAAATCGAAGAAAAACTTTTGGGAAATACTTGTGGAATGAGACCGACTTCTTGCGCAGATCAACTTGCAAAAGCTGTCAGAGAGGCGTACAACAAAGGAGAAACAAATTGATTGAATCAATAAAATCTCGCATAAAACGCGAAAAAGAAGAAACGGCTGTATTGCTTAACAGTGTGCCGGCAACTGTACTTACTCTTTTTGTTGTAAGTATAATTTGCATGAACCTTCTTGCAAACAAAACACTTGTACAAACAGATTGGATAGCTTTGGACGGCGGCATTCTCATATCATGGCTGTCATTTATGTGTATGGACATCATAACAAAATATTTCGGGCCAAAAGCATCAAATAAAATTGCTGTTCTTGCATGTGCTATCAATTTGCTTACTTGTATGATATTTTACATAGCAAGTGTTATTCCTTCAAATGCTGCAGACTATGAAGCACTCAATAATATATTGGGAGGCACTTGGTTTATACTTTTGGGAAGTACAATTGCGTTTATAATTTCCGCTTTTATCAATAATTTCCTGAATTGGACAATCGGTAAGGCATTTGTTAAAAATCCCGACGGCAAGATTGCTTTTGCGGCAAGAACTTATATATCAACTTTTATAGGACAATTTTTGGATAATTTTATTTTTTCGATTATTGTTTTTGTCGGCTTTGCACCTGTTTTTTGGGATGGCTTTCATTGGACAGTGCTTCAATGCGCAATGTGTGCGTTTACGGGAGCTGTGGCAGAGCTTATAATGGAAATGATTTTTTCGCCTTTTGGTTATCGCATTACGACAAAATGGAAAAAGCTTTCTGTTGGACAAGATTATCTTGAGTATATTAAGGAGAAAGGACGAAGTAAATGAAAGTATTGATTACAGGCACTTCACAAGGCATAGGCAAAGCAATTGCAGAGCTTTTTTTGCAAAAAGGGCACGATGTTATAGGTATAGACAGACAGCCTGCTACTGTAAAAAATGCCAATTATTCCCATTTTTGCCTTGATGTTCGCGACTACGGAAATCTCCCCGATGTTTCAGGTGTTGAAATTCTTATTAATAATGCAGGCACACAAAATGAAAATGACATAGATACAAACTTAAAGGCATTAATTAACATGACAGAGAAATATGCAATACAAGAAAATATACATTCTGTATTGAATATAGGCTCTGCAAGCGGACATACCGGCTCTGAATTTCCGGAGTATTGTGCGAGCAAAGGGGGAGTTATCGCATACACCAAAAATGTGGCGATGCGTATAGCACCGTTTGGGGCGACATGCAACAGTCTTGACCCGGGAGGAGTTTTGACACCTCTTAATGAGTGCGTAATAAATGATTCTGTTTTATGGGAACAGATAATGGACGAAACGCCTTTAAAAAAATGGGCAACTCCTGAAGAAATTGCTCAGTGGGCGTACTTTTTGACAGTTACAAACACTTTTTGCACCGGCCAAAGTATAGTAGTTGACGGTGGCGAGTCGATTAATCGCAAATTTATCTGGAAAGATTGAATTTTTAATCTATATGATTTATTAAACTGTGGAGTTGCCAATCGCCGTCGAATTTGTAAACTGCGATTGCGCAATTGCCGCAGTATATTTTTTTTCTCGGTAAATACAAACCGACAACAAGATCCATCATCGCGCACATCCAGCCGGCATGAGAGAAAACTGCAACATTTTTATGGTTGCTTGATTCAAGTTGTTTCATGAATTGTAAAATTCTGGCTTTGAATTCGTCTCTGGATTCTCCTCCGAACTCTTGGTATCCTATTTGTGAGGTTCGTTGTTTGGTCTCAATTGGTATATCGGAATGCTTGGTGTTTGCTAAGCTTCCGACATTTATCTCTTTTACAAGTTTTGAAATTTCATATTGGCAACCTGGAAGTGCAATTTCAGCGGTTTCTCTTGCTCGTACGAGATCGCTGGCAAAAATTTTGTCAAAAACAACATCTTTTAAAAATAAACCGGCTTTTTTTGCATCGCTTCGTCCTTTATCAGTTAAAGGAGTATCAAACCATCCTGTTAATCGTTTGCCTAAATTTGTTTCGCTTTCTCCGTGCCTGATTACATATACATACATTTTTCAAAACCTCTCTTTACACTTTTTTGATTATACTACCGTATAAAATTAAAAGCAATGATTGAAGCTTAGCCTTCAGCTGTGGCAGTCGATGGATTTTCGTACTTTTTGATACCTGTTTGGTACGAAAGCTGCACCTTGACTAAGGAGTGTAAAGCTTTTAAAATATGGTCGGTGGTAGAAATGAATGAAAATACACAAAATTTTATAATAACCGGCATGAGCTGTGCTGCGTGCAGTGCAAGAGTCGAAAAGGCGGTTTCTGCTGTTGACGGAGTTGAGTCTTGCGCAGTAAACTTGCTCTCGAATTCAATGAGTGTAACAGGCTCGGCAACTGACGAGGATATCATACAAGCTGTAGAAAAAGCCGGATATGGTGCGGTGACTAAAACAAACAAAACAGCCGCAATTAAAGATACCAAAACACCTAAGTTGAAAAAACGCTTGTGGTCATCTGTGATAATTCTTGTTTTCCTGATGTATATTTCCATGGGTCATACTATGTGGAATTTTCCTTTGCCGTCATTTTTGACAACGAATCATATTTATATAGGCTTGTGCCAGATGATTTTGGCCGGCATTGTTATGATAATTAACAGGAAATTTTTCATAAACGGAGTCAAAGGGTTGATAAACAAAGCTCCGAATATGGATACTCTTGTGGCACTGGGGTCGTTTGCGTCTTTTGGCTACAGCATCTATGTGTTGTTTGCAAAGGCAGATATCCACGGACTGTATTTTGAATCGGCAGCAATGATTTTGACTCTTATATCAGTCGGAAAAATGCTCGAATCAAGAGCAAAAGGTAAAACGACAAATGCGCTTGAAGGACTAATGAAGCTTGCGCCTAAGCAAGCAACTGTAATCCGCAGTGGCAAAGAGCGAACAATTTCCGTAGAAGAAGTGGAAAAAGGTGAGATATTTATAGTAAAGCCGGGGGAGCAGATACCTGTGGACGGTGTGGTAATTGACGGGCGTAGTGCAGTTAATGAAGCGGCTTTGACGGGGGAAAGCATACCTGCAGACAAAGAAAAGGGCGATAAAGTGTCGTCGGGAACGTTAAATGAATCGGGCGTGCTCAAATGTGAGGCTACAAGAGTGGGCGAGGACACAACGCTTGCGCAAATCATACGAATGGTGAGCGATGCGGCGGCTACGAAGGCGCCGATTGCCAAAATTGCAGACAAAGTTGCAGGTGTTTTTGTGCCCGTAGTTATGGGAATAGCCCTGATTACATTCATTGTTTGGCTTGCAGTTGGGGCGGCGTTCGGTTTTGCGATTGCAAGAGCGATTTCGGTGCTCGTTATAAGTTGCCCATGTGCTTTAGGGCTCGCAACACCGGTGGCAATTATGGTAGGCACAGGCGTAGGCGCTAAAAACGGCATACTTTTTAAGACTGCCACGGCCCTGGAGCAATCCGGCAAAACGCAAATCGCCGTACTTGATAAGACGGGCACCATTACTGAAGGCAATCCCTCTGTTGTCGGTGTTTTTCCTACGGAAAAGGGTTGCACTTTGCAACTTTTGGCGCTTGCGGCTACACTTGAAAAGAATAGTGAACATCCGCTTGCAAAAGCAATAAATAGAAAGGCCGTAGAAGAAGGTGTTGCGGCAGAAGATGTTGCCGACTTTGAAATATTGCCAGGCAGCGGATTGAAAGCAAAAGTCGGAGAGAATGTTCTTTACGGAGGAAATCTTAAATTTATTCAAGAAAAAGCGCCGGTTTCAGAAGAAATACTTACGCTCGCCCAAACGCTCGCGGCCGAAGGTAAAACACCGCTGTTTTTTGCCCAAAACAGCGAGCTTGCAGGTGTTATAGCCGTTTCGGATGTTATTAAACAAGATAGCATTGAGGCGATAAAAGAACTTCACGCAATGGGAATACGAGTTGTGATGTTAACAGGTGACAATGAGCGTACGGCAAATGCAATAGGCAAGCAAATCGGTGTTGATGAAGTGATAGCAGGAGTAATGCCTGATGGAAAAGATGCTGTAATACAAAAATTGCAACTTGAGGGTAAAGTAACAATGGTTGGCGACGGCATTAACGATGCGCCTGCACTTACGCGCGCAGATACGGGAATTGCGATAGGAGCCGGAACTGATATTGCTATTGATGCAGCTGATGTGGTTTTGATTAACAGCAATTTGTCAGATGTGCCTGCGGCAATTAAACTCAGCAGAGCAACACTTAAGAATATTAAAGAAAACTTGTTTTGGGCATTTATCTATAATATAATTGGTATACCATTGGCGGCAGGTGCGTGGTATCATTTGCTCGGGTGGGAATTGAGCCCCATGTTCGGCGCAGCGGCAATGAGTTTGTCGAGCGTTTGCGTAGTCAGTAATGCGTTGCGACTCAATTTTGTGAAAATAAGAAAAGGTAAAAAATTTGATAAAAGAGAGGTAAAAGAAATGACAAAAACTATGATTATTGAAGGAATGATGTGTCCGCATTGCGAGGCAAGAGTAAAGAAATGTCTTGAGGAAATGCCAGGTGTTGCTAAAGCAGAAGTTAATCACAAAGAAGACAAAGCAGTTGTTACTTTGACAAGCGAAATAAGCAATGAAGCGCTTAAGGCAACAATTGAGGCACAAGGATATACAGTTAAAGAAATTAAGTGATAATTTACTATGTTTGACATAAAAGATTGTGAAAATTGTTTATATTATGAATTTGATGACGCTTTTGAGTCTTATATATGTACGGTATACATGGATGAAGACGAAATGGCGAGATATGTTCAATATAAACATAAAAGATGTCCTTATTTTAAATCGGGTGATGAGTATCAAGTAGTTAAAAAACAAATGTAAATATGAAGTTGTTTTTGCTCGGGAAATATGTTATTATCACGAATGTAGTATTTAGTTTGTAAGTAGCACCAATCTCAGATTGGTGTTTCTTTTTGGAAATTTATTACAAAAAAGAGAACTTGGAGGTATTTGTTGTGTCTAACAATAAAAAGAGTAAATTGCCGTTGATTATTGTTATTACGGTTGTTTCTGTGATTGTTTTAGCCGTTGTCACAATTGGCTTGCTTACGTATTTTGACAAGGTTAAGATTTCTTTTGTAAATGATATTTTTGTATCAATGGGATTAAAAGAGAATGCTGAAGTGAAAAATGAAAATTCTGATAACAGCGATAATAAAGATAAATTTACCGAAGAGGATTTAAAAAATCCTTATGAGGTAACGCCGCCTGACGCAGATGATTATTTTGATAAAAATACAAGCGTGAAATCAGAAATTAAAGCAAACGAGTCTGATGATGTGCGTTCAGAAGAGGACGTTTATGATGATTTTTCAGAGCGAGGCTTTGACTCGAATCCTATTACTGCGGAGTATGATATGAACGGTAAATATTATGCCGCTACGGAAATATCTCGCTATTCATCCGAAAAACACCCCATGTATCAAACATATTACATCACAAGTAATGGCGATGTTTGGATGATATTTGAGATAAACGGAGCAGTTATTGCAAATCCTCTTTCATATAATGAACAAACTCAAAAAGGTGTCCAGCTTATGCTTTCTGAAAGCAACACTATAACAAGCTATGACAGTACAAAGAATAAATTTTATATAAATGTACCGAACGCTGATGTACTTTCTGTAAAAAAAGTTGATAAAATCAATGCCGAAACACTTGAAAATTTGACCAATAAGGAGCTTGACAGATTATGAGAAAAAATAGTTCAACAAGGAAAACGAAGTTTATAAGCACACTTCTTTGTTGTGCTGTTTTGATTAGTTTGTTTTCGCCTATTTTCGGTGAAACTACTGTAAAAGCCGACGAAAACAAAACACCGATTATGGTTTCGCTCGGAGATTCTTTTTCTTCGGGTGAAGGTATAGAGCCTTTTTACGCAGAGGATGAATCTGATTATTATAAAGTAAGAAATCAAGACTGGCTTGCTCACCGTTCTACGAAAAGTTGGTCGGGAATGCTTAAATTGCCGGGCGTAAATGGTACAATGGCTGATAATCGTGGTGAGAATTGGTTCTTTGCGGCAACTTCCGGTGCAGAAACGAAGCATATGAAAGGCTCGTTTAAAAAAGAATATGACATAGGCGGTTATTCGGGAAGCAGATACATAGACCCTCAGCTGGATGTATTTGATAGTCTTTATGATAAAAAAGCAGATTATGTCACATTGACATTGGGCGGAAATGATGCAAAGTTTACGGATGTTGTTTCCGAAGCGGTAAAAGCAAGTACCATCGGCATATTAAATCCCAGCTCGTTATCAGATAAATTAAATGCTATTTGGGCGGATTTTTATAAAGAAGATGGCATACGAGATAACTTGGAGCAAGCTTATTATGATGTTTCTTATTCTGCGGGCCCTCAAGCAAAAATTATAGTAGCCGGTTATCCAAAATTGCTCAACAAAGATGGTGACGGATTATTGTTTACAAAAGATGCGGCAACATTGGTTAATGATTCTGTAAGCAGATTTAATGCAGAAATTGAAATGCTGGTTAACTCTTGCAAAACATCAGGACTTAAGATTTGTTTTGTGTCTGTAGAGGAGGAATTTGACGGACATGAGGCATATTCAGATAATGCATACATAAACAAAGTGAAGATTTTTAAGCAAGATGAAGATTTGATAAAAAGTGGTTTTATCAGTGCATATTCAATGCATCCGAATGAAGAAGGAGCAAAAGCATATGCAAGATGTGTTCAAGCAAAAATAAACTCTATTGAAAAGGATGGAGGAAAATCTGAGTGGCCTGAAATGTCAGGTTCTGACGAAAGAGACATTGTGCTTGTTTTGGATGCTTCCGGCAGTATGGATGGCACTCCTATGAGAGAAACAAAGAATGCTTCTGAAAAATTCATTAATACGATATTGAAAGAAGATGCCGGTATAGGTATTGTTTCATATGATGACAGAGCGTTGAGAATTGCAGATTTTTGCAGGAATGAGAAGTATCTCGTGAATGCTGTCGGCAGAATTAACTCAGGTGGTGGTACTAATATTGAAGCGGGCTTAACAGAGGCATACGAAATGTTAAAAGATAGCAACGCAAAGAAAAAAATAATAGTATTAATGAGTGACGGTTCTCCAAATGAAGGAAAAGTCGGCGAGGACTTGATAAAATATGCCAATGCAATAAAACAGCAAGGTGTATATATTTATACTTTAGGCTTCTTCGGCTCGTTGTATGATAAAGCAGATGCACAGTCTTTAATGCAACATATTGCAAGCGAGGGTGGCCATTTTGAGGTTGACGATGCAGAGCAGTTGGTATTCTTCTTCGGAGATATTGCAGATCAAATTCAAGGCACAAAGTATATTTATATAAGAATTGCGTGTCCTGTTGATGTAACAGTAAAATATAAGGGAGAAAAACTTACTTCTAAAGATGTAACTAATAATCAAAGAACTGATTTTGGTACGCTTACATTTGAAGAAAATCCGCAGGAAAATGACACATCTTCTGATAACAGAATAAAAATACTCAGATTAAAAGACGGAGCTGAGTATGACATAGATATTGATGGTAACGGCAGAGGTCGTATGACATATACGATAGGCTTTATGGACAGTGACGGTGAGTATAGTGATTTGCGCAAATTTACAAACATAAAAATCACTCCCAGAACAGAGATTGAGACAGTTGCCGCAAATGTCGATGAAACTATTTTAAATGTTGACGAAGACGGTGACGGAGAAATTGACAAGACATATAAAGCTGAAGCTAATGAGCGTGGCAAACTTGTTGATAATTCTTATATAATTTATATTGTGATTGCAGTAAGTGCTGTAGTTGTTGTCGCTGTTATTGTGGTAGTAATTGTTGCGGTTAAAAAGAAAAAGAAGAATAACGGCAATGAAAGTAATAAAAATGAAGAAGTACCGGTAAAAGTGCAATATTGTGAAAATTGCGGCAAGCCGATGACTGCTGATGACGTATTTTGTTCAAGTTGCGGTAATGCAAATACTTCAAAGGAAATAGCAAAATGATGGGTTACGGTTTTTCTGAAAAGCCGAATAAGAGATTCTGTCTTGGTGTCGACGGTGGCGGCACTAAGACAGAATTTGTGCTGTTTTCAGAGGATGGTAAGATTGAAAAACGTATTGTTTTGGGGGCTTGTAATCCGAATTCGGTAGGCATTGATAAGTGTCTTGAAATATTGAAATGCGGTATTGACGGAATGCTTGCGGATTGTTCTGCTATATGCGCTGTATATATTGGAGCAGCGGGCTTTTTACTTGGAAATAAAGCGGAAATTGTTAAAGAAAATTTGATTGAACATTATGCCGGACTTGATATGAATATTGAGTGTAACAGCGATATACTTAACGTGATTGCTTGTGCTGATTCAGATAACAATAATTGTATTGCAGTTATTTGCGGCACAGGCTTTTCTGTACTTTCTAAAGTTAATGATGATTTAATATTGCATTCGGGTTGGGGATATCTTATTAATAAATTGGGCAGTGGTTTTGATATAGGCAGAGATGGATTGAACAGTGCTTTGGCGTATTTTGAGGGTATAGGTAATTATACGATTCTCAAAGATATGATTGAAGAAAGCGAAGGTAAAAACATAAAAGAAATTTTACAAGAAGTGTATTTAAAAGGACAAACATATGTAGCTTCTTTTGCCGAAATTGTTTTTGAAGCTTATTTGAAAGATGATGAAGTGGCTAAAAAAATAATAGAAGAAAATGCCTTGTATGTAGCAGACACAGTAAACCTGATTTGTAAAAAATATGCAGAAATAACAAAAGTTGTATTATCAGGAAGCCTCTTTACAAAAACAGATATTTATAAGAAAATAGTAGAAAATCAACTTGATGACCGCTTGGAAGCAGTAGTGCCTGAGTTTCCGCAAATTTACGGAGCTTGTATAAAAGCTGCACAAATGTGTGATGTCAATTTAAATGCGTTAAAAGAAAATTTTATAACTCAATACAGAAAGTGTGAAAAGTGATGTTGAGAACAGAAACGAGAAATCCCCGTACAATGAACATTGATAAAATGTCAACACAAGACATGGTTGGCACGATGATTTCCGAAAGCTACAATGCTATAAAAGCAGTAGAAGCCGAACAAAGTGAGATAGCAAGTGCGGTAGAAGCCATCAGTGAGGCTATTTCCAAAGGTGGCAGGTTATTCTATATAGGCGCGGGCACTTCGGGCAGGTTAGGTGTTCTCGATGCTTCGGAATGTCCGCCGACATTTGGAGTGTCTCCCGAACTTGTGACGGGCATTATAGCCGGAGGAAAAGAGTGTATGTTTAAAGCATCGGAGAATGCAGAAGACATAGTTTTGGCAGGGCAAAGAGATATTGTAGAAAACGGAGTTTGCGAAAAAGATGCTGTCGTTGGAATTTCTGCTGCAGGTGGGGCAAAATACGTTATTTCTGCATTGAATAAGGCTAAAGAACTTGGAGCAACTGTTATTGGTATTGCGTGTAATAAAGATGTGCCTCTTGAAGATGCGTGCGATATTTTTATTTGCGCTGATACGGGGCCGGAGGTTATTACAGGGTCGACAAGACTTAATGCCGGTACGGCGCAGAAGATTATTTTGAATATTTTTTCTACATGTGCAATGATTAAAAACGGATTTGTGTATGAAAATCTTATGATTAATTTGAAAGGTAGCAATGCAAAGCTTGCTGGAAGGCAAGTTCGCATAGTATCAGAAGCATTATGTGTTAGTGAAGAAAAAGCTGAACAGCTTTTGAATGAAAACGATCGTGTTATCAGAAAAGCTATTGAGGCATATAAGGCAGAATGAGGAGGTATTAAATGAAAATCAGAAATTTCATGGGAGAGGACATTGACAAAATTGTAAATTGTTGGAATGCTGCTCTGCCTCACGATAAAGTAACCAAAGAAGAGATAATCAAAAAAATGTTGTTAGATTGCAATTTTAGTGCTGACGGATTTTTTATCGCTTGCAGCGGTGATGATATTGTGGGATTTGTAAATTGTGTTTACAGACGTGTGCCGATTGATGCTTACAGCGGACTTGAAGAAAATAACGGATGGATTTCTGCTTTTGCTGTAAATGATGACGAGCATTTTGCTGAGATAGGCAGTGCTTTGATTTGCGAAGCAGAGAAGTATTTTGAGTCTCATGGCAAACATGAAATATCTACAGGATACTATCCTGTGTATTTTTATCAAGGTGTTTCAAAAGAACATTGCGAAAAATATATTTCTTTGTTTGAATCAAAAGGATACAGAAGTATACCTTCTTTGGCGCGTGAATTGTATTTGTCAGAGTTTTGTGAAGATGCCAATATTGAGCAAAAAAGAGAAAATCTGGCAAAAGAGGGGATTTATACAGGACCTATTCAAGATAAATATATATTGTCTTTGATTGATTCGCAAGAGCCGTTCAATAACATAAGCATGGCATTTGAATTTAAAAGTCGTTTGGCAGAGCTTGATTATGAGCGTATACGCATAGCGGCTAAAGATGGCAAAGTTATAGGAGCGTGTGTGTTCGGTGATCCGTACGGTTCAAAAGAACGATTCGGACCCTTCTGCGTAGATGCATCGTATCAAGGCAAAGGAATAGGTAAAGTCCTTTTAAATGATTGTCTCAGTGCAATGAAAAACAGAGGCCTGACAAAAGCATGGATGCAATGGACTCCTTTACAAGGTGCTGCGGACACCCTATATAAAAGAGTGGGATTTAAAGTGAATAAGACTTATATTACCTTTTCTAAAAATATTTAATCCGAAGGAGAATTCCTAATATGATATACAAGTCCGGAATTGAAAATTTGATTTCTGTACATCACATATTGAAAAATAAAAAGTTGGGATTACTTACGAATCCTTCAGGTGTTGATTCTGATTTAAAATCCACAATTGATATATTGAGAAGCCAATATGACGTGGTCAAATTGTTTGCTCCGGAGCATGGTATAAGAGCAGAACGGCAGGCAGGGGAAAAAGTAGATTCGTATATAGACGAGAGTAGCGGCCTGGAAGTGATTTCCGTATACGGTGAAAAGTGTGAAAATTTGCCGCCTGAAGTAGAATGTATGGTATATGACATTCAAGACGTGGGTGCGAGACACTACAGCTACTTATATTTGCTTGGCAGAATTATGAGAAAATGTGCGAAGCAAGGTATACCGCTTGTGATATGCGACAGATTCAACCCGCTGGGATTAAAAAAGGTAGAGGGGAATGTGTTTGATAATGCTTTTAGCAGTGATGTGGGGGGATATTCTCTTGCGACTCGTTACGGTTTGACGGTAGGAGAGTTTGCGGCGTATATAAACACTGAATTTGGCATTAATTGTGATCTCCATGTGGCGCGTTGCAGCGGACTTACGCGTGATATGGATTATAGGCAGATTAATGCACATTGGATATTGCCGAGCCCAAATATACCGACTTTTGATACTGCGTTGTGTTATGTGGGAACTGTTTTGTTTGAGGGCACCAACGTATCGGAGGGTAGGGGTACCACTAAGCCTTTTGAATATATAGGTGCGCCGTGGATGAAGCATACCGAGGTTGTCAAAAAAATGAAAGAGTGTAATATTGAGGGTGTTGATTTTGCTCCTGTGTGTTTTACTCCGATGTTTTCAAAGCATAAAGGTGAATTGTGTAAGGGTATACAGATTTTTATTACAGATTATGATAAATTTAAGCCGTATCGTTGTGGCTTAATGATGCTTGATGCTATACGAAGAACTAATAGTGAGTTTGAATTTTTGACGAGTAACGGTACATCGTTTTTCATAGATAAGTTGGCAGGAACTGATGAAATCAGAAAAGATGAGTTTAAACCTGATGAGTATATAAAAAAGCAAACGGCGAATGTAGCGTTGTTTAAAAAAAGTGCGGAAAAATATCAAATGTATTCATAAACAGACAAACTTTAATATATGCTTGCTTTTAATATGGCAACAACGTAAAATGTTATAAGAGGATTTTATGAGGAGATAGCAATGGAAAAGAAACACTACCGCCGACAAGCAGAAATATCGATATTTTTATTATTGGGGGAAGTGCCTAACTGTATTATTGTGTTTTTATTGGCATTATCCACAAGGTCTCTTATTGTTTATGCTGATCTTATTGATAGCTTGAGCTTGCTTCTGAGAACTTTTTGCATGTTATTTCTTTCAAAAAAACTTCGCAAGGACTTAAGGTTTGAATATAATTACGGTGTAGGTAAAATAGAAGCGTTAGTTTCGTTGGCACTCGACTTTTTACTGTTGATGAGTGTGGGCTTAATGATATTCTTTGCGATAACGGACCTTATAGATCCGCAGCAACCCAGTGAAACTATCGGGATTGCCGTTTTGTTTAAGGTGATCTGTGTAGCTCTTGATTTTGTTGTATTTTGGAAGCAATATAGATTATGCAAACAGTCAAACAGTTTTCTGTTAAAATCGGAGCTTTCTGTCAGAATAAAAAGTCTTATGTTCGATTTGATATCGTTCTTGGCTTTGTTGCTTATCTATTTATTTAGAGACAATAGATTTATTTGGTATTTCTCGTCAATATTCTGTATTGCTCTATCGATATATCTTATTACAACAGTTGTTTTGCGTATGCGTGTTGCAGTAAAAGAAGTTTTAGACAAAACGGCAGATGAGAATATTCAAAAAGCTGTTTTAAAAACGATAACAGCAAATTATGATAAATATGACGAGTTTATAGGAATAAAATCAAGAGTCGCAGGCGGTGTGGTTTTTATTGAATTAGAGCTTGGCTTTGATGATAATACAACCGTTGTTGAGGTACAACAACTTGTTAATGATATTCATGAATTGCTCAAGGATGAAATACCCGAATGCAAAGTGTCTGTAAATATAGAAAACAAGTAGGTAATCTATGCTTCGAAGAATATAAAGTCGTTGCTACGGGAAACTTCCGCAAATCCTGCTTTTTTTATCATACGCTCTGAAGCAGTATTTTTAAGAAAACATTTCATTTTTACAGATTTGGCTTTTAATGTGTTTTTTGCGTAATTTTTCATAGCAACAACAGCATATGAACCGATACCCTTTCCTTGAAATTCCGGCAAAAGACGTATTCCCAATTCTATGTTACCGAATATATCAAAATTATGAAAGACACCCTCTCCGGCAAAAACACCGTTTACTCTTACAGCTAAAGAGTATTCTTCTTTTTTTTTCTTCATCATTTCTACAAAGTCTATGAAATACTGCGCACTAACATTAATAGGTGCATCTTCTTTGTAGTTATATCCCCAATATTTATTATTATCATCATTTGTATAAAGCTTCATAAATGCCTCGGAATCGGCAGATGTTATTTCGTCCAAAAAAATATTTACTTTTTCTTCGGAATAGATTTTCACGGGAGCTTCTATGTCGTCAAACAAAGTGTTAACTTCAACCCAATATTTGTTTTTAATTTCAATAGGATGATATTGGAGCTTTGATGTCCGGAGCCCCTCGTTGCCCATATCTTCTTCTCGGTTGATAAAACAAACCTCGCTACCTGTGTTGTGTAAGGCAAATTCTTTTACCATTACCTGATAAGCTCCGATGTATTCACGATTTGCTTTTTCAATGCACACATATAATGTTGTATCGCGCTTTTCTCCTATGGCTACGGAAATCACTTTCTCGCCACAAGTTATGAAGCCGCCTACCACGGAGTCAAACTCGAAGAAAACATCAAGAAAAGCAATGTTGAGGTTAAGCTCATCAAGAGCTGCCTCGCTTTGAAATTGATTTTGGTCACGTAAATCAATCAAAAAATTTCTTGCTGCAGAAATATTTTCACGGTGTATTTGATGATATTGGTAATTTCCGTACAGAGAAATAAATTTATTAATATGATTGCGCTGACCTGCAAATTTTTTGCCTTTGAAAGTTCTCATACTTTCCGCACTGTAAATATAGTCACTCCAACATCTGTTAAAGTGAACTTCCGTATTGTGATAGCGTGAAGAAAGTGCGCCGGCCTCCTCAAGTGTTAAATTAGACACGATGAGCGGCAAATGGCGCTCGAGACAATATTGCTCCATAAGCTTGAGAGCTTTTGAAGGATTTTTGCCAACGGGCATATAAAAACGAAAATCATTTTCATCTGTAGCAGAAGCTTCTTTTATAATCAGAGTATCATCAAAAATGTGAAAATATCTCGGATAAATATCGCGCCACATATAGAAATTGGGTTGCGTTAAATCAGAAAAATCTTTATCGAATAAATCAAGATAAGGTTTTATTTTATTAATATCTTCTGCTGTGTCAATTTTGTGAAAATCCATTTGAAAGCCTCCGTGCGTTATTATGACACTTTGGTAAAGAAATTTCAATGCCGGTTTGGTGCAATTTGAAAATAAATATGGTTAAGATGTTCTTGTTAAAAAAGGTTTAGTTTGGTAGTGAAATGTGTTATAATTCTCGTTACACACACTCCTGACATGGCAAGGAAGGTTTTATAATGGAGAATTTAGAAAAATTAATTACTCAATTAATTGAATTTGACAGTGAATCGAATTGGTTTGAATTCAAACACAATAATTATAACGAAGATATGATTGGACAAGATATAAGTGCTTTGGCAAATGCTGCTGCATATTCAGATAAGTCTTGTGCTTATATGCTTTGGGGAATAGATGACAAAACACATGAAATTGTTGGAACAGATTATAACCAATATACTTTAAAAATAGGCAATCAAGAAATTGAAAGCTGGTTAAGAAATTTATTATCTCCAAATGCAGAGTTTGAATTCAAAAATATCAAAATGAATAATAAAGACATTGTTGTGCTCATAATATATAAAGCAACCAATCAAACAGTTACATTTAAAAAGGTTGACTATATAAGAGTTGGGAGTTACACAAAGAAATTGAGTGATTATCCGCAAATGAAAGCTCAACTTTGGGATAAAATAAGAAATAATCGTTTTGAAGAACAATACGCAAAACAAGATTTATCTATTGGTGAAGCATTGCAATTATTAGACTATTCTACTTATTTTGATTTAAAAAAAGAACCACTCCCCACTGACTCAATTGGAATCTTGCACTATTTAGCACAAGAGGATATTGTGGTGAAGCAAGATAATGGTTTATTTGCAATTACAAATTTGGGTGCAATATTATTTGCCAAAAGATTGTATGATTTTCCGCGTCTTGCAAGAAAAGCAGTTAGAGTTGTTCAGTATAGCGACAACAGTCGTCTGGAAATGCTAAAAGAAGATGTTGGTATAAAAGGTTATGCCGCTGGTTTTGAAGGATTATTAAAATATGTAGAAGCATTACTACCATCAAAAGAGGTTATTGCAGGGGCAATAAGAACTCAACAAAGGCCATATCCTCTGATTGCTTTAAGAGAGGCTATCGCAAATGCTTTAATTCATCAAGATTTTTCTGTTACAGGTACAGGTGTTGTCGTTGAAATTTTCAGTAATCGAATAGAGATAACTAACCCCGGAACGCCTTTGGTTGATGTGGCAAGAATTATTGATAACCCTCCAAAATCCAGAAATGAAAAATTAGCATCATTAATGCGTAGACTAAAAATGTGTGAAGAACTTGGTACCGGTTGGGACAAAATAGTAATCTCTTGCGAAATTCAGCAACTGCCCACACCGCAAATTAGAATATATGAAGAGAATACAAAGGTTACTTTGTTTTCAAAAAAGGACTTTTTTGATTTATCTCCGGATGATAAACTTTGGGCTTGTTATATGCACGCTTGCATTAAATATATACAGGGAGAATTCTTAACTAACAGCTCGTTGAGAGAAAGATTTGGATTAGAGGTTTCTTCGTCTGCAAGTATTTCGAGATTAATCAAGGAAGCATTGGAAAAGAATTATATCAAAAAATTAGAGGACACTGCTCCGAAACATACTAAATATGTTCCTGTTTGGGCTTGAGTTTAACTTGCCGGTAACTTGCAGAAAAATTTGAAATCAAGCAATGCGACACTAAATATTGAGTTAGAAATCGCAGAAACACAATATGTTGCTTGCTTTTAACTTGTCGGTAAGTTGCAGAAGATATATTTTTAGATACAACAATACCGGTTGGGTGTTATGTTTGAGGTATCATATGGATATAAAAGAGATTGTTTCAAAACAACGAGAGTACTTTAAAAATGGGGCGACATTACCTGTTGAGTTCAGAATTGATTCGTTAAAAAAACTTTATGCAACAGTAAAGCAGCACGAAAACGATATAGCAGCGGCATTGAAGTTTGATTTGGGAAAGAGTAACTTTGAGAGCTTTATGTGCGAAATTGGTATGGTTTTGAGCGAAATTGGTTATATGGTTAAGCATTTAAAGAAATTTGCTTCGAAAAAGCGTGTCCGTACACCGCTTGCACAATTTGCTTCATCGAGCTATCAACAGCCGATTCCATACGGAAATGTTTTGATAATGAGCCCTTGGAACTATCCGTTTTTGTTATCAATCGGACCTTTGATAGATGCAATTGCGGCCGGAAATACTGTTGTAATAAAACCAAGCGCGTATTCTCCTTACACAAGTGAAATAGTGAAAAAGATAATAAACGAAACCTTTAAGACGGAATATGTTGCGGCTGTTACAGGCGGCAGGCGTGAAAACTCAGCGTTACTTGAACAAAAATTCGATTTTATATTTTTTACAGGAAGCCAAAATGTAGGCAAAGAAGTGCTTCGCCACGCAGCAGAGTATCTGACACCGGTTGTTTTGGAATTGGGAGGCAAAAGCCCTTGTATAGTAGATGATACGGCAAAAATCAAAATTGCGGCAAAAAGAATTGTTTTCGGTAAATTTTTAAATTGCGGGCAGACTTGTGTTGCGCCGGATTATATACTTTGCGATAAAAAAATAAAAAATAAACTTGTAGCAGAAATTTGCACGCAAATAATTGAGCAGTATGGCAAAAATCCATTAGAAAACAGTGATTATGGTAAAATAATAAATGAGAAGCATTTTGAAAGAGTCTGCAATTTGATTGACGCAGAAAAAGTTGTCACCGGTGGTGTTTTTGACAAAGAAAAGTTAAAAATCGAGCCTACAGTTATGGATAATGTCACTTGGGAAGATGCAGTAATGCAAGAAGAAATTTTCGGACCTGTATTACCTGTGCTGACATATGATAAATTCGAAGATGTTTTTGACTTGCTTTATGACAAACAAAAGCCGTTGGCACTTTATCTTTTCTCTGAAAACAAAAAACACATAAAAGAAATTACTCGGCGCGTTTCGTATGGCGGAGGCTGTATAAACGACACAATAATACATCTTGCAACAAGTGAAATGGGATTTGGCGGAGTAGGTGAGAGTGGCATGGGGCAATATCACGGTAAAGCAGGTTTTGAAACTTTCTCTCATACTAAAAGCATAGTAGATAAAAAGACGTTCATTGATTTGCCTATGAGATACCAGCCTTATTCGAAATCTTTTTATAACAAATTGGTAAGATTCTTTTTGAAATGAATGTGTTGTTTTTTGCTGAGAATATTGTATAATTAAGAAAAAATTATGTTGGGAGACATGCTTTTATGAAAAAATACTTTTCTTTATTGTTGGCGCTTTGCATGGGTTTGACATGTTTGCCCGGATGTACAGGCGACAGTGATAACAAATTCTCAGATAAAAACAAAACTTATAATGTTTTGTTTATCGGTAACAGCTTTACGGATTACAATAATTTGGCAAGAGATATTTTTGTTCCGTTATGCGAAAAAGCGGGATACAATGTTACAGTAGACACGGTAACTCGCGGTGCATATATTTTAGAGCTTTTTGCTGATTCTGCTGATCAGTATGGCGCAAAAGTTGATGAATGCCTTAAAAATAACAAGTACGATGCAGTAATTCTTCAAGAACAAAGTCACAGACCTATTTCGGACAATGCAAGCTTTAGAAGAGGAGTACAAAGACTTGCCGAAAAAGTTAAAGAGAACGGCGCACAATTGTTTTTGTACGAAACATGGGGATATAAAGGCGGACACGGCAGCCTTCCTGCTTTTGGCGGAAATACTCAGGAAATGGCAAAGAAACTCTCTGATGCATATCTTGAAGCAGGTAAAGAAGTAAATGCCAAAATTATTCATGCAGGTATTGCGATGCTTGATGTATATTTAAACCATAAACAGGAAATAGAACTTTATCAGCCTGACTTATATCATCCGTCATATGACGGCAGTGTGTTGGTTGGATACACTATGTTGGCAACAATGTTTGATGTAGATATTCGTGATATTGAATTTGATATAGGTTCCAGATGGAAAAATGACATATTAATACAAGCGGCTTACGATGCGGCAATAGTACAAAAATACAATTAAGAATTATAGCCTTTTCATTCGAGAATGATACCTTGATTTGAAAAGGCTTCTTTTATTTCTTGCAAGACACGCTTTTTGTCTGCTGACCATTTCGGCTCAACCAATAATGCTTTTGGGGCATCGCCTGTTATACGATGAAGTACAGTACCTTCAGGAAGACATAATACGCACTTGCATAAATTGTCAATGTAGTCAAACTTGGAAAGAGCGGCGAAATTTCCGTTGCGGTAAAAGGTTTCTAAGTCAGTGCCTTTTAATATATGAAGAAGCTGCAATTTCACACCGTGACTGCCGACTGCACCGATATGTCCGGCTGTTGCTTGCATCATGGCGCTGTCTTCACCGGGAAGCCCCAATATCATGTGAGTTATAATGTGAACTCCTGTTTTACGTAAATTTTTAACTGCCTCGTCATAAACGTGCAATTCGTAGCCACGTCTTATGAAGTCGGCAGTTTTTTGATGTATTGTTTGCAAACCAAGTTCGATGAAAACAGGCTTGATTTGATTGAGCTCGTTTATGAGAGCCAACACTTCAAGTGGGAGACAATCGGGGCGTGTGGCTATAGATAGCCCCACGATGGACGGTTCGTTTATTACGGGTACGAAAAGTTTACGCAAAACTTCTGCGTCGGCATAAGTGTTTGTGAAGCTTTGAAAATATGCGATGAAATGTTCTCCGTGATTTTTGCCGGAGAGGCGAGCTTTTGCTTGTGCGAGTTGAAGACTTATATTGCCGCATTGCTTTTGTGCAAAATCTCCGCTGCCTCCGCTGCTGCAAAAAATACATCCGCGAGTATCTAAAGTGCCGTCACGATTGGGACAAGTCATGCCACCGTCAAGAGCTAATTTATAGACTTTGAATCCAAAGCGTTCTTGGAAATATGAATTTGCGGTTTTATAATGACGGTTTGATAAGTTGTTATCCATTTTATCGTGCAAGGCTCCTCTCTTGTCGCAAAAAGACTAACATATATAAGAAAATATTGTCAAATAAAATTTATTAACAAAGTTCAAAATTGCTTGACTGAAAGACAAAAAATATTTAAAATATATACATAGTATAAAATAAAAAACTGAAAGGAATTATTATGAAAAAGTCATTTCGTGTTATTGCGTTGTGTTTGGCACTTATGACAATCACAATGCTTCTGCCGATGCATTCTACGGCAAAGGTAAATGTATCATCGAACATAAAGTCAGTAGTTTTCGATGCTACGTATTATGCTGCCAAATATCCCGACCTTAAAGCGGCATTTGGTACAGACGCTAACAGACTCTATAATCACTTTGTGGAGTATGGTGTCAAAGAAGGTCGTCAGGCGAGCCCTATGTTCAGTGTTGATTATTATCTTAAAAACAATGCTGATTTAAAGGCGGCATTCGGCTCAAACCGTGAAAGTGCATTCAATCACTTTGCTACATATGGTATTAACGAATCTCGTATGACAGCTCAGCCTGCTGATATCGGGACAGGTATTGACGTAAGGATTTCTATGAACTCCGGTGGTATGAATCTCGGTTATACGGGTACAAACGTATACACTGCAACACCTGTTTTTAAAGCTGATCAGTCTTGGAGATTGGACAGACAACAGGACGGAAGCTATAAAATAACAAACAATGCAACGGGCAAGGTGCTTGATGTTTATGCAGCGTCACGAGCATCGGGTGCGAATGTTGACCTTTATGCAAGCAACAATACTAATGCACAGCGTTGGTTTATTTATAAAAACGCAAACGGCACTTACACTCTTCGTGCAAAGTGTTCAACAACGACCGCTCTTTCCGTAAACGGTAATTCGACTGTGGCAGGTGCTAATGTGCAAATGAATACATATACCGGTGCAATAGGTCAGCAGTTCAAAATTACAAAGTTAAACGCACTTGAAGGTTTGGAGCCTGCAAACATAGGCAGTAACTTCTGGGGAAATATAAGAGGTGTCGGATCAAACTATAACTTAGCTCTTTCAAACGATAATGTTCTTATACGTTACCCTAACTCAGGATACAGACAGATATGGAGATTTATTCGTTTCTCAGACGGTAGTTATGAGATAACAAACCTTTACACAGGTAAATCACTTGACTGTGCGGCAGGCTCAGGTGCGGCCGGCACAAACGTAGCAACATATACTTCAAATAATACAAATGCTCAGAGATGGTACATTTTTAAAGTTAGCGGAAATTATGTATTCGTTCCCAAGTGTACAACAGAATGTGCTCTTACTGTTGCGGGCGGCGGAACATCGAGCGGAACAAATTTGGAGCTTGCAAAATATACCGCATCATACACCGCTCAGCAGTTCAAGGTTATCAAGATTACCAAGGGCGAAGTCGAAAAGAATCTTGCAATAAGCGAGATTTGCCAAACACCTACTAATGGTGCATATGAGTTTATGGAGATTGTTAACACATCTGACAAAACTGTAAATCTCAATGAATATTCGCTTTACAGATTTGGTTTTGCAAACAGCGGCAAAAACGAAAGTAACGGATATAATATTCTCCTTGGTCTTGTATCCGGTGTTGAAGTAAGCACAGATATAAAGTGTCTTGAAAGAGTAAATCTTTCATCTTATGATGTAAGTGTTGCTCCTAATAATTTGGTTGTTCTTTGGTTTGTAACATATGCGAACAGAAATCTTACAGTTGAAGATTTTAAAGCATATTGGACAGAACAGGGCAGTGATATGACGAATGTTACGGTTGTTCCCGTTGCTATCCACGACGGAACGGCTGATATACATGCAGCAACAAAGATTAACAGTGGTTGCGGAGCAGGTTTCTTGCCGGATAAGAAGGCAGGCGTTGCACTGTCACTCATCAAGAATTCAGCAGTAAATGTCAGACTTGATAACGGAACTAATCTTGCTACTGTTACAGCAAGTTCCAAGAATCTTCTTGCACGCGAATTGACAGCAGAACTTCACAACAGAGCAGATTCTATCGCTTTGTATTTTGTAAGAGAAACAGCTGAGACAGGTACATCGCATAATTACTATAACTATGTCGATTATGAAACATATGCGTATGCTTCTACACAGGCTTACAGAGAGCCTATGAGCACATACATACATGTGTTTGCGGCAGTGCCTTATGCTGCGCAAGTGACAAGCTCAAATACAACAGCAGGCTATCCCAAGACACTTGGTGAGTATATTAACCTTGATTCGACCGGTACAGCACCCGGTGTTACAACATTCGGTGTTGATGGCGGTTTGAAAAAGACAGACGTATCTCCCGGTGTAAGATGGTGTGGTCAGTTTGCTGGTCTTGATCTTGTCAGCACATCGGTTGACAATTCGGGCAATGTAACACTCACAGGTAAATTTGAGTACGATCAGTATAAACAGCTTGGTTTTGTTATTACAACTGTAGCTACAGAAACAGGCAAGACAATTGATAAGAAGACTGTATATACAACATCTTATAAGGCCATAAACGGCGGATATTCGTATTCCGTAACTGTAAGCGGACTTCCTGTTAATGACGGAAATGTGATACTTTCAGTAGTTCCATATGCTATATACTCAGAGTCTAACTCACGTGTGAACGGTACCGCAGAAGAAATTAGATGTCCTCTTGTTTCAGCTACTATCAACGGTATGGATATTGCAGGACTCAAAGTAACATATCTTGCAAACGAGGAAAATGCTCCCGCAAATGATGTCACAGCTATTATAGAAGCTGTTGAACTTCTTGCGAACGATATTGAATATTACACAGGTGTAGAAGTAGAAACCGGAATATATGACCCGAGAGCTTCTTATCCTCAGATTGTTATTGCAACATCAGGCTCAGGTGCAGGCGGTAATGCGCTTGTTGCAAGTAATAAGACTGTCGGTACTAACCAATACAGTATTATTAACAAGACTTCGGGTGAGATATATGTCGTGGGCGGTACGGCTATAGCAGCAGAGTATGCTTCTCAGTTGATCTCCAAAGCTTTGGCAAACGCAACGGGCAATGTTGAACTTAAAGATATCTGCTTCGACGCACCCAAGACATTTAATATAAACAAAGACCATCTTCCTTTAACAGATGGTGCCGACTACAGATTTATGACAGAGAATATGACTTGGTATGAGGGCCTTCCGGAAACAAGCAGATACGGCAAATTGGTAGAGATTATTAACTACTACTCACCTGATGTTATTGGCTTGCAGGAATGTTGTATCCCAAACATGAATAGCTTTATCCCTATGCTTAAAGCTGCAGGATATAGTGTAATTCAGCAACAAGTATATACAGGACCTTCTGACGGCAACAACCGTGTTCCGTTGGCTTATAAGACATCAAAATTCACTTGTCTTGAAAGTGGTTGGAAGGAATTGCCCGGAGGTAGCAGCTGGTTTGGCGTGACTTGGGCTGTTCTTAAGAATAAAGCAACATCTGAAGTTATTGCTGCAACATCAACACACTTCTACAATATAGGCGGTTGGGATCATAAGTTGCCCATTCGTGTGGATAACTCGAAAATGATATTGTCTGTTACTAAGGATATCGTTAACAGATACGGCTGCGAGGTAGTCAATATGGGTGACTATAATATGCGTCCTTATGATGAGGCATATCAGGTTATGATTGGTGACGGTATTGTTGACGAAACAAGATTCCATTCATTAAGAGACGGTATGATATTCCGCTCGGGTCATGCGATTGGTTCATCAGCACTTATCGGAGGCTCACCGTCAAGAACAATTGACTTCTTCTTCACAACGTCTAAAGTAAATGTGCTTCGTACAAGAATTGTTATTAACTTACAAACATCATATTGTTCGGATCATTGGCCTATATATATAGACTTTTCGTTGAAAAAGTAAAATAAAGCTCTGAGATTCATGTTTAATGCGAGTCTCGGAGCTTTTTACTGTTGCTGTTCTTTTGGAAATTTATATGATTTTTTATTTAACTAAAGTTGATAGGAAATTTTAAAAAAGGACTTGCACAGTGTATAACGATATGATATAATCACTTTTGCCTGATTTTTATTAGAAGTTGCGGAGGTGTTACAGGTGACAGCTTTAAAAATAGTACTTGGTGTATTTTATATGCTTATTTGTTTGATTGTTATTATCATCGTAGCAATGCAAGAGTCAAAGAGTGAAGGACTCAGCAGTGTTATCACAGGTGAGAATTCAGATTCTTACTACAGCAAGAACAAAGGAATGAGCAAAGAAAGATTTTTGTCAAAGCTTACAATAGTGCTCTCCGTATTTTTTGCGGTAGTTGCGATTGTACTTAGCGTGCTTATGCGTATGAACTGAGACAATATAAATCAAAAGGTAAAAACAAAGCAGTTTATTTGAAGCCGTGCATTTTATTAGCGCGGCTTTTTGCGTTTAAAAGTAGGTAGGTTTAGCAGAATGAAAAGAAAAAAATCTCTAAAAAAGACAAAAGCCGGTAGAAATAAAATAAGACATATCAGAAGCAGCAGTAAAAATAAGTTCAAAGAACAAAGAAAGGTTTCTTCACGCAGAACTAAAAAAGACGAAAAGAAACCTGATAAACCTATTTATAAAACTCCTGAGGAGTTGTTAGAAGAAAGAGCTGATTTTCCGGATGCGGTAAAAAAAGAAGTGTCTCATGTAAGAACGACAATCAGCAATACTTCTATAACAAAAGAATTAAAAAATGGTCGTAGGGATTTGCGAGACTTGCGAATAGTTACGATAGACTCTGAAGAAACTAAAGATGTAGATGATGGTGTATCTATAAGTATGACTGATGACGGCAAGTATATGCTCGGAGTGCATATTGCGGATGTTGCACATTATGTAAAAGAGGGCACGGAGCTTGATTTGGAGGCATACAGGAGAGGCACAAGTGTATATCTTGTGGACAAGGTGTTGCCTATGTTGCCGCAGAAACTATCAAACGGTATTTGCAGTCTTAATGTCGGTGAGAATAGGTTCGCTTTATCGGTTATGATGAAGATAAATAAAAGGGGTCAGGTTGAAGAGTACGATGTTTTTGAAAGCTTGATATGTGTAGAATATAAAATAACATATAAGCAAATTACAGCGCTTTTTGATGGTGACAGTGAGTTTTATAAACAAAAAGATTTACAGGAACAATTTAAAGAGTATCTTGATGATATTGAGTTGATGAAAAAACTTGCTGAACTAAGACATGCGATGAGATACCAAAGAGGTGCGATTGATTTCGATTTCCCTGAAACTCACGTGACAACGGATTTAAACGGTAAGCCTGTAAGCGTAGAAGAGCGTTCCGTAAACTTTGCAAACAACATAATAGAAGAATTTATGCTTGCAGCGAATGAAACGATTGCAGAGCATTTTGAAAACCTAAAAGTCCCATTTATGTACAGAGTGCACGGCGATCCTGAACCTGAGAAGCTTCTTGGATTGTCAACGAGTGTAAGAAGTATGGGATATACTTTGAGAGGGGATGGTGAGGATGCTTCGTATGCAATTCAATGCCTCCTTGAAAAAGTTAAGGGTAAGGCGGCAGAGCCTATTATCAGCATGCTTGCTTTAAGGGCAATGCAAAAGGCTGAATATTCGCCTGTTAATGAAGGACATTTCGGCTTGGCGGCAGAATATTATACCCACTTTACTTCGCCGATAAGGAGGTATCCTGATTTGTTTATACACAGGATTATCAAAGCTGTACTTCACGGCAAAATGAATGTTAAGCAAGAGGCTTTTTGGAGAAATATAGGGGATGAAGCGGCTAAACATTGTTCTTTAACCGAAAGAGAAGCAGAGAGTGCGGAGCGTGTTTATACAGACAGACTCGTGGCTGAATACATGAGAGGCTTTTTGGGGGATGTTTTTAAAGGTACTATTTGTAATATTACCGGCTTCGGAATGTTTGTGCGCTTGGATAATTCTGCCGAGGGACTTATTTTTTATAACAGCATGCCTGACTATATGGTTTTTGATGAGAGAAAAATGATTGCGGTTGGGGAAACGAACCGCATGAAGTATGCAATAGGAGACAGGGTGAAAGTTAAAGTTGTTAATTGTAATGTTAAAATGGGTCAAATAGAGTTTCATTTTGTTAAATAATATGGTAGAATAATATCAAAGGAGTTGATAAGCAATGTTTGAATTAGAACAGTTCGAGTCCGAGCTGGGCGATTTACAAAAAAGTTTATGCGATTTGAGGGATTCACTTTGACACGGAGGGTATCCGTAATTTAATCGAAGAATTAGAAAATAAGGCTTCTGAGCCTGATTTTTGGAATGATCCCGATAAGTCGCAGGCAGTACTTAAGCATTTGAAACAGCTTAAGACTAAGTTGGGTAAATTTACACATCTTGAAACAAAATATGAAGAAATAGAGCTTATGATAGCCATTGGTCATGAGGAAAATGATGCTTCCATGGTTGAGGCTGTTGAGGCTGAGCTTGAAGAGTATAAACAGGCATTTAATATGCTTCGTCTTGAGACTTTATTTACCGGAGAGTATGATGCTAATAATGCAATCATAACAATACATCCCGGTGCGGGTGGTACAGAGTCACAGGACTGGGCTTCTATGCTTTTGAGAATGTATATGCGTTGGGGAGAGGCACATGATTATGAGGTAAAACTCGTGGATTTGCTTGACGGAGATGAAGCAGGCATAAAAAGTGCTGTTATACAAATTAATGGAGATAATGCATATGGTTTCTTAAAGAGCGAACATGGTGTACACCGTCTTGTTCGTATATCACCTTTTGATGCGGCGGGAAGACGTCATACGTCATTTGTTTCCGTAGAGGTAATGCCTGAAATTGATGATAATATAGAAATTGACATTAAACCTGATGACCTTGAAATCGGCACATATCGTTCGAGTGGTGCCGGCGGACAGCATATCAACAAAACTGACTCTGCTGTCAGAATTACTCACAAACCCACAGGTATTACAGTCGCGTGTCAAACAGAGCGTTCGCAGCTTCAAAATAAAGAAACTGCAATGAAGATGCTCCGCTCTAAATTGTTTGAAATTAAGCAACGAGAAAATGTTGAGAAAATTTCTGATATTAAAGGCAATCAAATGGAGATAGCTTGGGGAAGCCAAATTCGTTCATATGTATTTTGTCCTTATACTTTGGTTAAAGACCATCGTACAAACTATGAAGAAACTGTAGTTGAGAAGGTAATGGACGGTAATTTAGACGGATTTGTTAATGCTTATCTTGTTAATGAATTTAATAAAAACAAGTAAAACTTTGTTATCAAACGGAGGGTAATTTTTATGAAATTAGGTGTTTTAACTGTAGTTTTATCACATGTGGAGCTTGAAAAGGCAATGAAATATCTTGCTGAATCAGGTGTTCAAATGGTAGAGATAGGTTGCGGAGGATATCCGGGTAAGGCACATTGCGATCCTGAGGTGCTTTTAAATGACGATTCAAAATTAGAAGCATTTAAAAATGCAATTTACGGCAATGGCTTAGAGATAAGCGCTCTGAGCTGTCATGGCAACCCAATTCATCCGAATAAAGAAATTGCGAAAAAGTTTCATGATGATTTTATAAATACAATATTACTCGCTGAAAAGCTTGGTGTGGATAGAATTGTAGGCTTTTCAGGATGCCCCGGTGATTCTCCTGAGTCTAAGTATCCAAACTGGGTTACTTGCCCTTGGCCGGAGGATTTTCTTGCGGTGCTTGATTACCAATGGAACGAAGTTATGATACCTTATTGGAAAGAAACAGCAGAGTTTGCAAAGCAACACGGCATTAAGAAAATATGCTTTGAAATGCATCCCGGATTCTGTGTATACAATCCTGAAACGCTTTTGAAATTAAGAGCTGCGGTAGGTGACATAATCGGAGCAAACTTTGACCCCAGCCACCTTATTTGGCAAGGTATGGATCCTGTTGAAGCAATTCGTACACTTGGCGATGCTGTTTATTTTGTTCATGGCAAAGATGTTCGTCTTGACAAAACTAACATTGCTAAAAATGGTGTTCTTGATACCAAACATTACGGCGATGTCATTAACAGAGCATGGGTGTTCCGTACAATGGGATACGGTAATGATTTGAAAATGTGGAAAGATATAGTGAGTATGCTTAAACTCGTGGGATATGACGATGTTATAAGTATTGAACATGAAGATTCTCTTATGTCTTCTACAGAGGGACTTCAAAAGGCAATTTCCCTTCTTAAAGAAGTTCTTATATTTGAACAAGCCGGAGAAATGTGGTGGGCATAATTTATGTGGCGTGATATCAGACTTGAACAGGAAAAGCAACTTTCGCCTTTGGCGGCACATTCAATAAATACTCTGGGTAGACGTTTGCCTGAAGAACCTTGTAAGATACGCTCGGATTATGAGCGTGATGCAGACAGGATATTATATTCTGAGGATTTTAGGCGTTTGCGCCATAAAACACAGGTGTTTTTTAATGCTAAGAGCGACCACATATGTACAAGAATGGAGCATGTGTTGTATGTGCGTGCAATTTCCGTCACTATAGGTAGAACGCTTGGTTTAAATCAAGATTTGATTAATGCAATTGCTTTGGGGCATGACGTTGGCCATGCTCCATTTGGGCATACCGGAGAGAGAGTTCTTGACAGCTGTGTTAAGAAAATCAATCCGTCATTGTCTTTTAGACATGAGTATCACAGTTTGAGAGTCGTTGACAGGCTTTGCGAGAGAATTTCCAGAGAAAAAATCTACGAAAATAACGGGCTTAATCTTACATATGAAGTGCGTGACGGTATTGTAAGTCATTGCGGTGAAAATTATGATGAGTATATTTTATATGCAGATAAGATGAAGGATCCTAATTTGATTTATGAGACTGAGCACAGAAAGTGTATGCCATATACTTTAGAAGCGTGCGTTGTTCGTCTTGTGGATAAAATTGCTTATGTGGGCAGAGATATCGAAGATGCAATAAGAGCTAAACTTATTGACTATAAAGATATTAATCCTGAGATAAGACGCGAACTTGGAGCGACAAATGGAGAAATGATAAATAATTTGGTACTTGACCTTATAGAAAACAGCTATAATACTGAGTACATTCGTTTGAGTCGTGCAAAGGGAGAGGCACTTCGTGAGATGATTTTGACAAACAGCAGACAGATATATCAATCAAGTCTTTTACGCAGATATGAAATAACGGCTAAAAATGCAATTGAGGGCCTTTTTGAGATATTGTATGAGAATGCGAAAAATATCGATCGAAAGAGTAAGAGTAAAACGATGCAGAGACTTGTAGCATATATTGACGAGAAGGGCTATAAAGAAGATGAACTGCCGGAGCAGATTGTTGTTGACTATATAGCGGGTATGACAGATGCGTATGCTCTGCAGACTTTTGAGGATTTATATTGGATTTAATTATGAGTGAACAATTTGATTTTTATGCATATTTAAACAGAATGAAATATATTGTCCGCTGGGGCCTTATGCGCAATACGAATTGCGAAAATATTCAGGAGCACAGTTTGCAGGTTGCGATTCTTGCGCATGCTCTTGCTTTAATTCACAACAAGTTGCTTCCTGAAGATGAGATTTTACCGGAAAGGGCGTGCCTTTACGGAGTCTTTCATGATGCTGCGGAAATTATAACCGGAGATTTGCCGACACCTATAAAGTATTATAATCCTGTAATAAAGGATAATTATCAGGCAATTGAAGATGTTGCCAAAGAAAAATTACTTTCAATGTTGCCGGAGGATATGGGAGAAATTTACAGATCTATTTTGTTTTATGAGGAGCAAGATTCAAAGTACTATCCGATAGTAAAGGCAGCAGATAAACTTTCCGCATATATAAAGTGTGCAGAAGAAGTAAAAGCGGGCAACAGGGAGTTTCTGAAAGCAATGGAGGCGACCAAAAAATCATTGGACGAATCTGAATTGCCCGAGGTGCAGCATTTTATGAAACATTATCTTGAGGGATATAATAAAACGCTTGATGAAATGAATTAAAAAGTGTAGACTAATATAAAGAAATATACGTTTTGCAAAATAATTAATGGAAGGAAACTTGTTTTAATATGGGTTTGTTTGAAAAAATTTTTGGAACATACAGCGATAGAGCTATAAAACAAATAAAGCCTATTGTTGAGGAAATAAATAGTTTAGAGCCTACGATGAAAGCTAAATCTGACAGCGAACTTAAGGAAATGACTTCAATTTTCAAGAAGCGTTTGGCAGAGGGTGAGGATCTTGATGATATTTTGCCTGAGGCTTTTGCTGTTGTCAGAGAGGCCGCATGGCGTGTGCTCGGACAGAGACATTATGATGTTCAGCTTATTGGTGGAATAGTTCTTCATCAGGGCAGAATTGCCGAGATGAAAACGGGTGAAGGTAAGACATTGGTGTCTACTTTGCCTGCATATTTGAATGCTCTTTCGGGAAAAGGTGTTCACCTTGTTACGGTAAATGACTATCTTGCAAAGCGTGACAGTGAGTGGATGGGAAAAATATATAATTTCTTGGGACTTTCCGTTGGTGTTATTGTACATGACATGAGTTCTTCTGAAAGACAAGCGGCGTATGCTTGTGATATTACTTATGCGACAAATAATGAGTTGGGTTTTGATTATTTGAGAGATAATATGGTTAGATATAAGGAGCATCTCGTACAAAGAGAGCTTAATTTTGCTATCGTAGATGAGGTGGACAGTATCCTTATAGACGAGGCAAGAACTCCGCTTATTATTTCCGGCGCAGGAGCAAAATCGAGTGATATGTATGAAAAGGCGGATAGTTTTGTAAGCACTTTGTCAAAGATTGTTATTAAAGAAACAGACAGCAAGAGTCTTATGGATGATGTGACTGAGGATTACATCGTTGATGAAAAGGCTCGTTCTGCTACTCTTACAAAGCATGGTGTTGAGAAAGCGGAGAGATGGTTTGGTATAGACAATCTTTCTGATTCAGAAAATGCTACAATTTCCCATCATATTAATCAAGCTCTTAAAGCTCACGGCGTAATGCAACGAGATATTGATTATGTAATTAAAGATGACAGTATTATTATTGTAGACGAGTTTACAGGACGTTTAATGTTCGGCAGAAGATATAACGAGGGTCTTCATCAAGCAATTGAAGCAAAAGAACACGTTAAAATTGAAAAAGAAAGCATGACTCATGCTACAATTACATTCCAGAATTTCTTCCGTATGTATACAAAGCTTTCGGGCATGACGGGTACTGCACAGACAGAGGAGGGCGAATTCAATGACATTTATTCGTTGGATGTTATTGTTATACCTACAAACAGACCTGTAGCGAGAATTGATCACCCGGATGTAGTTTATAAAACAGTAAACGGTAAATATAACGCTTTGGTTGATGATGTCAGAGAAGCTCATGAGAAAGGACAACCTGTTCTTATCGGTACAGTGTCCATCGAAAAATCAGAGTATTTAAGTAAGCTTCTTCACAGACACGGTATTAAGCATAATGTATTAAATGCTAAAAATCATGAGAGAGAGGCGGAAATTGTTGCTCAGGCAGGTAAGTTCGGTGCAGTAACTATAGCTACAAATATGGCAGGTCGTGGTACGGATATTGTTCTTGGCGGTAACAGTGATTATATGGCAAAGCAAGAAATGCGCAAGCAGGGTTATGATGATATGCTTATTGCTTTGGCTGACAGTTATGCTGATACAGATGATGAAATTATTCTTTCGGCACGTCAATTGTATAGATCTCTTGTTGAAGAGTATTCAAAAACAACAAAAGCTGAACGCGAAAAAGTTAAAGAAGCGGGCGGTTTGTTTATAATGGGTACAGAGCGTCATGAGTCTCGCCGTATTGATAATCAGTTAAGAGGTCGTGCGGGAAGACAAGGCGATCCGGGTATGTCTCGTTTTTATATTTCATTAGAAGATGATCTTATGCGTCTTTTTGGTGGAGAGAGAATTGAAAGTATGTTGGGTCGTTTGGGAGAGGAATTTGCATTAGAAAACAGTTTCCTTTCAAGTGCTATAGAGAATGCACAGAAAAAAGTCGAGGGCAGAAACTTTGAGACCCGTAAACATGTTTTGCAATATGATGATGTAATGAATCAGCAACGTGAGATTATTTATGCGCAAAGAAGACGTGTTCTTGACGGAGAAAATATGAAAGAACAATTTTCTTCGATGATCAAAAACAGAATTGAAGAAACTGTGGACTTTTATTGCAACAAAGATATTCCTTCTTCTGAGTGGGATTTGGAACCAATCAAGAAAGACCTCGTCGGTATAATTTCTGCTGAAATAGTAGATTCGTTTGAAGATGAGCGTAAAGGACTCAAGCCGGATGATATTACTGCAGCACTTGTAGAGGATACTTTGAAACGCTATGAAGCAAAGGAAGCAGAGCTTGGCAGCGATGTCATGAGAGAAGCTGAACGTGTAGTTATGCTTATGTCAGTAGACGAAAATTGGATGACGCATATTGATGCTATTGATCAACTCAAATACGGAGTAGGACTTCAGGCGTATGGACATAGAGATCCTGTTGTAGAGTATAAATTCCAAGCGTTTAATATGTTTGAAGATATGAATAAAACCATACAAGACCAAGCGGTTAGAGGTATTTTCAGTATTCAGGTAAAACGCGGAGATACAATAGAGAGAAAGGCTGTTGCAGGACCGGGTAAAGAAGGTTTTGCGGGTGAGGGTGGACAAAAAAAAGAAACAAAATCCAAACCGCAGAGCTATACAAGACAAGGTGCTAAGGTCGGCAGAAACGATCCTTGTCCTTGTGGTAGTGGTAAGAAGTATAAGAATTGTTGCGGAGAGTAAAATTTTCGCATAGTTAAGTGGTGTATGTAGCATGATCGATGTAGTAAAAGAAGTTAGTGCGTTTAAACCAATTGATTTGACGCGCATTCCCGAAATTTACAAGCCGGCAACAGAACAAATGAGAAACGCTTTTGTTTTATATAATAAAGCTCTTCATGAAGTTCATTTGGGGCATGATGATATTGCAAAAAATTACCTTCGTAAGGCCGTGACGATTTTTCCGGATTTTTACGATGCTGTTATGGTTTTGGGTATACTTGTCTTTGCTAACGGAGACAGAATAGGTGCTGTACGTATATTTAACTCTGTTAAAGATGTAGAGCTGAGAAGTGTCTCTATAGGCATACTTGATCATCTTGTTGAAGAAGCAGAAAAGCCTGCCTCTGTGAGAAATTCAATAAAAAACAAGAATAATGCATCACAAGGCAGTAGAAAATTGGCAAATGTAATGAATGGCGGAGAAAAAGACCTTGCCCAAATTCCGCACAGAGAAGCTAAATACAGTAAGGGGCAGATTTTTGAAAGAGGTAATGGACATTATGAGCCTCCAACACAAAATATTCGTGAAGCGGAACCTCGCAAAAATTATGCAGGCTACAGCCGTAAAATGATAAATAAGAAAGAAAACAGTGAAAAGATTGCACCGCAACAAAATAAAGTGCAACCTGTTCATGCAAGACAGCCTGAAGAAGCAATTGCTTTTAAAAATCAGGCTAAGGACATACATGATGTCCGTCTGCTTAATAAGTATTTACTTATTATTATTGGTGTTTTAATTGTGTTTGCGATTATTATATCTACGTTATTGATTAATAAAACAGCTGAAGTAAGACAGCTGAAGGATAATTTGAATAAAAAAAGTCTTACAAGTTTTAGTGATTCTTTTATAGAATCGGAGGAGGAACAAAATGGAAAAATTAACGTCATTTAGTCGCAGGTTTTTATCCCTTTTGTTGTGCTTGGCAGTTTTGGCAAGCCTTTACATGGGATTCCCTGTTATTTCGGATGCGTCAGTACCTACCGTTACAGTGATAACAGGTTCTGACTATCAGCCTTCAAGAAGTACACAGCCTTATTCTTACTGTGAAGGAGTAATGAAAGGTCTTAAAAATGCAGGAGTAGATCCTTATGGTGTGCTGATGTGCGGTGACTATTCAGGAGGCTTTAGTTCATCAGCATCACAGACAGGTATTTCTGAAATAAAATCGTTAATAAGTGCAAATTTTGGTACAGTTAACCAACAAATTTATGCACAAGGAAACCACGATCCTGCATCATCTGCCGGATTGACTTCTTCGGGTGCACATGATACAGAATATTATGGTGTGTATGTACTTAATGATGATGACTACGGTTGGTATAACGGAGATCCTAATAATATGAACGATGGTATGGGTGGTCATGAAGCGACAATAAAAGCCAGCGCTGAATCTATGCGAGCTTATTTTGCTAAAAAATTAAGCGAAGGTTATGACAAACCTATTTTTATAGCAACACATATACCGTTGCATAACTCTTTCAGAACAAGAGCGTATAAGGATGGACAGTATGCTATGCATATCGTTGATGTGCTTAATGAAGCCGGTGCAGCAGGACTTAATATTATATATCTATACGGACATAATCATTCAGGTAGATCGGATGACTATATAGGAGGCGGTTCGGTTTTTCTGACAAGGGGAGATACAATGTTTGTTGCTCAACTTGGAAATGTTGCTGCTACTCCTGTTGAAGTGCCACTTAACTTTACATATATGAATTCGGGCTATGTAGGATATATTGCAAACGGAAATCCTGGAGGTAATATTCTTAATATGGCTGTTTTTGAAATTACAGGAAACAAAGTTACAGTAAAACGTTGCGGTAAAGATGGTTTTGTACCTGTTAGAGCACAAGGCGCTTGGTGGACAGGTGAAGAATCTGCGACTACATACGCGACAACAGATGCGTATCTAAAACCTGCATCCGGATTAACAATGAATCTTACTTCAAATTATAACGGTTGGAATATGGTTAATACATATGGTACACCTACAACGGTTTATTCGTTAGTTCCTTCTTTTACATCCGGAGGTACTTATGTAATTGCCAACAGTAATACTGCCGGTTCTGCTTTGGCAGTGAAATATGTACAAGGTGTTGCGACTACGCAGAATGTAACAGTAACAATGGATTCACAAGGACCGAAACTTTCTGGCGTAACTGCTGATGTCGAATGGACATGGAATGTTGTTTCGGATGTATATGGAGTACTTAAAGGCAGTGGTGGCAGATATTTACAAATAGATGGTCAAACTAACGGTGTTTTAAGAACAACAAGCGATTATACACAAACAGATGGCGGTAAAAGACACAGTATGTGGAGAATGTCGCCTTCAAGCGGTATGTATGCATATGTATACGGCACCTCTTATTCAGGTACAGACGGTAGATCTTATCTGCGTAGCGACGGTACAAATTTTGTGACAAGAAATTATGGAGATTTGTCCAATACATCTACAAAGCCTATTTATATTTATCAAAAAACAACAGCAGCTCCAATAACAACATACTGGGTGAAAGTTGAGGGAACAACCGATTATACTGATACACCTATGTTCTGCTTTAATTGGGAAAGCACTGAGAAAAAGATACGTTCAAATCTTGTTGTTACAGTTAAAGACGGTACCGGAGCAACTCATGCGACAACTGATTACACATTGGGTAAAGTTGATATTTTTAAAACAGGATATACATTGGTTCCTGTTTATTACAAGGGTGAAGTTGTAGGTGGTGTGACAATTTACTTGGATTATGATGCAGGTGTTGCAAAAATCAAAAAATTGGCATATAACAGTAATTATTATGTAAGCAAAAATCCTGATGTTAAAACTGTATTTGGAGATAATTCAAGTGCATGGTTGAAACATTTTGTAGAATATGGTGTAAAAGAAGGTCGTGAAGCTAGCCCAATATTTAATATAAAATATTATGCGGCAAATAATCCTCATGTTAAAGAAATGTTTGGCAATGATAGAGTGGCGATTATGGAGTACTATATGACTGTTGGTTACAAGGAAGCTTGTTATACTGCAGCACACTCTGATTTGGGAGATAATTTTTATGCCACAATTGGTACTGCTATAACAGCTTCGAATGTAGTTTCTTTCTCGGGCACAAATGTAGCGATGTATAAGAAAGATTCTTCAGACAATCAAATTTGGCACTTTATAAAACAAGCAAATGGTACTTATGAGATTGTTAACTTAGCTAATGGCTTGGCTCTTACTGTTGAAAATAACGGCCTGGATGCAATGACTAATGTTGTTTTGGCTAAAAACGTACATGCAAGCGGTCAACAGTGGTTCCTTTATGAAACAACAGGTGGCTATTATTTAAGACCGCTCTGTACAGGAGAATGTGTTCTTGATATATATGCGGCTAATACGGCAAGCGGTGCAAATGTTATAATTTATTCATCTAACTGTACAGATGCTCAAAAGTTTGTCATTAATAAATGTACTGTCGTAGAAGATGATAAGCCTATAGATTTGGGTTCTGACTTTATAGGCAACTTAAAAGTAAACGGTTCAAATATTGCGGTAGGTACTACAGGTACAAATGCAGAGCTTGATTCTTTTGATGATAATGATAGATCACAAAAATTCTATTTTATCAAACAAGATGATGGCAGCTATAAAATAGTTAGCACAAAGAGTAAATTTAAATTAGGTGCGAATGTTGCTGCTTCTGGCAGTACAGTATATGTTGGTGTTGAAAATTCGGCAATGGAAATAGATAAGTGGTTTATTTACGCTGTTGGTGATAAGTATGCACTTAAAGCTGCCGGAGCGGAAGATTTGGCTTTGTCAACTCAAAACAATAAATTGATTGAAGGCACTGATATTGTAGTTGATACGTTTAACAGCGCTGATGGTCAAAAGTTCTCTATAATAAATCTTGGTAAAGTGGATTATGATGTTCCTGAAAAAACAGCTACAGGCGTTTTGACAAGTACACAGGTTGCATCAATAAGGGATATTTTGCAGACTGTTGATACAAAGCTTAAAGGACAAAATATTGACAGTAAAATCTCAGAATATGCTAAAGTTGCATTTGACTTGGGAGTTAAGGATATCAAGGGTATTATGCTTTGCGTTAATATTGGTTTTATAGGTGGCGAGAGTGAGATTACAAGAATTGCGGCACAATGCGGAGATAATTATTCAATAAATGGTATTTACTCAGCATTGTTGACTGATACGGGAACTCAAGCAGGTGCATACAGAAACAGAAATTTGAATGCTTACCGTTTGATTAGTAAACTTTAATTTTTCTTGAAAGGATACAGGAATTAATGTATCAAATTGAAGAAATGACAGAAGAAGCAGCATACGATATAGCCTCTTGGCAGTATGCTGCTCCTTATGAAATGTATAGTTTTTCAAATAATGAAGCTGAAGTGGATGAACTTTTAAATGGTTTGCATTTTGCGGTATATGCAGAGGATTCTTTGATTGGTTTTGCGGCTTTCGGTTGGTCGGCTCAAATTCAAGATATCAAAGTGCGCGAAATCTATGAAGATGAGTCATATACCGATATTGCTTTTGGGCTTAGACCGGAGCTTTGCGGCAAAGGCATTGGTGAATTGTTTGTAAAGAGTATTATATGCCATATTAAAGAAATGTTCGGTGATGACGGTATACGACTTACAGTTGATGCAAATAACAAAAGAGCGTGTAAACTCTATGAAAAATTAGGCTTTAAAGAGATACACGCTTTTGAAACAAACTGTATACAAACTGCACCGGGCAGAGTGTTTCTTATGAAAATAATGGTGATGTAATTATTAAGATAATCCGAAAAATTTAAGAGCGTTACCTGAAAGTATCATGGTGCGTTCGTCGGGTGTAATATCTAACTTATTGAAACGCTCAAACTCGTCTTTGTGACGCCACATAGGTGAGTCTGTACCAAAAAATACATGATCGACACCATGCGCATGTATGATTGATGAAGCTTCTTCGGGAGATACGAACATAAGGGCACTGCTTGTATCAATATAGATACGGGGGTGCCCAAAATATATCTTAGACTCTTCCCAACATCTGTATCCGCCTAAATGTGCTGCGGTTGCAACTAATTTTGGGAATTTTTCTATAATGTTGTAAAGTCTTTTTGGCTTTGAAAATTCATAGCGGTCATCACCTGTGTGAAACAGTATGGGGAGACGACCTTGTGCTGCTTCGTAAATAGGATATGCAACCTCGTCGTCAATGTTAAATTTTTGAAAATCAGGGTGCAATTTTATACCATGCAGGCCTAATTCGATTATTCTGTCGATTTCACCAGGAATATCTTCATAGTCCGGATGAATTGAACCGTAGCCGATAAATTCGGGATGAGCAGCTTGCTCTGCTGCAATAAAGTTGTTAATAGATTGAACTTGATGTGCGGTTGTTGCTGTAGAGCTTACAAGATATTTTTCGACACCTATGGTTTTGCCGTCCTCTAAAATGTACTCGGGAGTACCTTTTATCTCCATTTTTATATCATAAAAATCACCTATGGCACCGACTGCTTTTTCAGCAATTTTTACGGGAAAAATATGCGTGTGCATATTGATTATACGCTCTGCAGGCATTTGAAAAACCTCCGTCTGTAAAAGTTGCGATTGTAGTATAGACTAAAAAATCGCAGTCACAAGTATATCAAAACATAATGAGTTCTTCAATACTTTCTTGACAAAATACCTTTAAATTGATATAACTGACATGAGGGAAGAATATATCAGATTGGTGGATAATTAAATTGATAGATTCAAAAAGATTTTCGGCAGAAGCAAAATTTGTGAAGCTTCCTGAGTATAAAGAAGCTGATCTTGTTATGTGCTATGTGTCGACAAAAGAGGAAGCAGACACTTGGTGGCTTTTGCAAAAGGTATTACAAGATGACAAAATTCTTGTCGTTCCGAGAGTAAACGGAGATATGATGGAGTTTTACATACTAAATGATTTAAATCAACTCCAACCGGGCAAATTCGGTATATTTGAGCCTTCGCTTAATTGTGAAAGATTTATTCCGAGGGGAAACGAGCTTATGGCAGTTCCCGGTGTAAATTTTGACGAAAGCTGTAACCGAAAAGGCCATGGTCGCGGATATTATGACAAGTATTTTGCTAAATACGGAGCAGACGAGTTCTATAAAGTTGCGTTGGCGACAGAAACGCAAATTGTACCACATTTAGAAAACGTTCAACCTCATGATATTCCTATGGATGTGATTTTGACAGAATCAAGAGAGATTTGGGCATTGCAATATTAGTATTTCGGTTATATACTATATAGGTTCAATTTTTTATAAAGAGGCAATGTAATGAATTTTAATGAGGGGAATAATCAAAACAAAAAATTAAACATTTCGACAATAGTTACAGGCATATTGCTTGCTATTGTTGTTTTTTTATTTATTTTAGTAATTATTGATGAGTTTGATGCTCCGGATAACGATAATACACTTGTTCAAACCTCAAGTTCTACTACAATAAACACACCGAATCCGACGGTTGCGACTGCTACAGCTTCTGTAAGTGCACTTCCTACGAAAACTCCTTCGGAGAACTACGCTTACGGTTTGCCTGTGCCTGAAAAATTACCTGCTGTTGACATGAGCTATTTTGAAGATGCAATTTTTATAGGTGATTCAAGAATGGAGGATTTTGGCCTGTTTACGGGTGTAGCAAAGCAAGCTACATTTTATGCCAAAGCCGGACTTGCTATAAATAAACTTATAGAAGGTGACGGCAGTCAGCTTGTTACCTTCAAAGTTGACGGAGAGAAACTTACATTGTTTGAAGCTCTTGCAAAAAAGAATAATTTTAAAAAGGCTTATGTGATGATGGGCTATAACGAGTTGGGATGGCCGGGTACTTCGGGATTTAAACAGTATTATACAAGATTGCTTAACGAAATAAGAAAAGTAAACCCGAATGCTACAATATATGTTTATTGCGTTATTCCCGTAGGGCGTAACCCTATAGATGCTGATATTACTGTTGAAAACAATACTCGCATTGCTGAGTTTAATGAGGTTATAAAAGAAATCTGCAAGGAAGGTCATTTCCATTATCTCAATGTGCAAGAAGTTATGATTGACAGTGAAGGATATTTGCCGGATTACGCTTCAACAGACGGTATTCATCCTACTACCGAATATTACAAAAAATGGCTGGAGTATACTAAAAGCCACACTATTTAATTGTAAGTAACGATTTTGATTGGAGGAAATATATTATGTTCAAAAGAAAAAGTTTGTTTTTGATTTTATTGACATTGGTTATTGCGTCAAGCGTAATCTTTGCGAGCGGATGCGGTAAAGATTCTACAGAAAGCAGCGGCAACAAAGAAATTTCCGTAGACACGAAAGCTTTAGCGACAGATATTGTAGCAAAAGTGAAATTTGTATCTACAATGAATGAAATTGATTCTGAGCTTCTTGACATTAATTATACAGTTGAGGAAGGTACAACAGGTGTTTCGTACAAAGCCGGTGGTCAGTTTGCTGATGAAGTGACGATTTTTACGGCAAAAGATGAAGCGTCAGCAAAGAAGATGCTTGACAATGTTAAAGAGTACATCAATGAACAAAAAGACACCTTTTCATCTTATGCTCCCGGCGAAGTTGCAAAGCTTGACAAGGCGATTGCAATGCAAAAAGGAAAGTATGTTGTTTTTTGCGTAACTGCTGATGTTGAAAATGCAAAAACAATTATTGATAAAGCGTTTTAATTATGGTTTTCAGTAAGCCGATATTTTTATTCGGATTTTTGCCTATTGTTTTAATATTATATTATCTTGCTCCGCGCAAGCTTAAAAATACAGTACTTCTTATCATGAGTCTTATTTTTTATGCGTGGGGTGAACCCAAACTTGTCATTCTTATGATTTTGACAATTTTGGCAGATTATATCGCCGGCTTGCTGATTAATAAGTTTTCCGGAAATAAAAGTGTCTCCAAGCTGATTCTTATATTGACGCTTGTTATAAATTTGGGACTTTTAGGCGTTTTTAAATACGCTGATTTTGTAATAGACAGTATAAATGTTTTTGTTGGGGGCAAGTTTGATTTGTTGGGTATTGCTCTTCCCATAGGCATTTCATTTTATACTTTTCAGGCGCTTTCTTATGTTATCGATGTGTACAAGAAGGTTGTGCCGGTAGAAAAAAATGTGTTAAATTTTGCCACATATGTTACTTTGTTCCCTCAGCTCATTGCCGGTCCGATTGTACAATATAAAACTGTCGCGAGCGAGCTTTCTCTAAGAAACGAGTCTGTAGAAATGTTTTCTGAAGGCATCTGGCGTTTTACGGTTGGCCTTGCAAAGAAGGTGCTGATTGCAAATCAAATCGGTGCCGTTTGGACGGAAATTTCAAGCGCACCGCAGGTAATGACTACAGGTAAAGCTTGGATAGGTGCGTTGGCATTTACTTTTCAAATTTACTTTGATTTTTCGGGTTATTCAGATATGGCTATCGGTCTCGGTAAGATGTTTGGTTTTGCATTTTTGGAAAATTTTGAGCATCCGTATATTTCTAAAAGTATTACGGAATTTTGGCGCAGATGGCATATCTCGCTTGGTACATGGTTTAAAGAATATGTTTATATACCATTGGGTGGCAATCGCAAAGGTTTACTAAGACAAATTGTTAACATTCTTATCGTTTGGATGCTTACGGGTTTATGGCATGGTGCCAGTTGGAACTTCGTAATCTGGGGCTTGTATTTCGGCGTGATTCTTGTACTTGAAAAATCATTTTTATTGAAATGCTTAGATAAAATACCTTCGCTTTTTGCTCATGTATACAGTCTGATATTAATTGTTTTCGGATGGGTAATTTTTGAGTGTGGTTCGGTAAGTGAAATTCTGAATTTCTTTAAGAGTATGTTTGGTATCGGCGTGTCTTTGTGGAGTAACGATACGACATATATTTTGTGGAACACAATTTTACTTTTTGCGTTAGCAACCGTGTGTTCTACGCAAATAGGTAAAAGGCTGAGCGCGAAGCTTTCCGTACGATATAAAGCCGGTTACTGGAAGTGCGCAGTAGTAGCTGTACTCCTGTGCCTTTGCGTGATTTTCTTAGCAGGCGATTCGTATAACCCGTTCTTGTATTTCAGATTTTAAGGAGGATGACAATGAGTAATTTAAAAGATAAGCTTATGATTGTTATATTCGTTGTTTTTCTTGCTGTTTTTTCTGCGGGTAGTTTTATTTATGTGAATAAGGATTTTTCTGAAAATGAGAATCGTTATTTGCAGGAGTTTCCTGAGGTTTCGGGTGAAACTTTGTTAGATGGCACTTTTGAACAAGATATGGAAGATTATATAAGTGATAGACTTACGGGCAGAGAAGCTTTGATTGGAATCAAAAATACCATGCTTAGATTAATGGGTAAAAAAGATGCCGGTGGTGTATATTTTTGTGATGATGGTTATTATATTGAGAAAAAAACAGCATCGGATGTAGATTCTGATTTATATAAAAAGAATTTAAAGGCTATTGCGTTATTATATGGCAAATTGGCAGAAAATGGTATTCCAAAAGATAAATTGGTTTTTATGCCTGTGCCGACTGCGACGACTGTTTTAAAGGACAAGATGCCTGAAAATTCGCCGAATTTCGATGAATTAAAGGTGCTTGGCGAAGCAAAATTGATTTTAGAAGATTACAATGTTATAGATGTCACACAGAGTATTATGGGAGTGTCATACCCGTATTATAAAACTGATCACCATTGGACTACTGACAGTGCATATGTGGCATATTTTGATTGGTGTAAATTTACGGGCAGAACGGATGAAATACATTATTTTGAGAATCAGGTTGTTTATGTTAAAGACTTTCGAGGTACATTGTATTCAAAAGTTTTGTGCTTGGATTCTGCTTATGATGAAGTGAAAGCGTATGTTTCGCAAAATAACTGCGATTATACGGTTACTTGTGATGGCAATATTAAAAATCTCGACTATGGTTTTTGGGACAGTTCGTTTGAAAACAAAAAGGATGTTTATGCCGGTTTTTACGGTGGCAATTATGGTGTTGTGCATATAGCAAAAAGCAGTGGCGAGCGTACACTTTCCGTAGCCGAAAGCAAAAAGCTATTGTTGATTAAAGATTCGTATGCAAACTGCTTTGCACCGTTCCTGTACGAGCATTTTGATGAAATTTATATGGTGGATTTGAGATATTTTAACGGCAGTTTGGTTGATTTTGCGTCGGAAAATGGCATCACCGAGGTTCTTTCGTTGTTCAATATTTCTTCTTTTGTAGGCGAAAAATCCATCAGAAAGGCCGGGGTGTTTTAATGAGACGCTTTTGGGAGAAAATAAGGCGGTTTTTTTCTTGGAAAAACATTAAATCTCTTTGCGCGCGTCTTGTGAAATTTTTGCGCCATTTGATTTTTAACCCCCGATTTTTACTGTGCTTCGGAATCGCGTGGATGATAACGAACGGCTGGAGCTACGTAATGTTTGGTGTGGGAATGTTTTTTGACATTGGTTGGATGAAGGCTGTTTCCGGTGCATATATGGCCGCACTGTGGCTGCCTTTTACGCCTGAAAAAATAATTACATTTGCAATTGCTTTGGCTTTGCGTCGCTGGATATTCCCAAAGGACAAAAAAACAGAAGAGCAAATTAAAGCTTTTAAGTCTGATGATAGTGACAACAAAGACGAAATAGAAAAATCTTGAATATATCAAATGAAAATTGTCCGGGTAGGCAACATGCTACTCGGATTTTTTTATTTACAAATGCAGCTGTTCGTTTTGCGCAAAAGAGGCAGGTGGTGCGCAAACTGAGTGATTACGGAAAATAAGCGCCCGCCAAAACTGCCGGCTTACAATTACGGCTGTTCGTTTTGCGCAAAAGAGGTAGGTGGTGCGCAAAACTGAGTTGCTACGAAAAATAAGTGCCCGCCAAAAGTGCCGGCTTACAATCAGGACATTCCGTTTTGCGCAAAAGAGGCAGGTGGTGCGCAAAACTGAGTGGCTACAGAAAATAAGCGCCCGCCCAAAGTGCCGGCTTACAGTTACGGCTTTCCGTTTTGCGCAAAAGAGGTAGGTGGTGCGCAAAACTGAGTGGCGAATCTAATAAAACAAATCTTAAATTTGACAAAGCAACAACTTTGGGTTATAGATCCAAACAAATAATCAAAAAATAAAATGGAGATACAAATAATGAGAAAAATCAAAACATATATATGTAAAAGAAATTAAGCGCCCTGTTTTTCAGGGCGCTATGTCGTATATATCAAATGCTGAATTGACATCGGCAGTTAGCAATGCGGTAGCACTTGTGTTGGGGGGAACAAGGTGTTTAAACAGGGACATAATTTTTGACGGCTTCGGCAATATCGGCATACATGTAAAAAGAACCCAAAGCGCATATTACATCATCGGCGTTTGCTTCGCTAAAAGCGGCAGCAACGCCTTTTTGAATTTCGTCGCAAGCTATGGCAGGAATTCCTCTTGTACGGAAATGTGCAGCTAATTGTTCGGGTTCCATTGCTCGTGGATTGTTAGGTTTTACAGTATAGGCAGATTTTACCAAAGGTGCCAAAATGTCGAGCATAGGGGATACATCTTTGTCGGCCATTACTCCCATAATTGCTATAATTTTCCTGTTTTGGAAATGATGACGGATGCTGTCGGCTGTGCCTTGTATGCCATGTGGGTTATGTCCGCCGTCTGCTATAAAAATGGGATTTTTGTGTAATACTTCGAATCTGCCGGGCCATTTTACTTCGGCGATTCCGTCTACGATAGACTTTTTGTCTAAAATAAATTTTTTCTTTAGTACTTCGATTGCTGTCAAAACAAGAGCGCAATTGTAAACTTGGTATGTGCCGGGAAGAGGTATATATACATTTTTGTATGTTTCGCTGTCTGTAGTGAAATCAAAAACACTACCATCAATTTTGCTTTCGTTTACTTTTAGTTTGTCAAAATTTGTCTCGATAAGAGTTGCTTCCATTTCTTGACATTTTTGGGCAAAAACAGTAGAGGCTACACTGTTGTTTCCGTAGAAAATAACATCGCCGCCTTTTTTGATTATGCCGGCTTTAGCAGAGGCCACGCTCTCAATTGTGCCGCCAAGCTCTTTTATATGATCAATGTCAATTGCTGTAATTATGGCGGCCTCAGGCACATCAATTATATTAGTGGAATCGAGTTCACCGCCCAAACCTGTCTCTAAAATTACTATATCGCAACCTTTGCGCTTGAAAAATTCCATGCCGATGGCTGTAACAAGTTCAAATTCTGTAGGTTTGTCTTGCATTGTTTCTGCGTAACCGCTTACATATTCTGTAATTTCTGCCAATTCTTCGTCGGAAATCGGTTCGCCGTTGAATTGCATTCTTTCGTTAAATCTTGTAATGTACGGAGAGATATATAATCCTGTCTTGTATCCGGCTTTGCGGAAAATTGACGCAAGCATTGCACATGTTGAGCCTTTTCCGTTTGTGCCGGCCACATGAACAAATTTAAGCTGTTTTTGAGGATTTTCCAAAAGTTCCAAAATTTCCCTTGTGCGGGTTAAACCTAATTTGCTGCCGCGCCAGTATATTCCGTGTATATAATCTAATGCCTCTTCGTAAGTCATTTTTTACGCAAACCTCCGAATTTTTGTATGATTTTTTGTGAGAAAAGTATATATAAAATAATTATTTCAGCAATTGCCGTTACGGCATAAATACCCGCTCTGCTTGCAAAAGTAAGCCAAAACGGTAACTTGAAGTAGACATAAAGTCCTATGGTTTTAATTACAACCGAACCGAAAATATGTGCAGGCAATACTGTGATAATGCTTTTTGCGAATTTATTGCAATTGATTTGCGATAAAGTACCTGCGACCAAACCTATTGTAACAGCACCCATGGTAATTATGGGATTAATTGTATATCCTACCATAACGCAGCCTATTAAATCGGCGGTTGCTGCAACAACTGCACCTGCAATCGGACCGTATGCTACGGCAGCAACGATAATCGGCAGATTTTCAAAACTGATTCGTAGCGAAGAAGTGAGGTTGAATGCGAGGAACTTTCCGAAAATTATGCTTAACGCAATAAAAAGTGCCATCGCCACAACGGAATGAACGTCAGTGAAACACGCAAAAAGTTTTTTTGATTTTTTCATAAATAAAACTCCCTTTCATTAATATAAAAATTAACCATAAGAGAGCATCACCAGTTGAACCTATATGAAGGTCGCAGCGGATGTAATATTGCACCGCAAATGCTTTAGCTGTTTGTCTTGCATTTTTCGCCCGAAGGCTCTACTCCCATCCTTCGGTACTTGACGCGCAATATCTGCTCTGATAAATATTACACGCGAATTCTACTACCGGCGACTGCGAATGTCAAGTGGTAAGAGGCAAAGACGACACTTTCGTTTTGCGCAAAAGTCCATTCTTATGCGCAAAACCAGCAGCACAGCTGAAATTGAAATCTCTCTTATTGACGTATGGCGGATGCCTCTTGTAAAATATACGACGGTTCGGAGGATACATTTGATATTAAAGTGTTTATTAAGAAATCTTAAGATTTTTCATTGCTAAATATTAAGAATTGTATTGTATTCTGCAATAGGAGGTGAACGAGAATGACCATATTGGTTGTAGATGATGACAGAGAAATTGTTGATAGTATTGCGATTTTTCTGTCGGGTGATAATTATAATGTGCTTAAGGCTTACGATGGTATTGAGGCGCTTGATGTTTTGTCGGAAAATGAGGTGCACTTGATGATTTTGGATATTATGATGCCGAAACTTGACGGAATTAAAACTTTGATGAGGTTGCGCGAGTCGAGAAATATACCAGTTATACTTTTGTCTGCAAAGTCAGAAGATGCAGACAAGATTTTGGGGCTTACGGCAGGTGCGGATGATTACGTCACAAAACCGTTTAATCCTTCGGAACTTGTGGCGAGAGTAAAATCGCAACTGAGGCGATATACCACTTTGGGCTCGATAGTGCAACAAAACGGAGAAATAGTAATTGACGGTTTATGCGTCAACACAGAGAGCAAAACGGTAAAGGTTGATGACGAAGATATAAGACTTACGCCCATTGAATACAAGATACTTGAATTGCTTGCGAAGAACAGAAAACGAGTTTTTTCAGCAGAGGACATTTACAGAAATGTCTGGAATGAAGAAACTGCTGTTGGCGACAACACTATAGCTGTGCATATTAGACATATAAGAGAAAAAATTGAAATCAATCCTAAAGAGCCAAAATATCTCAAAGTGGTATGGGGTATTGGATATAAAATTGATTAAACAAGGAGGTTTTAGCAATGAAAAAGATTATATATTCAAATTACACGAAATATATAGCGGTTATTTTATTTGTTGTAAGTATTGTTTTGGGCGCATTGAGCGTGACAAAAGGAATAAAAGGTTATTGCGATGAGAAAGAATTTATCTATGATTTTGAAAGCGATTTTAATCAAGCGCAAATTTTTTCGGGTTTGCTTGAAGCACCTGAAGATGCTATATTTGTTGCCTTTCGTGATATTTATTTAGCAGAAGATAAAAATGATGGTAGCGAAACAATTGAACAAAGTCTTGAAAAGAGATTAAATAATTTGTATTGTGCCGACAAAGTAAATTATTATGTTAAATGCAATGATACAGTATTTACCAATTGCGGAGCTGAAAACGAAAAGGAACTTCTCACATCACAGTTTTACCGATTGGTGTCAAGAGATGAAAAAGGTAACATAGAGATAAAATCAAATCAAAAGCGTTATTATACGCTATTTGATGAAATTTCATCGTTTGACAAGAAAACGTCGATAATTGCTTGCACAAGCATAAAAGAAACATATGTCAATGAGTGTAGGCTGATTTGGGACAGACAGGCTGCAACAGTTAAAGAAACTTTTGCGACATTGCTTGTTTGCGCTGTTGTTTCACTTTTTACGCTTGTTTATTTGCTGTGTGTATGCGGAAAGTCTAAAGACGGTGCACTCCATTCCGTGTGGCTTGACAACATTTGGTCGGAAATCCATCTTGCTTTTATTGTCGGAATAGGTGGTGGCGCAGTTGCTGCTTGTACCTTGATGTTAGATGAATTTATTACATGGGGATACTCTTATAATTTACTTAATTTCTTTGTTGCTTTTGCGGCAACTATAGCAAGCTCAGTTGTATTAACTTCGCTACTTTCTATCGTTAGAAATATCAAGTGTAAACGATTTATTGAATCAAGCGTTGTTGTTCGTGCGGTAAGATGGGGATTTAAGACAATTCGAAGAATTTTTAGATGGATTTACAAAAAAATCAGCAAGTATGCAAGTCTTATATTTAAAACCTTATCTAAAAAGGCAGGTCTTGCAATTATATTTATGCTTTTATTGTACACTGTGTTCGTTGCCATTTGTGCAATAGGTGCGGAGCACTCGGGAATATGGATTTTGCTTGGAGTCATTTTGCTTGGCATTGCAAGTTTTGTTGTAGCTTTTCGTATGCGAGATCTTGATGAAATCAAAAAAGGCGTCAGCGAGGTGCGCAAAGGAAATTTAGATTATAAAATCCCTGAGCTAAAGAGCGAAGATATGAAAGTATTAGCTAACAATATCAATGATATTGCAAAAGGTCTTGATGAGTCCGTGTCTGCAAAAGTCAAAGCTGAAAGATTAAAAACCGAGCTTATAACAAATGTATCGCATGACCTCAAGACCCCGATAACTTCAATAATAAATTATATAGAACTGTTATCTAAAATTGAGGACCTGCCCGAAGAAGCGAAGGACTATCTTTCCGTAGTAGCAAAAAAAAGCGAACGACTTAAAAATTTAACGCAGGACTTGTTTGATATCTCAAAGGTGCAGAGTGGAAACGAGGAGGTTGTTTTAGAGAAAATCAATGTGTCACTTCTTGTTAACCAATCACTTGGGGAAAACGACAGAGAAATTCAAAAATCAGGGTTGCAGTTCTGCGTTGATGCATCGAAAGAATTGTATATTTCTGCGGACGGGCGCAAATTGTCACGTGTAATATCAAATTTAATAAGCAACATATTGAAATACACAATGAATAATACTAGAGTGTTCATCACGGTATTTGAAAGAGACTCAGAGGTCATAATCGAATTCAAAAATATCGCATCATATCCCATGACTTTTACTGCTGATGAAATTGTTGGGAGGTTTGTTCGCGGCGATGAATCGCGAACGGCTGACGGCAATGGCCTCGGACTTGCGATAGCAAAAAGCTATACCGAAATTTGCAACGGCAAATTTGAGGTCGTTATTGACGGCGATATGTTTAAAACCGTTCTGAAATTTAAAATATATAGCTGATAGATAAAATAAAAAACCGTTGGCAAGTAGCCAACGGTTTTTACATATATCTCGTTTTGCGTAAAACCCGTAGCGTATGCGCAAAACTCAAAGCGTGCGGCCAAGCGTTCCGTAGCGTGCGGCCAAGAGTATTTTGACTTGCGATAAAATAAAAAGGTGATATAATTTACCGGGCTAAATTGAAGGGAGCGGTTTTTTTTGGAGAGTAATTTTTCAATAAAAGAGACGATAGATAAATACATAGAAGAATGTCATAAAAAATTTCATATGCCGATAACAAATTTGCTTGTTAAAGCAGTTATGGCAGGTGTGATGATTGCAATGGGCGCTGCTATAAGCAATGTTGCGGCGCATACTATTTCGGATGTCGGAGTAGCCAGATTAGCAGCGGCAGTTGTGTTTCCGGTTGGCTTGATGATGGTTGTTCTGCTCGGTGCGGAATTATTCACAGGCGATTGTCTCGCGGTGATGAGTGTGTTTGATGGCAAACAAAAAATCAGAAGTTGCCTAAAACTTTTAGTGCTTGTTTATATTGGCAACTTTATTGGCGCTGCTTTGACGGCGTTGCTGCTTTCTATGAGCGGACAGTTTGATTTTTCCGCAGGAATGCTTGGCGCGTATACTATAAAAGTAGCAGTCGGCAAAGTGAATATATCTTTTTTGCAAGGGATTATTTCGGGAGTTTTATGTAATATTTTAGTGTGCGCGGCAGTTCTTATGGCGGCTCGTGCAAAAGATATTACAGGAAAATTATTTGCGGTATTTTTTATGATTATGCTTTTTGTTACAGGCGGATTTGAGCACTGCGTGGCCAATATGTATTACATAACAGCCGGAATGATTGCAGTGAACGATCCTGAATATGTCACTTTGGTTAAAGAGGCATATGGATTTAGCCAAGAATATTTGAATACGCTGAGTATTTCAAACTTTTTTGCTGTGAATCTTTTGCCGGTTACAATCGGCAACATAATAGGCGGCGCATTCGGCATAGGCGCGCCGATGTATTTCCTGAATAGAAAGACATAAATTTGAATATAATAAACGAAAAAAGGGTGAGGCATCGGTCCTCGCCCTTTTTTGCGTGGCACCCGCAGTAGGAATCGAACCTACAACTAGCCCTTAGGAGGGGCTTGTTATATCCATTTAACTATGCAGGCGAATTTTGTGCTCGCGTTTATCAAGCTTCGACATTATACCACACAGACCTATTTGCCGCAATTTATTTTTGCGCAAAACTCTACGGCTGTGCGCAAAAGTCAAACGTGTAACAGCTAAGCTTTTGGTTGCAACTGTCGTTTTGCGTCAAATTGCAATCGCACACGCAAAACTATGGCGTGTGAAAAACCGTTCCGTAGCGTTTTGCGTAAAAGTAGAGCCATATGCGCAAAACCCAAAGGTGTGCTCAATTACTGTAACTTTGGCCGGTTTCATTTTGCGCAAAACTTTGCCCGTGTGCGCAAAACCAACAATGGCGGTTTTGCTGTATTTCATTTTTGCGTACAACGCGGATGTTGTGCGCAAAAATCAGGCTTGGGGGCGGGTGATACGGAAAAGTGGTCGCGCGCCGCCGGGCTTGTGTAGGTGGAGTTTGATTATGTTTTGTATTGTAATAATATTTTTCATGTGATAAAATAAATCAAGTGTATGCAGTTTTGCGTATACTGATAAGTAAGGGATATTTAACGGTGAGATTATGGGTATTATTAAAGATGCAAAATCAATAGCAAAAAGAGATCCGGCTGCGAGAAATGCAGTGGAAGTTTTCTTGCTTTATCCGGGAGTACATGCACTTATTTATCATAAAATATCGGCTTTTTTCTATAGGCATAAGTTGTTTTTTATGGCAAGATGGGTGTCGCAGATTGCGAGTCGAAGGACGGGTATTGAGATTCATCCGGGAGCGCAGATTGGTGATGGACTGTTTATTGACCATGGTAAAGGCGTGGTGATTGGCGAAACAGCTGTTATTGGTAATAACTGTACGATTTATCATCAGGTGACTTTGGGTGGTACAGGACGACAAAAACATTCGAAGAGGCATCCTACTGTTGGAGATAACGTGCTTATAGGAGCAGGTGCGAAAGTGCTTGGACCGGTTACAATCGGCAATAATGCCATGATTGGAGCAGGATCAATAGTACTTGATGATGTGCCTGATAATTCAACTGTCACAGGAATGAAAGCAAGAGTTATTAAGATGGACGGAGAAAGAGTTAAATATGATTCGGATGTTGCTCCGTCAATTGCACTTGAACATAATAAGGTTCCCGACCCTGTTGCACAAGAGTTGGCGATGATAGAAGAAGAATTGGAAAAGCTTCGCAAGAGTAGCGAAAAAAGCAAGAAAGATGAGGGTTAAAAAATGAAAGTTTTTAATACGATGTCAAGAAAAAAAGAAGAATTTAAACCAATCAGCGACGAATGCGTAACTATTTACTCATGCGGCCCTACGGTTTACAATTATGCACATATAGGAAACATGAGAACATATGTTTTTATGGATATATTAAGACGTGCTTTGAAGCTTAACGGATATAATCTTAAGCATGTTATGAATATTACTGACGTTGGACATTTGACTTCTGACGGTGATGAAGGCGAAGATAAGATGGAGAAAGCCGCTAAATCTCAAAAGAAAACACCTTGGGAAATAGCAGCATATTTTACAGGCGTGTTCTTCGAGGACCTTAAGAGACTTAATATCGAAAGACCGGAGCTTACGCCTAAGGCAACTGAGCATATTGATCAAATGATAGAATTTGTTGAAGAACTTTGCGCTAAAGGATACGGTTATGAGACAAGCGATGGTATATATTTTGATATTTCAAAATTCCCGCGTTACGGCAGACTTTCAAGAGCAAATCTTGAAGAACAGCTTGCAGGTGCCAGCGAACGTGTTGAGGTAAATAACGAAAAGCGCCATCCCGCTGATTTTGCTATATGGAAAAAAGCTCCTAAAGAGCACATTATGCAGTGGCCCAGCCCATGGGGTATGGGTTATCCCGGCTGGCATATTGAGTGTTCGACGATGTCGAGAGAATATTTGGGCGATTGCTTTGATATTCATACAGGCGGTGTGGACCATATTCCGATTCACCACGAAAATGAAATAGCACAATCAGAGGCGCTTACAGGTAAAAAATCTGTTGACTATTGGATGCACAGCGAGTTTTTGCTTGTAGACAACGGAAAAATGTCGAAAAGTCTCGGCAATACCTACACTGTTTCTGATTTGATTGAAAAAGGATATTCTCCTTTGGCATACAGATATTTCTGCTTGAACGGTAACTACAGAAATAAATTAAACTTCACATGGGATGCACTTGATGCTGCACAGGTTTCATTGAATCGTTTGTATGCTGCAGTAGCTAAGCATAAAGCAGCGGCTGCCGGTAATATTCCGTCAGAGACGATAGAAGAATGGAAGAAAGAATTCATTGAAGCAGTTTCCGACGACCTTAATGTACCGCTCGGACTTGGTATTTTGTGGAAAGTTTTGAAAAACAGTGAAAAGAGCCATGATGTTTATGAGTTTGCACTTTTTGCTGATCAAGTGCTTGGACTTTCAATAGAGGCAAATTCAGATATCAAGGCTGAAGAAGAGCAGGCGGCAACTCCTGAGGTTTCACAAGAAATTCTTGATCTGGTAGAGAAACGTACTGAGGCTAAAAAGGCAAAAGATTTCAAAACAGCTGATGCTATCAGAGATCAATTGAAGGAAATGGGAATCACACTTATCGATACCAAAGAGGGAGTAAAGATTGTTAAAGAGTGACGAAGATTACGTATCGCAAGCACAAAAAGGCGACGAAAGTGCTTGCGAATACATACTTAATAAATATAAGCCAACGGTTCGATCTGTATCGAGAACATATTTTTTGCTAGGTGGAGACAGTGACGATATAGTGCAAGAAGGCATGATAGGGTTGTACAGAGCAGTTTGCAGTTTTTCCGCAGATGAAGGTGCGAGTTTTGCGACGTATGCGGGAGTTTGTGTGAGAAGACAAATTTGCACGGCAATAAAAACTGCGGCCAGAAAAAAACATCAACCGCTGAACGATTATGTCTCATTGGATATGCATGAAAATGAACCGCAAATAATATACGATCCGGAGAGCATAATAGAGACTAACGAATGGCGTGAGAATTTATATAAAGAAATAGAAGAAAAGCTCAGTAAATTCGAGAAAGATGTGCTTAAAGAATATTTAAGAGGCGGTACATACGAGGAAATCGGTGCCCTTTTTGGCAAAGAAACAAAGTCGATTGATAATGCTATACAAAGAATAAGAAAAAAATTAAAGGGGGCAAATTTATGAGTTCTGCAGACATTGCATTTATTAATACTTGTAAAGATATATTGGAAAACGGTTCATGGGTAAAGGATGAAACCGTCAGACCTAAATGGGCAGACGGCACACCGGCATATACGAAGAAAAAATTCGGTGTGGTAAACAGATATGATTTAGAAAAAGAATTTCCGCTTATTACAATAAGACCGATTAAGCTCTCTGTAGCAGTGGATGAGATTTTGTGGATTTGGCAAAAGAAGTCAAATAATATTCATGACCTTAACAGCCACATTTGGGATTTGTGGGCTGACGAGGAAGGCTCGATAGGCAAAGCGTACGGATATCAGCTCGGTGTTAAGCATCAATATAAAGAAGGTATGTTTGACCAAGTAGACAGAGTTCTTTATGATTTAAAGAATAACCGTGCGAGCAGAAGAATTATGACAAATTTGTATAATTTTGCCGACCTTCATGAGATGGCACTTTATCCGTGCGCATACAGTATGACATTTAATGTTACCGATGGTAGATTGTGTGCTATTCTTAATCAGCGCTCACAAGATATGCTTGCCGCAAATGCATTTAATGTTGCGCAATATGCTGCTTTAGTATATATGTTCGCGCAAGTTTCGGGACTTGTCCCCGGTGAACTCGTACATGTAATTGCAGATGCACATATTTACGACAGACATATACCGATAGTTGAAGAACTCATTAAAAGAGAAGTATATCCGGCTCCAAAGGTAGAGCTTGATAAGAGTATTACGAATTTTTATGATTTTACTGCTGACAGCTTCAAAGTTGAGAATTATCAACACGGTGAGAAAATCGGTAAGATTGAAATGGCTATATAAATATATATTTGGAGGCAATGACTGATGAATGTAATTGTTGCGGTTGACGCAGAGTGGGGAATAGGTAATAAAGGAGACCTGCTTGCAAGAGTAAAAGAAGATTTACAGCAATTTGCTCGTTTGACTACAGGTAAAACTGTTGTATTGGGTTCAAATACCCTCGCTACATTCCCCGGTGGACGTGTACTTAAGGACAGACTTAATATAGTGCTTAATCCTGATCCTGAGTATGCTCCGGAGGGTGCGGTTGTAGTACATTCTCTTGACGGACTTTTTGAAAAATTAAAAGAGCTTGAAACTCAGGGCGTAGCCTCTGAAGATGTGTTTATTATAGGTGGCGCAAGTGTTTACAAACAGATGATTGATTACTGTGACAGGGCATACGTTACAAAGTTTAAAAAATCATTTGAAAAGGACGTTTATTTTCCGAATCTTGACGAAAAGCCTGAGTGGAGCGTTGTTTCTGAAAGTGAAGAAATTACAGCAAATTATAGAGGCGCAGGCGACACACGAGGCGAGATATCTTTTACTTTTGTTGAGTACGCTAAAAATACAAAATAAGAATAATTAAAACACAAAAATGACATTTTGATGAGGTACACTTTCAATGTAAAGTGTACTTTTGTTTTGGAGGGAGTAATCAGAATGAAAAAATTATTTTTAAAAAAGGCACGTAAATTAGCAGTGTTGTTGATGGTTTTTGCGTTGCTGTTTGCCGGCTGCTCAAGGAATATAAATAATGATGCTGCGCCGGGCTCGGATAACGGCGGCAGCGGAGGCAGCAATTATTGGAAAGACGATAATAATGACAGCTCTGATAAAGAAGCGACGGCAGATGTAGGTATAAGTGTTAGTTACAGTGATTTTGACAGTAAGTCAGTTGCTGAAAATAATGCTTGCACAATAAAATTTGACGGAAATTCGGCGACAGTTACGGGTGTCGGTGCCCAAATTGTTGAAAATGATTGTGTACAAATAAAAATCACACAGGGCGGCGCATATGTCATTGAGGGTCAAACAAGTAACGGACAAATTTATGTCGAGGCAGGAGAAAATCAAGTTCATTTGATATTAAACGGTGTGACAATTCATTGTGAAAAGAGCGCTCCAATATATGTAAATAATGGCAAAAAAACAGTTGTAACTTTAGCAAAAGATAAAGACAATACACTGTCTGACGGTGCACAATATGAGTATTCCGTAGAAGAACGAGACGAAACAACAGGCGAAATAAAAGGTGAGCCTAATGCTGCGCTTTTTAGTAAAAAAGCACTTACTATAAACGGAGAAGGTACGCTGACTGTTAATTCAAAATTCAATAACGGTATCGGTTGCAAAGATGAACTTAAAATTATGAGTGGTAACATAAATGTGACTGCAGTAAATAATGCCATAAGAGGAAACGATTGTGTTGTGATTAAAAATGGCAATGTGAAGGTGAATTCTACAAACGGAGATGGCATTAAATCTACCAAAGAAGGCGTTGCGGGTAAAGGTTACATTTATATTGAGGGTGGAGCGATTGATGTTACATCAAAAGAAGATGCTTTGCAGGCTGTGACAAATTTGGCAGTGATTGGCGGAAATGTCACTATAAGTGCGGGTGACGACGGAATGCATTGTGATAACAATATTTCGATTAGTGCAGGTATGGTTGATATTAAAAAAAGTTATGAAGGAATAGAAGCTACTGAGATAAATATTTTAGGCGGCAAAGTTTATGTCAAATCAAGCGACGATGGACTTAATGGTACTGTCGGTAATAACTCTTCAAATACAGATAATGGTTTTGGAGGAAATTTTGGCGGTGGTGGCGGCAAAGGCGGTATGCAATACCAAGCAACAGTACAGGTTAATATCACAGGTGGTTTTTTGTATGTTGATGCCGCCGGAGACGGATTGGATTCAAACGGAGATTTAACTATAAATGGTGGTGTCTGTATTGTTTGCGGACCGACTAACGGAGGTAACGGCTCTTTGGATGCTAATGGTACTATTCTTGTGAACGGAGGCTTTTTGGTGGCTGCCGGCAGCAACGGAATGATGGAGTATCCTGCAGGTACTTCTACTCAAAATGTTATTGCAATAACGCTTCCTCAAACACAACAAGCAGGTTCAATTATCCGAATTGTTGACGAAAAAGGCGCGGATTTATTGACTTTTGCTCCTTCAAAAATGTATGCAACTGTTATTTTTAGCTCCCCGGATATAAAAAGTGGTTCGACATATACAGCGTATACGGGCGGAGAGTATTCCGGAGGGGAAACTTCAAATGGTCTTATGGCGAACGGCTCATATGAAGGTGGCTCGTCAGCAGAGGAAGTTACTGTTTCTCAAATTATTTCGTATATCGGAAATGGTGGCGGTGGTTTTGGCGGCGGCATGAGACCGGGCGGAAATATAGGTCCGGAAGGCAACATGGGTGATGGCACAAGACCGGGGAAAAAGCCGGGACGTTGGTAAAGATAAGTAAATAATATCAGTTTGATTTGTTAACTTTTTGTGAATAAGGTTTACAAAAAAGGTTTGAAATGATAGACTTGAAAAGGTTTTGAACGTATTTTGCAGAAAGGAGAAACAGTTGATGCACGAAAATGACAACAAAAATCAAGAGTCTTTTGTCAAAAATTTGTTGAAAGCAGCTATAGAAGAGATTAAGTCTGTCTCTACAGTTACGGTTGCAGTAGTTTTAGTTTGTGCAATTGTTACTGTTTTGGGATTTAATATTTTCGTTTCCAATGCAAAGATACAGACATTAGAGAGTGATAAGTCCAATCTGTCAGATAAACTTTCTGAAACAGAGGACAAGGTTCAAAATCTTGAGAGTTCTTTAGAAGCAAGCAAACAAGAGTCTGCAGAGAAGGACAATATTATAAAAGATCAGCAAAATGCACTTGAGGACAGCGAAGCGACAAAGGATAAGTTGGTTGAGGACTTACAAGAGCAAATCGGCAATCTTGACTTGACTCAGTCAGCAACTTCACGTTCTGAAAGTGAAATAAATGACATAAAAAACGGCATAGCAGAGACGGAACTTTTGATTCGAGATGTTTTGGGATATACTGAGGCCGCTGATGAAATGGTGGCAACTTTGTACGCAAAAGCAGAAGCTTTTCAGGATGTGCTTGACAGATATCCGGATATGTATCCTGCAGAGGGAGAAATAGGTTCTCCTTTTGGCTATCGAAAGGATCCTATCAATGGTATGACAAAGTTTCATGCAGGTGTTGATATAGGACACAGAACGGGTGCTCCTATTATAGCTGCCGGCAAGGGTGAGGTTACTTTCGTTGGATTCGAAACAGGCTATGGTTTATATGTTATTGTCGATCACGGTAATGGCTTTGAAACTAAATACGCCCATTTAAATGAGTCTTTTGTTAAAGTGGGAGATCTTGTTAATAAAGGCGATCTTATTGCGGCAATGGGTGCTACAGGTCGAGTTACAGGACCGCATCTCCATTTTGAAGTTATTTTGAATGGACAGTTCCAAAATCCGGCAAACTACATATTATAAGAGAAAAATAATAAAAATAAGTTCAAATGCGGCAAGAATTGCAATTCTTGCCGCTGCTTTTTTATATACTATTGTAATAGAATTTTTATAAACATTGTATGCGGCTCTCTGAAGTTTTCTCTGGAGTTTAAGAGCCCTTTTTTGTTTAAAAGATAATGATAATGACATTGTAAAAGCCCCGCGTATAAATAAAAATATTTGTATAAATTATACGCTTGCTAAAACAGTATTATTCTTTGAATTCTTCTAAAATTAGATCTAAATACTCACTTAATCCGTGTACGGTATGTCCTGCTAATGTAGTTGTGCCTTCAGCATTAAGCATTGCATTGATAACGGCTTCTTCTGTTGCTTCGCCCACTGCTCTGAAAACAGGATTTATATAATCGTCATTTAAATAAGTTCCTGTGTAGAATTCACTTTCTCCTTTAGGATGTACGTTTGCTGTCGAAAAAGCTACGAAAACCTCTCCGCTGCCGTGAGTTGTGTATGAGCCGTTTCTGATTAATCCGACGTCGACACGCTTCAGAATTCTTTTTAATTGACGCGATGACATCGGTATATCTGTCGCAACGACAACAATAACCGAGCCTTTTTCCGAAAGAGTGGAGGCTTCCATGTGTTTGCGTATTTTTGCGCCTATTTTCTTGCCGTCAATACGAAAATCATCACAATATCCATGGTTTGTTTGCACCAAAACTCCGATCGTGTAATCTTTATCGCCGATATTAACTATTCTTGAGGCAGAGCCTATACCGCCTTTTAATCCGTGGCACTTCATTCCTGTGCCGCCGCCAACATCACCTTCTTCAAAATCTTCACACGCATCGTTAATGGCTTTCAAAACGTGCTCCGTTCCAACAGCTCTGTTTCTAATGTTGTTAAATTCAGAGTCATTACACTCCAATACAGGAATATTTATTGAATGTACAAGGACGCCCTCGTGGGCTGAAATATCAATCATATAATCAAGCATTCCGTCCAACACTTTACCTACATTAAGCGTGTTTGTAAGTGCGATAGGTGCTTCAAGCAAACCGAGTTCTTCAATTTGAACGAGCCCTACACTCTTTCCGTAGCCATTTAAAACGTATGCAGCGGCCTCGAGTTTGTTTGTAAAAGGATTTTTTTCAGAAGGCAAAAGAACCGTCACGCCTGTGCAGTTTTGCTCGTTTTTTATTGTGGCGTGACCCACGCGGACGCCTTTTACGTCTGATATTTTATTGTATTTTCCGCTCGGAAGAGTGCCGATTTTAATATAATCGGATATTTTAATTTGCTTTTTCATTGTTAAATAACCACCTTGCGTTGGAATTATCGTTTCATTCGCTTCCCATGTTTCTTTACAGGGGTATGTTGTTGTGGCTTTTTGATTACAAGAGGAGCCACGAGACAACCGGGTTTGTTGCCTATTAAATCTTTGCGCCCTGCCTTGGTGAGAGCGGCAATGACAGCTTGCCTGTTTTCCGGACGGAAGTATTGCAAAAGTGCGCGTTGTTCGGCTTTTTGCTCTTTTGTTTTAGGAACGTAAACCTTTTTCATGGTGTACGGGTCAATTTCCGAATAAAACATACAAGTGGAAATTGTGCCGGGGGTGGGGTAGAAATCCTGAACCTGCTGCGGCCTCAATTTCTGCTCTTTTAAGAAGAGTGCAAGCTCGATAGCGTCCTTTAATGTCGAACCCGGGTGGGATGACATCAAATAGGGAACCAAATATTGTTCTTTCTTTACTTTTTTGCTTATAGCAAAGTATTTTTGCGCAAATTTCTTGTATGCTTCTATGTGCGGCTTGCCCATTTTGTCCAAAACTGCTGCGGAACAATGCTCGGGTGCTACCTTTAATTGTCCGCTGACATGATGCTCTACAAGCTCTCTGAAAAATTCGTCGTTTTTATCTAATAACAAATAGTCGTATCGTATGCCCGAACGAATAAATACTTTTTTTACTTTTGGAACTTTGCGCAAATCTTTGAGGATAGAGAGGTATTCCGAATGGTCAACCTTAAGCGCTTTACATGGAGTGGGAGCGAGGCACTTTTTCGACGGACACAAACCGTATTTTTTTTGCTTCTCGCATGACGGAATTCTGAAGTTGGCTGTCGGCCCGCCCAAGTCGTGAATATATCCTTTAAAGTTTGGCTTTTGCGTCAGGAGCTCTGCCTCGCGCAAAATCGACTCGCGGCTTCGGCAAGTAACAGCCCGGCCTTGATGAAATGCGATTGAGCAAAAATTACACGCTCCAAAACATCCTCTGTTGTGAGTTATCGAAAACTCTACTTCGGAAATTGCGGGCACGCCACCGGCTTCGTCGTATGAGGGATGCCAGGTTCGCTCAAATGGGAGCTCATATATTGCATCTAATTCTTTAGTTGTAAGAGGAGGCATGGGCTGATTTTGCACAAGCCATCCCGAGCGTTGCTCTTGTATAAGCGGCCTGCCGCGTACGGCGTCTTGCTCATCAAGCTCGATGCGGCAGGATTCTGCGTATTTTTCTTTACTTTGTGTAATTTCTTTAAATGATGGCAGGTAAATCGCGCCTTTTTTTGTAGGGCGATTTTTTGTCATGTAGCAAGTGCCTTTGATATCTGTAAGTGATGCAATCGGTTCACCGTTATTTAATCGCCTGACAATCTGACGTGTTTGATTTTCACCCATACCGAAAGAAAGCATATCTGCCTTGCAATCTTCTAAAACGGAAGGCATAACCTCGTCTTTCCAGTAATCATAGCCTGCGAAACGTCTTAAAGACGCTTCCAGTCCTCCTACAATTATGGGGATATTTCCGTATATATCTCTAATCTTTTTGCAGTAGACAGTGAGCGCACGGTCGGGGCGAAGACCCGCCTTTCCGCCCGGGGAGTAGGCATCTTCACTACGCTTCTTCTTTGCAGCCGTGTAGTGCGCAACCATTGAATCGACATTACCTGAATTTACCATAAAACCCAAACGTGGTCGGCCGAATCTTGTGAAGTCTTCGTTTGTTTTCCAATTGGGTTGTGCAAGGATAGCAACTCGCATACCTTCATCTTCGAGAACCCTTGAAATAATAGCAGTGCCGAACGACGGGTGGTCGACATATGCGTCGCCGGTGACAAGGACAAAATCAACCTCATCCCAGCCTCTTTCTTGAACTTCTTTTAATGTAATAGGTAAAAACGCCATTTGCGAGCCGCCTTTCAAAAAATGCTGCCTATACTATAGCACGTTTTGCGCAAAATTGAAAGCTGTGACGCAAAACTGCAGTCGGTGTTTTGATAAAGTTTTGAGAGGTATTATGAGTCTGCTTTTAAAAAATGTGGTTTTGCGCAAACAGATGCGATTATGCGCAAAACTGTAGCGGCGGGCGGAGAAGGACTTTCCGTCAGTAAAAATAAAAGGGTTGTTTTTTTTGCAAGCGTGGGGTATAATAGCAAATGGTAAATTTTTATTTTTTTGGAGGTAACAATTATGGCAGTTAAAGTTGCTATTAATGGTTTTGGACGTATCGGCCGTCTTGCATTCAGACAAATGTTTGGAGCCGAAGGATATGAAGTAGTTGCAATTAACGATTTGACAAGCCCTGAGATGCTTGCACATCTTTTAAAGTATGATACAGCACAGGGAAGATATGACGGACACACAGTTGAGTGTGACGAGACATCTATCACAGTTGATGGCAAGAAAATCACAATTTATGCAGAGAAAGACGCTAAAGATCTTCCTTGGGGAGAAATTGGTGTTGACGTAGTTCTTGAGTGTACAGGTTTCTACACATCAAAAGCTAAAGCACAGGCTCACATCGATGCAGGTGCTAAGAAGGTAGTTATTTCTGCTCCTGCAGGAAATGATCTTCCTACAATCGTTTACAGCGTTAACGAGAAAACTCTTACAGCTGATGACAAAATCATTTCTGCTGCTTCTTGTACAACAAACTGCCTTGCTCCTATGGCTAAAGCTCTTAACGACTATGCAGCTATCCAGAGCGGTATCATGACAACAGTTCATGCTTACACAGGTGACCAAATGGTTCTCGATGGTCCTCACAGAAAAGGCGACAAGAGAAGAGCAAGAGCTGCTGCAGCTAACATCGTTCCTAACTCAACAGGTGCAGCTAAAGCTATCGGTCTCGTTATTCCTGAGCTCAACGGTAAACTTATCGGTTCTGCTCAAAGAGTTCCTGTTCCTACAGGTTCAACAACAATTCTTATCGCAGTTGTTAAAGGTGCTGAAGTTACTAAAGAGGGCATCAACGCTGCAATGAAGGCTGCTTCTTCAGCTTCATTTGGTTACACAGAGGAAGAACTCGTTTCAAGCGACATCATCGGTATCAAATATGGTTCACTCTTCGATGCTACACAAACAATGGTATCAAAGATTGCTGATGACACATACCAAGTACAAGTTGTTTCATGGTATGACAACGAGAACTCATATACAAGCCAAATGGTTAGAACAATTAAGTATTTCGCTGAGTTGAACTAATTTTTGAGTTTTTAGAATTTGAAATAAAGCCGGAGTCGACAAATATAAGTCGAACTCCGGCTTTTTATTTTTTCTTTTGCTTTTAGTTTTGCGCATATCATGTGGCTTTTGCGCAAAACTCTTTCTTTAATCAAAGAAACGGTATATAATTATAAAGAAGTGTATTTAATAATTTATCGGTTGGTGACAAAATGAACAAAACCAAAATTTGCGGGATTATTTGCGAATATAACCCTTTTCACAACGGACACATGCACCAAATAGCAGAAGCGCGTCGACTTTCCGGAGCTGATTATGTGATTGCTGTAATGAGTGGTGATTTTGTGCAGCGGGGTGAGCCGGCGGTGATTGATAAGTGGGCGAGAACAGAAATGGCCTTGCGTTGCGGTGCCGATATTGTCCTGGAGTTGCCGACTGTTTTTGCGCTTTCTTCTGCGGAATATTTCGCGACTGGTGCGGTTGATGTCTTGCAGAAAACAGGCATTGTGACTCATATTTCTTTTGGAAGTGAAAATTTTGAGGGTCCGGATGGCGCCATTTCATTGAAAAAAATAGCTTCTGAGACAAAAAACGGACCTGTTGTTGATACTGAATTATTGAAAAAAGGCGCGTCATTTGCGGCTGCCAGCAGAAATTCCGTAGTGACGCTTCCTAACGATGTGTTGGCTACGGAATATTTGCGCGCGATTGAGAGGCTTGGCGCAAAACTGGAAGTTGTGCCGATAAAACGCATTGGAGATGGCCATGTTGGAAAGGGTAGCGCTATGTTCATACGTGGGCTGCTATCTGAGGGGAATTTAGCAGAAACGAGAAAATATATGCCAGCAGTTGCGTTTGAAATCTTGCAAAGAGAAATTAATAACGGCAAGGGACCGGTAAAAGCGGAAATGTTTGGAAATGTTATTTTAGCCGACTTGCGTCGGCTGGGCGTGGAGGGATTGCGCGAAAATCCATTTGTTAGCGAGGGTTTGGAATACAAAATTTATGCTGCAGCTTGCGAAAGTGGTAGCTTTGGTGAATTTGTATCGCAATGTACTTCAAAGAGATATACATCTTCTCGTATAAGGCGAGCTGCTTTTGCGTCGATGCTTGGCATAAAGCGCAAAATGCTTAGTGTGCCGGTACCTTATATAAGGGTTTTGGGAATGCGTCGTAGTTGTGGCAAACTTATGGATTTGCTGAATTTAAAAGCAGAAGTTCCGGTGGTGACATCAAAAGCGAAATTTTTACGTGCTTTAGAGTTGCGTGAGAGAAGTTTTGAAGAAGAGTCTACAAAAATATTTGAGGGTGGGTTTTGCGCAAATGATGTATCTTATGACGCAAAAATTTCTGAGGATTTTTTCAGAATAGAAAATATCGCAGCAGATTTATATTCGCTTGCTTTTTTGAATCCAAAAAGTCGTGTTGCCTCTTCGGAAATGACGCATCCGCTTGTGTTTGCTGATTAATCCGATTTTTTCATGCCGAAAGCTGTTCTCAAAAGACAACTGATTGGTTTGGGCGGCTTGATAACTATTATTTTCATATTACACCTCAATTATAAATCGTTAGCTTTTGATATATTATACGGTTTTGCGCATAATTGTGTTCGTGTGCGCAAAACTTTTGTTTTTTTTTGAAAATTTTTTTGGTTAATGAAATGATTTTGCGTAAATTGAAGGTTGCATACGCAAAACTGTATGCGGAAAAGAGAAAGTTGATTGTGAGTGTGAAAATTGATATAAAATTGCTAACAGTTTCCTTATTTGTTATAAATTGTAAAAAATGTACATTTTAGGAAGAATGCGATAATAATGTATATAAAAATATTAAAAAAATCAAAAAAAGTATAATGACAAACGTATTAAATGGTGGTATAATGTCGACACTGAATTTTGAAAGGAAAGTGATTTGATGATTAAGTTGACAAGAGCAGCAAAGACGAAGCAGTTTCCGGATGAGATGAGTGAAAGATTGTATAACCAATATGGTGGATTGAATAATGATTTATTTTATGAAAAGCTAAAAAAATTAAAGCAAGCAGTAAAAAATGTCGCAATTTGCATGCTTAAAATCGAGTGCCTTGAAAAGCAGGGATTACCGTCTGATTGCAATATTGTTTTCAGTAATACTACTCAATTGTATGTAGACAAAAGCGGCAAAAAGAAGATTTATAAGAATACGACAGCGTATATAACGCAAAATTCCCAAAAATATAATGTTAGTAAAAAATATCCGTATCCGGCGAGATTGACTAGTCATATGGATTATAACGATCCTCAAAATCCGATTTGTAGGTTGTTTTTGCAGGCAAGATTAGAATTGAAACGAGAAAATGAATATTTGATTGAGTGTGAGACCAAAATTGCGAAACTTTATTGTGATAGTATTAATAGTATGCCACTATCAAAAAAAGTAAAAAAATTCGATTTGCAGGTTGAAATAAAAAATGCGTACGCAGAATTGATTGCTTCAGATGATCGGCTTTTGATTTTAAAACAACTCCAAGAATTTTTGGGAATAGATTATTGTATAATAACGGATTCTTATGATGTTTTGCAAAAAAATACATATCAAAATAAAATTATTGACGAAAATGGACGTCAATTTAGATCAAAAAATGAAATGATTGCAGCAGGATGTATGGCTGATGCCGGGGTGAGTTGCATTTTTGAACCATTTTATCCGGGAACAAATTGGCGTGCTGACTTTGCATTGATATGTTCAAGGAATATTGATGTTTTGCCTACGGAAATTAACTGCACTGCCGGAAGTTTGCGGGGGATTTCCGAAGTGAAAGACAGCTATGAGTTGAAGCAGATTTTTGTAGAAATAACCGGCAAAAGAGGAGAAGAAAAATACGATAAAAAGTTGATTGAAAAACGTAAGTTGTCAAAGGAAAAAGGGATTCCTTTGGTCTTTGTAGACATGACCGATTATCCGGACGAAGGAGGACAAGTACAGACACATTTGGAGTATAAAAAGTTAATGGAGATTTTTCAGAATTTGTATGTCGGATACATAGTTGCGGCAGGCCAATTTGTGACACCTTATTAATAAACTTTTTTTGAAAAAACAGAGGTTTATTGTTGAGAATTTGTGTTATATGTGATAAAATTGTGCCTGAAATAAAAAAATCAAAAATAGGAGACAAAAATGAACGATTTGACAATAAATGAGTTTTTGGAAAAGCTGAGTGGAGATGCTCCGATTCCCGGTGGCGGTGGTGCATCTGCGCTTATAGGCGGTTTAAGTGCGGCGTTGTGTTCGATGGTTGCATCACTTACAACAGGGAAAAAGAAATATGCAGAATTTCAAGAAGATATAGAAAGAATTTTATCAGATACAGCGCAAATAATTAAAAATATGCAAAAACTTATAGAAAAGGATGCAGAGGTTTTTGAACCGCTTTCGAAGGCATATGGCATTCCGAAAGATGACCCGAATAGAGATGAGATTTTAGGAGCTGCCTTGAAACTTGCGTGCAGTGCACCGATGGAAATTGTTTGCGAAGCATGTCGTATAGTACCTATTTTGGAAGAATTAACCATAAAAGGCTCTAAAATTGCACTGAGTGATGTTGGTGTGGCTGCGACAGCATGCAAGGCAACTATACAAGGCGGTGCGCTTAATGTATATATTAACACAAGGTTGATTAAAGATAGAGAGTTTGCGCAAAACGCAGATACAAAAACACAAAAAATATGCGAAGACTATATTCCGAGATGTGATGCGGTTTATAGCGCTGTTGAAAAATATTTAAGAAATAAATGATCTGTAGGAGGCTATAAATGAGAGAATTGAGAGGTGCCCCGGTGGCGGCGGCAATTACTGAAGAAAGTAAAGAAAAAATTGCTTTTTTGAAGAAAGAGGGTATAGTACCTACATTAGCAATTATTCGAATTGGAGCCAGAGCGGACGATGAGTCGTATGAAAAAGGTGCGGAGAAAAGGTTCGCGACTGCAGGCGCCGAAATCAAGAAATTTATTTTACCGGAAGATACAACCCAAGAAGAATTGGAAGATATAGTAAAAAAAATAAATAATGATGATACTATACATGGTATTTTAATGTTCCGACCATTGCCGGCACATATGAATGAAGAAAAAATCAAACAGATTATTTCTATGGAGAAAGATGTAGATGGTATGTCTTATGCAGGACTTGGTAGTTTGATTGCCTCTAAAGCAGGTAAAATACAAGCATATGCGCCGTGTACACCAACGGCAGTGATTGAAGTTCTTGATTTTTACAATATTGATCTTACAGGCAAAAAAATTGCGGTTGTGGGAAGAAGTGCTGTTGTCGGATTGCCATTGGCGGTTATGCTTATACAAAGAAATGCCACAGTAACAGTCTGTCATACGAGAACAAAAAATCTGCCGGATGAATGTCGTGAAGCAGATATAATAATTGCGGCAGCAGGTAAGGCAAAGATGATTGGTAAAGAGCACCTTTCAGTTGGACAAGTGTTGATAGATGTCGGTATTAATTTTATTGATGGCAAAATGTGTGGAGATATAGATTTTGAAGTGGCTGCTGAGTATGCTTCGGAAATTACACCGGTGCCAGGTGGTGTGGGCGCAGTAACTACGTCTGTTTTGTTGAAACACACAGTAAATAGTGCATTTAAGAAATTGAAAAATGAAAAATAATAAATGGTGAGGACAGATTTATCATGAAAGAGATAAAGAAAAGAGACGAAATAGACGCTAAATATAAATGGAAGTTAGAGGATCTTTTTGAAAATGCAGAAGCATGGCAGAAAGCAGCAGATGCGGCTGAAATAAAAATTTCCGAAATATCTAAATTTTCAAAGAAATTCACAAAATCCGGACAGTCGTTATTTGATTGTTTAAAAGCTTTGAATGAACTTGGCGGAGAAATAACAAAGTTATATGTGTATGCTTATATGAAAAGAGACGAGGATAACACAAACGCAAAATCGCAAGAAATAGCAGGTAAAGCGGATTATTTGTTGACGAAATATTCAGAGAAAACTGCTTTTTTTGAACCTGAATTGTTGAGATTAAAGCCGGGAAGATTGGATTCGATGAAAAAAAGAATGACCAAGCTTAAAGAGTATGAATTTTTGATAGACGAAATAATGAGAAAAAAATCACATATTCTCAGTCTGTCAGAAGAAAAGCTGCTTGCTATGTCCGGAGAAGCTACATCAGTAGGTCAAGATGTTTTTACTATGTTTAATAATGCAGATATACAATTTCAGCCTGTTGTAAATGAAAACGGAGAAAAATCGGATCTCACAATAGGTAGGTATATTAAATTTTTAGAGTCGAAAGACAGAAAAGTAAGAAGAAGAGCGTTTAAATCTATGTATGAGACATACGCAAACCACAAGAATACTTTAGCAGCGGCATATGCCGGTAATGTTAAATCAGATGCATTTTATTCTAAAGCACGCAAATTTAGATCGAGCTTTCTTGCTTCTTTGTATCATGACAATATACCTTCAAAGGTATATAACGGTTTATTAAAATCTGTTCACGGGCATATAGCTCTTCTAACTAAATATTTAAAAATTAGGCAAAAAGTTCTGGGACTCAGAAAAGTTCATATGTACGATTTGTATGTATCTTTGGTTGATGTCCCTGAAAAAACATACACGTTTGAAGAGGCAAGGACTATAGTAATAGAAGCTTTGAAACCTTTAGGCAAAGATTATGGAAAAGTGTTAAAAAAGGCTTTTTCTGAAGGTTGGATTGATGTTTGTGAAAATCAAGGTAAACGTGTTGGGGCTTATTCTTGGGGATGCTATGATTGCCATCCGTATGTATTGCTTAATTGGCAAGGAACAATTAATGATGTATTTACTTTAGCACATGAATTGGGACATGCGCTGCATTCGTATTATAGTAATGCATCACAGCCTATTCAGTATGCAAATTATAAAATTTTTGTTGCTGAAGTTGCATCTACTGTAAATGAAAATTTACTTATGGAATATATGCTCAAAAAAAGCAAAGACAATACAGAAAAAGCATTTTTGTTAAATCATTATCTTGAAGAATTCCGAGCAACTGTTTACAGACAAACTATGTTTGCTGAATTTGAAAAAGATGCTCATAAAATGTATGAGACAGGTGATGTACTCACGGCAGAATCTTTATCAGAGTTGTATATGGGACTGCAACATAGGTATTTTAAGAAAGTTGTAAAAATTGACGAAGAAATTGCTATGGAATGGGCTCGAATACCGCATTTTTATACGTCATTCTATGTCTATAAATATGCGACGGGATTTTCGTCGGCAACACATCTTGCGGCAGGTATTTTAAGTGGAGATAGGGGGAAAATTGCGTCTTATCTTGAATTCTTAAAGAGTGGTGGCTCTGATTATCCATTGGAAATACTCAAAAAAGCAGGTGTTGATTTGTCTACTACAGAGCCTATTGATGCAGCATTTGATGTTTTTGAAGAAAAATTAAATCAATTTGAGGCGTTGATGTTTTAATTATGAGAAAAGAGTTTGATGGTGTTGTAATTGAAAATCAGCAAGTTGTTTGCGACGCAGTAAATTGCCACAATTTAAGTATAAAAGGCATTGCAGAGTTCCGTTCTGAAATTGAAGCTGATCTTGTAGATGTTTCCGGTGAAGCGTGCTTTGAATCTTATGTCACATGTGATAAATTTACAGTAAAAAACAGATGCGTATGCAAAAACTCATTACTTACAATATCAATACGAGTACTCGGTGCATTAGCTGTTTATGGTAAAATTAATTCAGAAACGATAATTGTCAATGGTGCTTTGAAATTCAGAGATACGCTTAGAACTGCGGCGCTTCTGATACGTGAGGGTTCGCTTGTAAAAGGAAGTGCGAAGCTTCGGGCGCCGCAATGTACAGTTAATGGAGTTCTTAATAATTCCGGTGTTGTAATTTCTGAAAACTTAAAAATTTCAAGTAATAAAATGTCGAGAATTCAGGAAATACGTACAGATAAGTTTAATGTAAAATTAAACGAAAATGCAAAAGAAGGTAAATTTGAAACCGAATACTTATTGGCTTGTGATTTTGTTGATTGCTTTGAAGCAGATATAGAATATTGTAACATAGACAGATTGTATTGTGATAGCGCAATTATACGAAAAGGTTGCACTATTCATGAGGTTTTATACAGAGATAGTATTGAAATAGAGCAAGGAGCGCACGTGGAAAGGTTGTCAAGAACATGAATAAAAGAAGTATTTTTTACATCTCTATATGTATTGTGTTGGCGATTGCTGTTGCTGTCATTCTTTTTGTTAAGTTTGATGACAAAAAAGCTGAATACATTAATATAGTTGAAATGAATTTTAATGACCCGCAAAGTAAATATTTCGGATTAAAAACAGACAGTTATGGTCAAAATAAGGCGGAGTTTAAATATCTTGAAAAGGGCGGTATGGATGATAGCGGATGCATAACAATATCTGTTCCGGGAGAAGATGATGATGCTCGTTTTAGTTATACTTATAATAAAGCGTTGGAAAACACATATTATAGAATGAGTGCATGGGTAAAAACAGTTGGTGTCGGACTTGGAGATACCGCAGTAGGTGCCAATGTTTCCGTGTTAAATACATTTGAACATTCTGCGGATTTTAAAGGTGATACAGATTGGACTTATATAGAGTATTATGGTAAAACTGCCAAAAACCAAACATCGTTTACAGTTTGCTTGAGACTTGGATTTTATAGTGCTACTAATACGGGTACTGTTTATTTTGATGATTTTAAGCTTGAACAGTTGAGCGAATTGCCGGCAGGTGCTTCGTGTTCGTCTATGGAAGAGACTCTTAACGGCGGATCATCTTCTGGAATTGTCGCACATCCAAGACATTCGGATACTATGTTGACTGCTACAATAATGCTTGGTGTGCTTTTTGCGTATCTGATTGTGGCGTACAGATATGCATGCATTAGAGAAAACCGAAATGTTGAACAAAGAGGGTTGAATGTACATTTCTCCGTTTTAAATTTGATAATAGTTGCATTCTCTTTAAGAGTAGTAATGTCAGTTGCAATGCCACAGTGTGATATAGATGTAAATCTTTTCCAATATTGGGCAAATACGGCGGCTGATAAAGGTATACTTAATTTCTATTCGTATGCAGAACAGATAAACTTGGACTATCCTCCGTTGTTTATGTATTATTTGTATTTTATGGGATTGGTTGGTAAATTTTTAGGTATTACAGGATCAATGGCATACGATATGCTTCTTAAAATGCCGTCAATGGTTGCAGATTGCGCTATTGCATATATAGTTTACAAGATTGCTCATAAGCGTATGAGTAAAAATTGGACGATGTTTGTTGTTGCAATTTGGCTTTTTAACCCTGTAGTTCTTCTTGATTCTGCTTGTTGGGGACAAGTTGACTCGATATTGGCTTTGGCAATCTTGCTCAGTGCATATTATATTGAAAAAGAAAAGTATGAAATATCAGCAATTGCGATAGCATTTGCAATTACTTTGAAACCGCAAGGTATTTTCTTTGTGCCGATATTGGGGTACGCTCTTTTAAGACAGTTGATATACAAGAAAGAAATATCTCTTGCAAAAAGATTACTTAGATTTGTATACAGTATAGCTGCATTCTTGGTTACAGCAATTCTTATAGTATTGCCTTTCGGCATAAAAATGGAAGGCAATTTGTTTAGTTGGATATTCGGCTTGTATGTTAATACAGCGGGAGGTTACACTTATGCTACTGTAAATTCATTTAACTTCCCATATTTATTGGGATTGAACTGGGTTAATGACAGTAAAGTTGTTATGGGATTATCCTACTTTGCTTGGGGAATGATTGCTGTTGTTTTGATCTGTCTTTTGACAGGTTTCTTATATTTGATTGGAAAGAAAAACAAACTTAATATTTATTTGCTTGCAGGAATGTGTATTTATGCAGTGACACAATTTGCTCCTCGAATGCATGAAAGGTATTTTTATCCTGCGGTAATATTGATACTAATAGCGGTGATATATTCTAATAATAAAGTTATGCTGGGCATTTATGCGTTGCTCTCGGTATCAAATTTCTATACGGTACTTGAAGTGATGACCGGACTGTCAATAGGCTCTGAACTAATTAATACCGATCGTGCTACTGCTGCGTATTATTATTGGCCGCCGCTTAACACGCAAAGAACCGCAATGGCAATTGTTAATGTGCTTTGCGCAGTTGCACTTGTAGTAATTTCTTGTATAATGACGTTTAATAAAGATAGAACTTTCGGCATGAAAATTTGGAAAGAAATTGGTGATGAAGATGAAAATAAAGAGTAAAATATGTACAGTTTTTTTGATAATTTTAATATTAGTGTTGTCTTTGACAGCTTGCTCATCAAGTGAGGGCTTGATTTCTAACTCTGGTTTTGAGAAGGGTAGTGGTACTTCAATCAATGGTTGGAAGCAGTATGATTATCACAAAGACTATGAAAATGATTCTTCTCGCACTAAGTTTTCACTGGTTGATATGGGTTTTGATGGACAATGTTTGAAAATTGAAACTGTAGGAGGTAATGATGCAAGAATTTACCAAGAAATTTCCGTGGAGGGAAGTTCAAAATATAAAGTTCAGTTTGATGCATTGTACCAGAACATAGATCCAGTTGAAGGAGAACGAGGTGCCGGTCTTAATATATCAACAAAAGAGGGCTCGCAAAGAACAGGTGGTTTGTATGGTTCGGTTGATTCTTGGCAGACAATTACAGCTTATTTTAAGACGGAAAAAAGGCAAGAATCAGTGGAACTTACAATCGGCATAGGTGGTTATAGTGCTGAATCTTCGGGTGTTGTTTATATTGATAATGTAAAAGTAGAAAAGGTTAACAGTATTCCGGAGGGTGAGAGTGTTTTTGAAGCTAAGGGAAAAGTGGATACAAGCGCAGTATGGTGGATGAAAGCAATTTTTGTTATTCTTGCATTGGGTACAATACTTTTTGTGTTTTTTGTATGTACAAAGGCTGATAAAGAAAATGCAGAAAATTCAAATCCGCTTTCACAGACAAATCCACGCCTCGGCAAGAAAGATTTGATAGTTTTACTTGTGATGGTAATTTTGTGTTCGGTTATGTCTTTTTGGGATTTAGGTAATGCATATGGACCTGAGAATTTCTGGAAGGCACATGAAGTGGGTGAGTATGTAGTTGTCGAGTTTGATAAAGAAACAGAAGTTTCAAGAATTGCCTGTTTGAATAACAGACCCACAAAAGGTTCATATACTATGTATTATGAAAACGGTGATGGTACAGGTGATTATGTTACGCTTCAATCACTCAAAAAAGGAACTTTCTTCGAGTGGGAATTTACGGATAAGACTTTTAAAACCAAAAGAGTCAAAATTATCGCAGATGCACCGGGTCTGGCAATTAATGAAATTGGATTTTTCAGCAAAAATGATGCTAATGGATATGATAGAGTAAACCTCAAAGTGGTAGATGTTTCGTACAACAAAGAGCTTAATAAGGATAGTAATCCCGGAATGCTTTTTGATGAACAAAAGTATGTTGAACCATATAGCTCGTATAGAAGCTCTACTTACTTTGATGAGATCTATTTCCCGCGTACTGCATATGAAAGCATAAACGGAGACAATATATATGAAATAACACATCCGCCTATGGGTAAGAATATTATGGCTTTGGGTATCCAAATATTCGGAATGAATCCTTTTGGTTGGAGATTTATGGGTACACTTTTTGGTGTGGCGCTTGTGCCGATGATGTATTTGCTCGGTTTGAAGTTGTTTAAAAAGAGAACATATGCTTTTGCAGCTGCGTTCTTGATGATGTTTGACTTTATGCGTTTGGCACAAACAAGGCTTGCCACAATTGATTCGTATTCAGCATTTTTCATAATTTGCATGTATTATTTCATGTATGATTATTTTACCCAAAAATCATATGAAAAGAAGAGCTTCTTGAAATCTTTGGTGCCGCTTCTTTTGTGCGGAATAATGTTTGGCCTTGGTGCGGCTACAAAGTGGGTATGTATTTATACGGGCGTTGGTCTTGCTTTCTTGTTCTTTATGGCAAAGTATCTTGAGTTTAATGATGTTTTGCAGGGCAGAGTTATTAAGCATACAAAGGCAACATGGTTTGTTGAAAACATGCTCCCTACATGTTGCGCTTGTGTAATATTCTTTATTGCTATACCATTAATTATTTATACTTTGTCATATGTGCCATATATGGCGTCTTCTGATAAGAGTTTGTTTGATATAGTAGTAGATAATCAGGAATATATGTTTAATTATCACTCAGAGCTTACTTCGGATCATCCTTACGGTTCACCATGGTATACTTGGCCTATTATGGGAAGACCTATTTATTATTATTCAGGTTCTGCCGCTAATTTGCCGGCAGGAATGGCAACCTCGATTGTTTCTTTGGGAAATCCGCTCGTTTGGTGGACAGGTCTTGCTTGTATTTTCCCGGCAGGATTTTATGCATGGAAAAAACGAGATAAAGGTATGATGATGGCTTTCGTTGGTTTTGCTGTACAATTCTTACCATGGGTACTCGTAACAAGAGTTTGCTTTATATACCATTACTTTACAGCAGTACCGTTTATAATATTTATGATAGTATATGTTATTAAAAATCTTGTAGAAGATGGTATTATAAGTAAAAAAGTTATGTGGATTTATTTGGCTCTTGTTTTTGTGCTGTTTGTTATCTTCTATCCGGTATTGACAGCTCGTGAGGTTTCAAGAGAGTATATAAATAATCTCAGATGGTTCAGTACTTGGAGCTTCTGATAATAAAGGTCGGTAAATTTTATGGTCGAATTTGATAAAATAGGTAAAGATAAATTAAGAAGATTGTTAAGCTTGACGCGTAAGGCTGTACAAGATTATGATTTAATTAAAGAAGGGGATCGTGTTTGCGTTGGCGTATCAGGGGGCAAAGACAGTCTTGCTTTGCTTACTTCATTAGCGAATCTTCGACGATTTTATCCGAAAAGCTTTGAGCTTCAAGCTGTGACTGTTTCGCTTGGATTTGAAGGAATGGATTTTTCAGAAGTTGCGGCTTATTGTGAGGCTCTTGAGGTGCCTTATAAAGTTATCGAATCTGATATAGCAGAAATTGTTTTTAATATCCGCAAAGAGCAAAACCCTTGTGCTCTTTGCGCCAATTTAAGGCGCGGAGCGTTGAATGATCATGCCGGACGTTTGGGTTGCAATGTTGTTGCGTTAGGTCATCATAAAGATGATGTTATAGAAACTTCTTTATTATCATTATTTTACGAAGGCCGTTTCTATTGCTTTGCGCCTGATACTTGGCTTGAACGTGCACAAGTAAGGGTTATTCGCCCTTTTTTGTATGTAGAGGAAAGTGATGTGCGTCAATTTGCAAAAGCTGCGAATGTACCTGTTGTACATAATCCTTGTCCAATGGACAGAGCAGGAAGCCGAGCGGAAATAAAGGAACTTATACGTACTTTAGAAAAAGATAATAAATTTTTGCGTTCAAACATATTTGGCGCAGTTAAAAGGGATATTTGGGACAAGCAGACAAATCAATAAATCATTATTTCATAGAGTTTTTTAATGTTTCTAAATTATCTCTCATAAGAGAAACATAAGTCACGCCTTTTGAAATTTGATCCTTTGAAACATTGTGACAAGTATGAAAAAGAGCGGTAGAAGCGCCTGTGGCTTCAGCTAAAGTATCGGCAATATTATGATTTGAAAATTCAATGTAGTAGACAGTGGAAATTTTTTCACTGTCTATTTTTTGTATTAAGTTTGCGATTGTTGTTGCTCCCGGTTCGGAATGATCGGCGCAACCGGGAAATGCTGCATAATACCTTATATCATATTCATTTGCAAAATATACTAATGGAAATCTGTCTCCGAAAACCATTGTTTTATTCTTGACAGTATCGAAAAAATCACGGAAATTACTATCTAAAGTAGTTATTTCTTTAATATATTCATTTGCGTTATTTTCATAAAAATTTGCGTTTTCTAGATCGAAATCAGTAAGTTTATCTTTGATTTTAGTAATAATCTGAATGGCATTGACCGGGGAAGTCCAAACATGTTCGTCGAATTCATCATGTGCGTGTTCATCAAAGTGTGCGTATGAATTTCCGACCGGAAGTAATGATACACATTCTGTCATTTTGAGTGTACGCACTTTGCTGTCCAATGAATTTAAAATTTTATCTACCCAAACGTCTGATTCTCCACCGGTGTAAATGAAAAGATCGCAATTTTGTATCTTAATAATGTCTTGCGCTGTTGGTTCGTATGAGTGACTTTCTGCTCCGGCAGGCAACAACATTGTGACTTCTGCTGCATCCTTGCAAACATGCGAGGCAAAATCATATGCCGGAAAATTAGTTGTAACCACGGAAGTCTTTCCGCTATCAGAAAAAGTTTTGTCACAAGCAGAATATACAAAAAGAAGTGTGAAACTAAAAATAACTACAAATGTTTTTTTTATAAAAGAAAAAGTCAATGCCGGCGCCTCCTTAAATCGCAGTTATTTTACTATGAAAGTAAACCAAAAGCAAGAGTAGTACTATTTTAAAGCTTACTAGTTTTGCGCAAAACTAATGTGTAAGGCGCAAAACTCAATCAATAAAATTTGAGAAGTGGGGGAAAAGAAGTTTTGGCTTTTTGTGGCATGTTTCGTTTTGCGCACGAAGATGGCAATTGGCGCAAAACTCAGCGGTTGTCAAAAGGCATATTTTGAGCATGTACGACATAGAGTTTAAATGAAAGTTAAACCAATAAGGGGTTTTATTAATGTTGGTAATCAGAGATTATATAGAAAACCGCGTTTTTGAAATTGCAAAATATATTTTAGATACAAATTGTACGGTAAGAGCAGCAGCAAAAAAATTCGAAGTCAGTAAATCCACGGTACATAAAGATTTAGTTGAGCGGTTACCGCAACTTAGTCAATCTTTGGCTGATGATGTGAGAAAAATACTCGACGAAAATAAGGCCGAACGCCACATTCGTGGCGGTTTGGCTACTAAAGCAAAATATGAAGCTGAAAGAATAAGGGAAAGAAAAAAACTAAATTTTTAATCGATTAATAATTCTTTCTGCGGTTAAATCGGGAATATCACATGCCACATCGAAGTCTTTCCAAGCATTGTAAATAGGAAGACGCTCTTGCTCAAGCTTTTCGAGGCTGCAAGACAGAGAAATAGGACGCCCGTCAGTGGCTAGTTCGTTTAAAGGACGTTTTAACATGACAACAATACCATTTTGACTCATAAGAGGACGATTTTCTGGGTTCTTGATAACACCTCCGCCCGTGGCTATTACGAGGCCGCTTTTGCGCGCAAATTCATCAAGAACTTCACTTTCTATTTTACGGAAAGCCGGTTCACCTTTTTGGGCGAAGAAGTCGCAAATACTCATTTGAATTCTTTTTTCGATTTCAAAGTCGATATCAACAAATTCGCGAGAAAGTTTTGTGGCAAGAAGAGCACCTATGGTGCTTTTTCCGCAGCCGGGCATGCCGATGAGTACAATGTTTTTGGTTTGCATTTCGATTTGCGCCGTTATACTATCGATTGACGCAAAACTCTTTGTGCTTTCAAGGCCATCTGTTGTGATTGTTTCTGTGAAAATTTCACACGCTTGCTTTGCTTGAGCAACAAGCATAGGCAAGCCGTTAATAAAAGGTATGCCTAACCTTTCTGCATCTAACAAAAGTTTTGTTTTTGCCGGATTGAAAATAATATCGATAACACCTTTGCAAGATGAAAATTTTTCAAGTTCAACAGCAGAAGTGCCATTTTTAGGAAACATTCCTAAAGGAGTTGTGTTAACGATAAAACTTGCGTCACTGTGACGCTCGTAAACATTATGGTAGTTATCGTCTCCGCTACGAGAAATTACGACAACTTCAGGACAGCCTAAATCACGCAATGCAGTGCATGCCATTACAGAACTGCCTCCACTGCCTAAAACAAGCGTTTTTCTTTCAGAAACATTAAAATTGGCTTTTTTTACCAAATAAGTAAAACCGAAATAATCAGTGTTATAACCATAAAGCTTTCCGTTTCGGCGAACGACTGTGTTCACACTGCCGATTTTGGCAGCGGTATCAGAAACTTTATCGCAAACAGAAAATGCAAGTTTTTTATAAGGAATTGTAACATTGATACCATCAAAGTCGCCTGAGCGAAGAAATTCTTCAGCCAAATCAGGTGATTTTTCAAATAAAGTATAGTTGTAATCAGAAAAATAACCGTGAATTTGCGGCGAAAAGCTGTGCCCAAGCTTTTCGCCTAAAAGTCCGCTTTTAAAATTGCCAAAACCGCATAATTTCATAATGTAAACCTCGAAAAATCAAAAGTAATTTGTTAAATCATCTCAGAATAGCTGCCGAGATAACGGAATTCTTCACATAAACTATCTAATTCGCAAATGAGCTGAATGAATTCATCTGAGTAAACAGGTGTGTCAAGATCAAAATAAAACATGAACTCAAAATCGCGATCGGGAATGGGTCGGCTTTCCAATTTTACCAAGTTTATGCCCAAAGCGTAAAAACGGGCAAGCACTCTGTAAAGAGAACCCGGTTTGTGAGATATAATCATCATAAGACTAGTCCTGTCTGCACCGGGATAAATCTCAAGATTTTTAGAAATACAAATAAAACGAGTATAATTATTGCCTTTGTCTTGCACAGAAGAAGCCAAACAATCAAGTCCGTACAACGGAGCACATGAACGAGATGAAATAGCAGCTACATCGTCACGGTCAGACTCGGCAACCATTTTAGCTGCAACTGCAGTATTTTCAACGACTGTAACTTTAACATTGCCAAGTGAATTTATATAATTAGTACATTGAGCCAAGGCATGTTCGTGAGAGAATATTTCACGAACTTTTCGTATATCAGTACCTTTTTTTGCCAAAAGGTTGTGGTCAACTTTAACGCGCACGCTGCGAACAATGTTGAAATTATAATACATCATCAAATCGTAAATTTGCTTAACAGAACCCGATGTACTGTTTTCGATAGGGAGTACGCCGTAGTCACATAAACCTTTATCAATTGATGCAAAAATACTTGCAAAGTTATTAAAATACATTATCCTGGGTATTTGGAAAAGTTTCTCACAAGCATGCTGTGAGTACGCCCCTTCAACGCCTTGACAAGCCACTGTTGCGCAAGGAGGGAAGAGCTTGCTCGTATTATCTATGGCCTGAGAAATCTTGCTTTTTAAATCTGAAGTAGGATAAAGAATTCTGTCCTGATATGAGCGACTGAGCTCAAATAAAAGAGAATAAAGCACACTTGTATAAGACTTAAAATCATCCTCGGATTTTTGTATTAAATCGCTTAATTTTTCACGTTCACGCATTACATCCAAAACAGGCAACTTGTTAGCCTTTTTGTACTCGCCGATTGACGAAGCAATTTTCATACGCTCTTGAAATAAACGGATTATATCATTGTCGACGGCGTCGATACGTTCTCTTAAATCTTGTAAATTGTTATTCATAAAAAATCACATCCTAAATTAATCTAAATTAAATGTCTTCACACAATAAATCAAAAATTGCTATAGCAGCTGCGGCCTCTACACAAGGTACGGCTCTGGGTAAAATACACGGGTCGTGGCGGCCCTTTACAGAAAGTTTTGTATTCTCTTTTACGGAAAGGTGCACGCTGTCTTGCTCTGTTGCTATAGACGGTGTTGGTTTTACCGCAACACGGAAAATTATCGGCATTCCGGAGGAAATACCACCGAGAATACCGCCGTGATTATTAGTATAAGTTTTAACACTGCCATCTTCACAAATGTAATATCCATCGTTGTTTTGTGAACCCGTCATTTCTGTTACACCAAAACCACTGCCGAATTCAATACCTTTAATGGCAGGAATTCCAAAAACACATTGTGAAAGTCTGTTTTCAACTCCGTCAAATATCGGATTGCCAATGCCAACCGGCATACCGATGATAGCACATTCGATAGCGCCACCTATGGAGTTTCCAACAGATTTTTGTTCCAAAATCAAATCTGACATAGCAGCTTCAGCCTCGGGATTGATAACAGGCAACTCTTTACCCAAAGAAGCTTGTAAATCTTGAACAGATACATTACAAGGGTCGTAGGAAGCATCGCAGACAGTACCTATTTTGGAAATGTGCGCGCCTATATATATGCCGCGCGCCTTTAAAATCTGAAGAATAATACCGCCGGCGATACAAAGAGGAGCTGTAAGTCTGCCTGAAAAATGTCCACCTCCGGTGGGATCTTGAAAACCTTTATATTTAACATTTGCAGTATAATCAGCATGTCCCGGACGCGGAGCATCAGCTAAATTTCCGTAGTCACCCGGGCGTGTATTAGTGTTGCGAATAATAGCCGTCAACGGTGCACCGCAAGTAACACCATTTACCAAACCGCACAAAAACTCCGGCGCATCAGCCTCTTTTCGCGGCGTGGCAAATTGAGAATTGCCGGGTGCGCGACGAGCTAAAAAAGATAACAACTCATCCATATCAATTTTAAAACCGGCGGGTAAACCGTCAATTGTTACACCGATTGCCTCAGAATGAGATTGCCCAAATATGGAAATTTTGACATTTTTTCCAAATACAGAAGCCATAAAAAATCACTCCTTGTTTATATTTAACATATCATAATCCTGCCAAAAAAGAGGATAAGATTTATTTACTGCCTGCGAATCCATCACTGTGAGCTCATCTGAGCAAACAGTCGCGGCAATTGCAGCTGTCATAGCTATTCTGTGGTCGTTGTGACTGCTGACATTACCTCCTTTGAGACGGAATATGTCCGCATCGCCGTTGCTTTTCCCTTTAATAATCAAACCATCCTCTGTAATTGTGATATCTGCACCTAAAGCGCTAAGCAACTCGCAAACGGTTGCGAGTCTGTCACTTTCTTTTAATCTCAAGCGTTGCGCATTGTATATCCTCGTCGTACCTTCGGCACAAGTAGCCGCTAATGATAAAATGGGAACCAAATCCGGTATATCCGCGGCATCTATTTCGATGCCGCGCAGTTTTGCGCCGTCAACAGTGATGTTGCGCAAAACGCTGCCCGCAACATCACTGTCGCCGGCGGCGCGCCGCTCGCATTCGCTCGCGGCTTCTATTTCTATCTTCGCGCCAAATCGTTTGAGTATATCAATAACAGCTTTATCTCCTTGCTTGGAATCCTCGCGAAGCCCTGTCATACGAATTTTATTATTTCCGATTGCTCCGGCAACAAGCCAAAATGCAGCGTTTGACCAATCTCCGTCAGCGTAGAAAGTGAGATTTTCGTCAAAAAGACGATTTTTGTGCGAGCCGTCGATTGTAATAAGAGAATCGCCTTCAACTACAACATCAACACCGAAGTGTGAAAGAACTTCTAATGTCATATCAACATAAGGGCGAGACTCTAATTTTCCGATAATGTGAATTTCGCTTTTTGAGTCAAGTAACGGAAGTGCTAAGAGCAAACCTGTTATATATTGAGAAGAAATATTGCCTGCGATCTCGAATTTACCGCCGCGAAGCTTTCCGTATGTTTTATATGGCAAAGTGCCGACTTCATCCAAAATACATCCGTGTTTGATTAACTCTTCGCGAAGAGGCGACAGGGGTCTTTGCGGAAGTCTGCCTTCGGGGTGGAATTTTGCGTTAACACCCAATGCACATACAACAGGCAACATAAATCGCAATGTTGAGCCGCTTTCTGCGCAAAACATTTCGGCGTCTTCTTGTGGCTCTGATATGCCGTGTACGGAAATTACTCCTTCGCCGGTTGTGATTTTTGCGCCCAACGCTTGCAAACATCTTATTGTTGCATTTATGTCGTCGGAAAATTTACCGTCGCAAATGATTTTAGTATATTTGCCATACAAAGCAGCTGCAATGAGAAGTCTGTGTACATGTGATTTAGAAGGTATTGCTTTTATTGTGCCTCTTAATTCGGGGCGGTAAAGATTCGTTGTCATTGTAATGTCTCCTAATTATTAACAGAATTGTCAATTTTTTTTAGCAACATTATTTAAGGGTTTGCCATCAAGATATCCTTTTAAATTGTCAAAAACTATGTTAACCAACCTTTGACGAGCTTCTATGGATGCCCAAGCGATATGAGGTGTGATTATACAATTCGGAGCGTCAAAAAATGGGTGATCGGCTCGCATCGGCTCGCCGTCAAGTACATCTATACCTGCACCCGCAATTATGCCGTTATGCAAAGCTTCAGCGAGAGCAGTCTCATCTATAGTACCGCCTCTTGATGTATTTATAATAAAAGCGGAATTTTTCATCTTGGATAAAGAGTCTTTGTTGATAATTTTTCTTGTTTTATCTGTGAGCGGACAGTGTAAAGTAAGAAAATCCGACTCGGCCAAAAGCTCATCAAAAGACACAACAGGGTAGGGGCAATCCGACGGCTTTGTGCGTGTGTGAATGATAGGCTGCATACCGAATGCCACACCGATTCTTGCCACTGCTTTACCGATGGCACCATATCCCAGTATGCCTAACTTTTTTCCTGAAATTTCCATAATAGGGAAATCTAAATATGTGAAAATTTGAGATTTTTTCCAATCGCCGTCATGTACGGATTTGTCATATTTTACAGAATTTGACGCTAAATTAAGAATCATAGCAAAAGTATGCTGTGCTACAGAATCAGTAGAATACCCCGGAACATTGCTGACTGTTATGCCTTTTTCAGCTGCTGCGGAGACATCGATGTTATCATATCCCGTTGCCCATAAACCGATATATTTGAGATTGGGGCATTTGCTGAGAACATCAGCGGTAAATTTAGCTTTGCTGCAAATAACTGCCTCGGCATCTTTTACTATATCTTCTAAATTGCCATCCGGAACATTATCAAAGACTGTCACATTACCGAGTTTTTCAAGTGATTCTAAATTAATATCTCCTGAGGGTGTTACTGAGTTTTTTTCTAATATAATAATCTTTTTATTACTGTATTTCATAATAGTTATTCTCCTTATCTTAATGCCGATTCATTAATAACATCAATTGTATGGTTAGCAATGATTCTTTCGGGCATATCGGGTGTATATAAATATGCAGTAAGACGGATTTTTTCGATTTCGGCTTGTTTTTTTGTCGCTGTAAGTTTTATTGAGGTCATTATTGTTTCGTCTTTCATACTGTTTTCTTCAAGATGGCTGTACCAACCGTTGACATGAATATCGTCATATAAATAAACTTCAATATAGTCTCTGTTTTGCTGTGCATCAGCCGGCGATTTTACATCATAAAAAATATTGTTGCCGTTTTTTAAGAAAATTTCAACACTGTATGCAATTTTTACATTTGCTGTATTTGTGTAAGAGTTCCAAGCGTGTGTCCATATATCTGCAAATTTGCCGTTGAGAACCTCTTCGGTTGAAGTAATTGCTTCAAAACAATCGATGTCTTTTCCCGCAACCCATTCAGAAGAAAAACTGTTTACCAAAGTGCGTGTGCCATTTTCCGCAATGTAAAACCGTAAAATTTCCGGCATACCCGGCTCGGGAGTAGGAACAGGAACTGGAGTGGGCGTTGAACTGGGGATTTCAGACGGACTCTGCAGATTATTTTCGGGAGAAGTTGTTGCCGCCGGAAATGTCGGAGGCGTAATTGTCCCATTTGAATTTTGCACACTACCACATGAGGCGCAAAATAAAACAATAAATATGATAACGAAAAAAATAAGTCGATTTTTCATTTTGAACATTCCTTCTGCTTAAATGTGTCTGTTTTGACAAACAGAATTGACAGAATTATATCATACTGCAGAAAAAAATGCCATAAAAATATTCAGCTATTGTTCAGCTGTTATTCATCTATTCTTCATCTGAGAGTTTTGCGCACAGGTTACAAGTTTGACGCAAAACATAATAGTTGTGAGAATCGTTTTTCTGGTTTTGCGCACACAAGATAAGTTTTGCGCAAAAATAAATGTGTGAGGCATGTGGGTTTTAATAGTAGCTGAGAGTTTTGCGCACAGGTCACAAGTTTGACGCAAAACGAAATGTGTGTGTGTGAGATGAGTTTTGTTGATAGCCGTGAGTTTTGCGCACGGGGGGTTAATTTGACGCAAAACTCTTGAGCTTAAAAGCAGATGTTTTTAAATCGTGGGCTTTTTTGCAAAAATAAAAACAGCCCGATTAAGGGCTGTTCGTGAAATTTTGAGTTTTAACAGTTTGTTGCAAATTTCGATTTACTCAATCTTTAAAAATTGTGACAGAATTTCTGCGGCATCGCCAACGAGTTCACCACAGGGCCTTTTTTGGTAATATTCCGCTGTACGAGGAGCAGGCGGGGTGACTGAAGACATTTCCGATACGGAAATAGGGTCGCGCCCTGTGAATTCGCCACTAAGAAGTTCACGACAAATATAGCTGCCGTTTTTGTCCTTGAACTGAGATGCCAACTCTTGTATGCGTTTGTAATGAGCAGCTTTGGCTTCGGGGTCTTTGGGATCTGAGTATCCGGAAATCATTCCGATTGCCATAAACATACCGGAAACTGCACCGCAAACCTCACGAAGCTTGCCCATGCCGCCTCCAAAAGAAGAAGCGAGCAGTGCGGAAGCTTCGCTGCTAAGACCGGTTAAGTCCTGAAAAGCCAAGAGTACTGCCTGACAACAGTTGTAACCTTTATTAAAATAATCAACAGCAATTTCGCGTCTGGTCATAATATTTGTTACAATTTTTCGATGTAATCAGCTAATTTGTCAAGCGCAGCATTTTCGAAAAGTTCGATTGTGCCTTTATCGCAGGCTGCCGTCAGCTTGCCGTCTATCGGAATTTTTGCAACCATTGGTATATTGTGTTTGGCTGCGATTTCATCTATATGGCTCTCTCCGTAAATTTTGTGCTCTTTGCCGCAATCGGGGCAAACATAGTAAGACATATTCTCTACTATACCAAGAACAGGAATGTTCATAAGATTTGCCATTTTAACAGCTTTTTCAACAATCATAGAAACCAACTCTTGAGGAGAAGTAACTATGATGATGCCGCAAATCGGTAAAGACTGAAAAACTGTCAAAGGTACATCACCTGTTCCGGGAGGCATATCCACAAACATAAAATCGACATCTTCCCAAACAACATCTGTCCAAAATTGTTTAACTGTGCCTGCAATAACAGGTCCGCGCCAAACTACTGGATCAGTCTCGTCTTCAAGAAGTAAATTGAGAGACATTGTTTTAATTCCTGTTTTTGTCATAACAGGGTAAATGCCGCCTTGATCGCCGGTTGCTTTTTCTTTTAATCCGAAAGCTTTCGGAATTGAAGGGCCTGTTATGTCTGCGTCTAAAATAGCTGTCTGATATTCTCTGCGACGCATATTAACTGCCATAAGTGATGTCACAAGAGATTTGCCGACACCGCCTTTGCCGCTGACAACAGCGATAACTTTTTTGATATCTGAACCAACATGTGGCTTTTCTAAAAATGATTCAGGCTTTCTGCTTGAACAGTTTGAACTGCAATTTGAACAATCATGATTGCATCCTTCACTCATTTAAAACATCTCCTTAAAAAATAAAGTACAAGCTATATTATAACACGTGTCTTGACAAAAAGCGAGCCTGTATGAGATAATTTAAAAGGTGATAAAAATGGATCAACTTAAGCTCATAGTAGCTCAAAATATAACGGACTTGCGCCGAAAAAATAATATGACACAAGCAGAGCTTGCCGAAAAGTTAAATTACTCGGATAAAGCAATATCGAAATGGGAGAGGGGAGAATCACTCCCTGATGTAACCGTGCTTAAAAGTATTGCAGATATTTTTAGAGTTACGGTCGATTATCTTTTGAAACCTGAACACCACGAAGAAGAAGAACGTTTGCGTAAAAAAAACTTTCTCGACAGGAGAAAAAGACGTAATTGTAAAATAATAATGTGGATGAGTATTTTGCTCGTTTGGCTATTGGCTACAGTCGCTTTTGTAATTATTAATACTGTATCTAAAAACAATATATGGTCGATTTCGCCGTTTGTGTTTGCTGTGCCGATATCATTCATTTTAGGTATTGTTTTTAATACCATATGGTTTAACAAAAGGCATAATTTTTTGATTATTTCGCTTTTGATGTGGTCTGTGATTGCATCCCTTTTCTTTACATTATTTTGGTGCGGCATTAAGGTTTATTTGCTTTATGCACTCGGTGTGCCCGGGCAGGCAATAATTTTCTTGTGGTCAGGTATGCGCTTTTCAGGAAATAAAAAGAAAAGATAGAGCCTTGAATTTTGCCTATATTCCTTGCACTCTACAATAAGTAGAGTGCTTTTTTGTTAATTCTACAGTGCAATCTACTAACAGTATACTCGTGGAAGTATGAAGTTTAGTGACTGTTTTGCATTTTTTGGTATACTCATGAATGTATAAAAAATATTGCACACGGAGGATTGCACAGATGAAAGATTATGTTATATTCACTGATTCCGCTTGCGACATGGAATTATCAACATTAAAGGAATGGAATGTGAAATGTGTTGACCTTACTCTTAAATTTGAGGGTGAGGATAAGGTTTGGGCAAACAGCGATGTTGAACCCAAAGCCTTTTATCAGAAAATGAGAGACGGCGGTGTTGCGAAGACATCTGCAGTTAATACGGAAATTTTTAAACAAGCCTTTGAAGAAGAAATAAAAAAGGGTAACGATGTAATTTATATCGCTTTTTCTTCAGGTCTCAGCACAACTTGTAACTCAGGTGCCTTTGCTTGCAGAGCCCTTTCAGAAACTTATCCTGATTTTAAATTAATCACTGTAGACAGCCTTGCGGCTTCGGCAGGCTTCGGAATGTTGCTGTACCTTGCAGTTCAAAAGAAAAACGAAGGAGCTACAATAGAAGAGCTTGCAGAATTTGTTAAAGAAACGGTTCCTCACATCTGTCATTGGTTCACAGTTGACGATTTGGTTTATTTAAAACGCGGTGGCAGAGTTAGTCCGGCAGCAGCATTTATCGGCGGAATGCTCGGCATCAAGCCCGTTCTTCATGTAGATGACGAAGGTCACCTCGTTCCCGTTACAAAAGTGCGCGGCAGAAAGGCTTCAATAAAAGCTCTTGCAGACAAATACGGCGAGCTTGCTCAAGATAAGAGTAAAGGTCCGATTTTTATTTGCCAGGGAGATTGCGCAGAAGATGCACAGCTTTTGGCTGACATCATTAAAGAAGAATACGGACGCGAAATTGATATGACTGTTTACACGGGTCCTGTAATAGGCGCACATTCCGGCCCCGGAACATTAGCTCTTTTCTTCGTAGGAAAGAATAAATAAGGAGATTGTTATGTCAAAACAGATAGATGGTATTGCATATTCAAATATGTTAAAGCGTGCCGCAATTAATTTGCGCAATCACGCAGGAGAAATCAACGATTTAAATGTATTTCCGATTCCTGACGGAGATACAGGAGATAATATGTTGCTCACGCTTATGGGCGGAGTTGATGCTTTAAAGAGCGAGAGTGCTTCTTTGGCTGAAGTGTCACGTAACGTTGCAAACGGAATGCTCTTCAGTGCTCGCGGCAACTCAGGTGTTATTCTTTCACAATTCTTTGACGGAATAGCTGCCGGCTTAAGTGAATCTGATGTTGCAGATTCACGTCAACTCAGTAAAGCCTTCAGAATGGGTGTTAAACATGCATATAATGCAGTTATGAAACCTACAGAAGGTACAATATTAACTGTTGCACGTGATGCAACCGAGTTTGCTTACAAAAGTAAAAGCGATAACCCTGAAGAATTCTTCGGTTCATTCATAGAAGAAGGTAAGCGCTCACTCGACAGAACTCCGGAACTTCTTCCTATGCTCAAAAAAGCAGGTGTTGTAGACTCCGGTGCTGCAGGTCTTATTTGTATAGTAGAGGGTATGTTCAGTGCACTTGACGGGGATACAAGTTACGATTATACACAGCTTAATTCTTTACCTAAAGCAAGCGGAGCAGATGAGCTTAACTTAGATGCATTTGATGAAAACAGCGTATTGGAGTTCGGATACTGTACAGAGCTCCTTGTAAGACTTCAAAATGCAAAGACTGATATAGAAAATTTTGACATTTCTGTCGTTACTGACTTTTTGCAAACATTGGGAGATTCGATTGCAGCTTTTAAAACGGGAAGCATCGTAAAAATTCACGTTCATACAAAAACTCCCGATAAGGTTCTTGCTTTTTGCCAGCAATATGGTGAGTTTCTAAAATTAAAGATAGAGAATATGACGTTGCAACACAATAATACGATGTCAGCAGAAGAGAGCGACAAACTTTCCGAAGAAGGAAATACGGAGCGCAAAGCATATGCTGTAGTAGCTGTAGCGTGCGGAGAGGGCATTCAGCAGACATTCCGTGAGATAGGTGCGGATGTTATAGTTGAGGGCGGACAGAGCATGAACCCTTCGTCAGAGGACTTTTTGAAGGCGTTTGATAAAGTGAATGCGGATACGATTTTTGTTTTCCCGAACAACTCAAATGTTATTATGGCGGCAAAGCAAGCGGCGCAACTTTATAATAAGGCCGATGTGAGAATAATTAACAGCCGTACTATTGGTGATGGATATGCGGCACTTACGATGACTGATGGAGAGCTTACGAATCCTGATGAAATCGAAGCAGTATTTAACATGGGCATGGAGAATGTGGTGACAGCGGAGGTTTCACAGTGCGTTCGTGATGCCGACATGCAAGATGTGCAAGTGCATAAAGGTGACTATATCGGTTTTGTGGGCAAAGATATTTTGTCTGCTATGCCTGAAAGAAAATCGGCAACTCTTGCTATGTGTGACAAAATTGATTGGAAATCTCACGATATATGTATTTTAATCAGAGGCGTTGATTCCACAGCAGAAGAGACAGAAGAAATAAAGAGTTATATTGAAAGTAAACATAAAACAGAAGTTTACACAGTAGACGGCAAACAAGAAATTTACAGTTATATCTTGATTGCAGAATAATTAAGCATTTTCCTATTACACATAAACCATTCCAAAGACGACAACCGAGCAGACCGCAATCTATGCCCGGTTGTTGTTTTTTTGTTGAATTTTACAGGTTTTAATGATAATATGTATATCATATTGATAAAAAATAAAGTTAATCTATATGAGGAGAATGAGTAATATGAAAAATATACAAGAGTACAGTCAAAAAGATTTACTTCGTCTTGTGGGTTCACAAGACCAAATATACAGTGTTAAGAGATATATGTCCGAAGAGGGTAAAGGAAAAGGCTCAAGTATTTACCAAGTAACGACAGGTGGTAAGCTTCAATATGATGTTGCTATAGATAACGCGATGGATTTGACAAATTTGTCATATAATGGAATTAATGTCAGTTACATAGCCAAAAACGGCAGTATGGTTTCTCCTTATGTGCACGAAAACAGCGGTAGTGTATTTAATCAAACATTTAATGCAGGTATGCTTTATACATGCGGTTTGAGAAATACGGGAGGTTCTTTGGTTGAAAACGGCGAGTTTTTTGCTACTCACGGCAGAATTCATTCTATTCCGGCGGAAAATTGCAGCGCTATTTGCGAGGATGGCAATATAACAATTAAAGGTTATGTTCGCGAAACGGCGCTTTTCGGTCATTCTTTAGAACTTAAAAGAACTATTACTTCTAAAATCGGCGGTTCTAAAATTGTTATTGACGATGTGGTAACAAACAAAACACCGGCAGATGAAGAATATATGATTATTTATCATATGAATTTTGGCTTTCCTTTTTTGTCACCTGAGCTTAAAATGACGCTTCCTGAGAATATTGAAACAAAACCGGCTACGGATCATGCTGCCGAATATTTGGGAAGAGAAACAGAATTTACAATGCCTATTGACGGAGAGGACGAGACATTATTCTTTCATACTCTTAAAAATAAAAATGGGCTTGCATGTGTTAAATTAGAAAACCCTGAGGTAGGCATAGGAGCTGTAGTGAAATTTTCCGCAGATACTTTACCGATAATGGCTCAGTGGAGATGTATGAGAAGCGGGGAATATGTACTCGGTATCGAGCCGACAAACTCATATGTTATGGGAAGAACCAAAGAAAGAGAAAATGGTACAATTGGTGTAATCCCCGCGTTTGAAAGCGTGAAAATGCATATTGAATTGGAATTTTATGATTTATAAAAAATTGCAAAAAAATATTTTAAATTTGCAAAAATAGGTATTGACAATATGCTGATTAGACATTATAATAGCAATCGCTGTTTGCGAGACAGCTTACAAACAGCGAATAATGCGACCGTGGCGGAATTGGCAGACGCGCACGTTTGAGGGGCGTGTGGTACTCCCGTACGAGTTCAAGTCTCGTCGGTCGCACCAGAAAAGACCGTAACTTTGATACCAAGGTTACGGCCTTTTTTTATAAAATAAATTCTTTGTCTTGCTGGTGATATGATCGCAAAGTGCACTTTGTCCGACGACTCATAATACTGTAAATATGAGTTGTTTGAAAATGTTAATCTAAATAAGAATTTTTGATGCCTAAAACGGCGAAAGAGAGACGCCTTGAACCATTACGAAGGGGGCTCTCAATATTGACAAATCGATACTGCCGAGCTACAATCGAAAAAAAGAAATAACAGTTCTACTTTTAGGAGGAATTTATGTTAAAAAAAATCAGATCTTTGACGTATAAATACGCCATTTCCGCTACATTTATCATTTTCGTCTTGACTGATATGCTACTGCTTGGTATTGGGCAACTCCTTTCACAATTGCCTCCAACGCTACCAACGCTATATTTGATTGAAATTATTTTGATACTTATTCCCGTAGCCTTAGTATTTTTCTTTGGCTTTTCAAGTGCATTCAAGAAGGGAAAACTCTTACGAGGGTTACTCTACTTGCTGCCGTTTATTGTGTTGCAGCTTTTTATATTGATGCTTTTCTTCGTTGGAAATCTGAAAAATCCCGAAGCAAACTGGAAGCCGTGGTATTTGGTCGTTTATGGTGTGTTTTCCGTTGTTGGGGTTGCTGTCAGAGAGGAATGCATTTTCAGAGCGACCTTTCAGAACATACTTGCGAAAAAGTATGCAAATTCGGTGAAGGGAATTTGGATAAGTGCAAGTGTTTCCGCACTTATTTTCGGACTGACTCACGTAACCAACGTCTTTTTCGGTATGAATCCTCTTGCGGTTCTCAGTCAAGTAATCTCTGCTACCTGTTTAGGTCTCTTGTTCGGCGCGGTCTATATGAGAAGCGGAAGCATCTGGGCGCTCATTATTGTTCACACCTTGACCGATATCGCCGGTCTTGCGGGATCGACGTTCATGTACATCGGTGATATTGAAGACTTGAACCAGCTGTCTTGGTCATGGAAATGGCTGATTCTCCGTCTGATCTATGTCGGATTCGCAGCCTTCTTGCTCCGTCCCTCCAAGCGTAAGCAGATTTGCGAAAACTTCTGCTTTGCGGGCGAAGAGTCGGAAACGGCTTCGCACACATAATTTAAAATCCAACTTACAGACTGTAAAACTGAAAAATCCCCGATCGGTACCGCATTCGGATGCTGTTCGGGGATTTTTTTACAACGAGCTGTCGGAGTTGCTTTGAATGTGACCGAGGAATTTGTATTAAAAAAATTGAAAAAATATGAAATTTCAATGAATGAATTATTGACTTCTGTTAATCAATCTTGTATCATATGAGTACAAGTTCAAACTGAAAAAGATAGAGGAGATGCTTTTATGAAAAGTTTATTAAAAAAAGGCATTGCATTTATTATGGTAAGTGCGATGATCGTTTCTTTGTTGTTGCCCATGAGTTTGTCGGCGTACAGCTTTACGGGACAGGATTATAATGTCACGTCTAATATTATGATGAATGGCACAGATACAGGTGCTGATTTTACAAGAGTTCATTTGGGAAGCGGAGGATCTTCAGGTTGGGGTGCCAACAGATATATTAATATAGTTGAAGCGAACCTTTCTAAACATGATAATCTTGGCTTTGAAGTTATCAACCATGGTTCTTCAACAGGAAGCGCAACAACGCTTACAAGTGAAGTTGCAAAATACAATGAAGATGACAATACAATTCTCGCAGCAGTAAACGGAGACTGGATGAGTTATGCAAAGAGCATCGGAGTACCTGTTACAAAGAATTACAGAGTGTCATTCAGTTCAATGCTTGCAGATGGTGAAATTTGGTGCAGTGAAATGTCTTCACAAGAACAAGCCGCTGACTACTATACTTTCGGTGTTTCTTCTGACAGACAAGTGTTAATAGGTAAACCTTATGTAAGCACAACGATTAAAAATGTTTCTACAGGTAAATCTTTTTCAGCAACAGGTGTTAACAGAGCGCCTGCAAATAATGGACTTTATGTTTACAACAACAGAATAGGTTCTTCAAACTATGTACCCACAAATGCTTATGAGGTTGCAATCTCCACTTCTTCAAATAAATTTATGAATGGTGGTACTGTAACAGGTACAGTAAAGGGAATATATCCTGTTGGCACTACTTCACGTTGTGCTCTTGATAACAATACAATTATTATCACAGCAAGAGGAACAAAGGTTTCTACAATTAAAGGATATTTCAGTGTTGGACAGACAGTTACGGTTTCAACAAAGCTTACAGCATCTTCAAACAGCTCTTTCTGGGCAAAATGTGAAGAAGCAATCGGCGGCCAATGTCTTGTTATGAAAAATGGTTCTATAAATAACGACCTTGGTGCAAGTACAGGAGAAAACTCACATCAATATCCTACAAATATCATCGGTTATAAGAGTGATGGTACAGTTATGATGACGATGGTTACTTCTGACAAAAACGGTAATTATGTAGGACTTCGCTTTAACAGAATAGCAAGTTTCTGTAAATCTGTAGGATACGACACATGCTTGCTTCTTGATGGTGGCGGTTCAACAACAATGGTTACTTTAGAAAATGGTACATATGTAGAAAGAGCATGTTATTCTGACGGTTCAATCAGATCAGTATGGAATTCTATCGCATTGGTAAATAAAGAGTCGAGTATTGTGCCAAACAGTATAAAATCAGTTGTATTTGATGCAGCATACTATTCATCAAAACATCCTGATCTTAAGGCTGCATTTGGTACTGATTCTGCTAAACTTTATAATCACTTTATTAACTTTGGTATAAAAGAAGGACGTCAAGCAAGCCCTAATTTTGACATCAAATATTATGTAAATAATAACGCTGACCTTAAAGCTGCTTTTGGTACAGACTATTTGTCAGCAATGAAGCATTTTGCAGAATATGGTGTAAATGAGAAACGTCTTACAGCAAAACCTGCTGATATCGGTTCAAAAGTTGAGTTTAGAATTAATGTAAACAACCTTGCTGTAGGATTGTCAGGAACAAATGTTGTTACAGCAACAAAAGCACTTAATTCTTCTGAAGTTTGGATATTCACAAAAAATACAAATGGTACATACACAATAAAGAATAAAGAAACAGGAAAAGTACTTGACGTATATGCGGCATCAAACAAAGCCGGTGCAAACGTACAAACATATGACGGTAACGGTTCTGATGCTCAATGTTGGTTCATGTATGATTGCGGTGACGGCACATACTTAATACAACCTAAATGCAGTACAACTTGCGTTCTTGATGTAGCAGGCGGCAGTACATCTGCAGGAGCAAATATTCAAATTTATACAAGTAATGGATCAGCGGCTCAAAAGTTTTCACTTGCTTCTATTTCTAAAATAGAAAGTCTTGTAGCAAACTCGAAATATGTTGATCTCGGTAACAATTTCTTTGCTCATATTACAGGCGTTGGTTCAGGCAAGAATATTGCTGACTCAAATGCAAGTGTTGTTTTAGCAAATAATGCTGTAACAGCATCTCAAATTTGGAAGTTTGAAAAATATTCAGATGGTAGTTATAAAATTATCAACCAAGCATCAGGTAAGGTTTTGGATGTAGCCGGAGGAAAAGATGTTTCCGGAACAAAAGTTCAAACATATACATCGAATGACAGTAATGCACAAAGATGGTTTGTTTACAGCACATCTAACGGATACGTATTCCTTCCCAAGAGTTCAACAACATCAGTTCTTGATGTTGCTGCTGCGGGAACAACAGCAGGAACAGCATTGCAAATATATACATTTAATGATACTCCTGCTCAAAAGTTTACTGTTACAAAATTAAATGGCAGTGACTATATGGATATAGTTGGAAGTACATCAATAGGTACAGGTTTCTACGCTAATATTTCAATCGGAGCAACAAGCGTTGGTGTTTCCGGCACAAATGTTCAGCTTGTGAAAACATCAAAAACATCTGCCGCACAGACATGGAAATTTGATTTGCAATCAGATGGATCATACAAGATAACAAATAAATCTACCGGCAAAGTGTTGGACGTATATGCAGCTCAAGATGCTGACTTTGCTAATGTTCAAGTATATGAGAGCAATAACACAAGCGCTCAACGTTGGTTCCTTTATGAAAAGGATGGTAAATATATCTTACGTTCAGCAGCATCTAAGACAAGAGTATTGGATGTATATGCAGGAAACGTTGCAGCAGGAACGAATGTTGATATTTATACTAAAAACTACACAGATGCTCAGATGTTTACAATTACAAAGGTATGATTTATAATACAAAGTAATTATATTAATTATGATGCCCTAAAGATGTGTTGTCTTTGGGGCATTTATTAAGAGGTGATACGCTATGTATAAATTTCCAATAGGAGCAATGCTTGAATCTTTTAGATTGCCTTTTAAAGAAGCTGTTGAAAAAGCCGCTTCAATCGGTATAAAAGGATTGCAAATGTATATGACAGGAGGAGAGATGTCTCCTGAAACATTGACACCAGCTAAAATTAAAGAAATGCTCGATATAATTAAATCAAACGGCTTATGTGTTTCCGCAATTTGCGGAGATTTCGGACACGGTTTTGGTGTTGAAGAAGCAAACAAAGAACTCGTGGAGCGTTCAAAAAGGGTAATGGATCTTACAATGTGTTTTGAAACAAATATTGTAACAACTCATATTGGTGTAGTTCCGTCAGATAAAAATCATCCAAGATACGCAGTAATGCAAAAAGCTTGTAGAGAATTAGCTGATTATGCTTCCTCAATAGGCGGACATTTTGCTGTAGAAACAGGACCGGAAACAGCAGTTGTTTTAAAAGAGTTTTTAGATAGTTTAGGTTCTGACGGAGTTGCGGTAAATCTTGATCCTGCAAATTTTGTTATGGTAACAGGGGATGATCCCGTTAAGGCTGTACACACATTGAACAAATATATTGTACATACCCATGCCAAAGACGGTGTTAAATTGCTTGACAGAGACCCTGAAATAATCTACGGTTTACGAAAAGAAGATGAAATGGAGTCTTGGGGTGTGGCTTTTCGCGAGATGCCTCTCGGACAAGGAAACGTAGCCTTTAAAAATTATTTAAAGGCATTGGAAGATATCGGCTATAAGGGATTTTTAACTATAGAAAGAGAAGTCGGTGAAAATCCTGTTAAGGATATTGAAGAAGCTGTGACTTTCCTTAAATCACAAATGAACTAAAGTCAATTCCATTTAAGTCAGGAGGAGATATTACATGAAAATTACATTTATGGGAGCCGGAAGTACAGTTTTTGCACGTAATGTTATTGGCGATTGTATGTGTACGGAATCTTTAAGAGATAGCGTATTTGCTTTATATGATATTGATGGCGTGCGTCTTGAAGAAAGCCGTGTTATACTTGAGGCAATGCAAAAGGCAAAAGGCGGATACGGTAAAATCGAGTGTTATTGCGGTGTGGAAAATCGAAAAAAAGCTCTTAGCGGAGCGAATTTTGTAGTAAATGCCATACAAGTGGGCGGATATGAGCCTTGTACAGTTATAGATTTTGAAGTGCCTAAAAAATACGGTCTGAGACAGACTATAGCTGATACTTTAGGTATAGGCGGCATTATGAGAACACTTCGTACAGCACCGGTAATGATGGATTTTGCCAGAGATATGGAGGAAGTTTGTCCGGATGCACTTTTTCTTAACTATGTAAATCCTATGGCAATGCTTTCAGGCTATATTCAAAGATATTCAGGTATTGCAACCGTAGGCTTGTGTCACAGCGTTCAAGTATGCAGTGAGGGTCTATTAAGAGGCTTGGATATGGCAGACAAACTTGATGGACGCAAAGAATTAATTGCCGGCATAAATCATATGGCATGGCTTTTGGAGATTAAAGATAAAGATGGCAATGACCTTTATCCTGAAATCAAAAAAAGAATACAAGCCAAAATTGATGATCCTGCATGTTTTGATAAAGTGCGTTATGATTACATTCGCAATTTCGGCTACTACTGTACAGAATCAAGTGAACATAATGCGGAATATAATATGTTTTATATAAAAGACAAATACCCTGAAAAAATAAAGCAATTTAACATCCCGTTAGATGAATATCCGAGACGATGCGAGATACAAATTGAATCGTGGAAAAAAGAATATAAAGAAATGCTTGAAAAGGGAATAAAAGAACATACTCGTTCGCATGAATATGCTTCAAGAATAATGGAAGCGGTAGTTACAAGTACACCATATCAAATAGGTGGCAATGTACTTAATAAAAACAGATTGATATCAAATCTTCCCGAGGAAGCGTGCGTAGAAGTTCCGTGTCTTGTAAACGGCTCCGGTGTGCATCCTTGCGCTGTCGGAAACTTGCCGGTACAATGTGCTGCAATGAATATGACTAATATAAATGTACAATTGATAACGCTTGAAGCAGTAAGAACTCTCAAAAAAGAGCATATTTATCAAGCTGCAATGATGGATCCTCATACAGGAAGTGAACTTGATATTGATACGATAAAGAAAATGGTTGATGAGCTTATCGAAGCTCATGGAGACTATTTACCTAAATATAAATAAATAAAAAAAGGGAGATGTATTACATGAAAATTTTATTTGTAGGTAACAGCCACACATTTAATTATGAAGTCCCGGGACTCATATTAAATATTGCTAAAAAAGAAGGTATTGACTGTTTTGCAGCAATGAACGCTCACGGAGGCTGGACATTGTCACAGCACACAAGAGAGCCCGATGTGCCATTTAACATAAAAAATGGCGGATACGATTATGTCGTATTGCAAGAACATGCACATCCTTTTGATTATGACGGCAAAATGATGGAGGCAATTCCACTTTTGAAACAATGGGCAGATGAAGGAGGAGCAAAAACCGTAATTTTCGTACCGTGGGCGCAAAAACATGAGCGTTTTAAACAACCCGAAATGACAGCGGCATGCTATGAAGCAGCGCGAATTTACGATTGTCTGGTAGCACCTATAGGAGAACTGTGGTGGGAATACCAAGACGCAAATCCCGAAGTAGAGATGTACAGCCCTGACAGAGGTCACGCTTCACTTATCGGTGCGGAATTTGCCGCGAAAGTTATCTGGGATACAATCATGGAAGATTATAATAAAAAGTGATATTGTTAAATAAAAAAGCCGGTGTGTTCAAACACCGGCTTTAAATTTTATGTTTTAAATTAAACTCTTCTTATCCAAACTCTCATATCGCATTCTTCGCGGTTTGCGAAAGTCCAATACGGTCTGAATGTTAATTTTGTTGTATTTGTTTTGAACTGTGCCTTTCTGTAAAGTCCATCAAAATATTCATCAACAAAACCGTTTGTTTCTATGTTGGGGAGTAAGTAGTCTGTTGTCGGAACTTTAATGGCTGACGCTAATGCATCTTTTATATTAATACTTGCAGCGCCCAAATCAAAATTGTTATCAAGTCTTTCAAGACAGTAAACTGTAGGACCGTAACACAAAGCAACGAGACCATTGTTTCCTCTGATAGAGGGATGTGACTCAGCAAAGTATATTTCCATATTGAAATCAACAGAGAATTCTAAGTCAGCGGCACCGTTAATAACGATGTAGCCGTCTTTTTCTGTTGCATCAATGCTTATTGTGTACGAGTCGCTCCACTCGGGCTTTCTTAAATAAATTGTATCGTATTGATTGCCCGTGATTTTTATATTAACTTTGCCATCTACAGGATATGCAGTATCAACAGTAACTGTAGCTTTATCTGTAACTGCAGTCATAGCAGCATACTGATTAATAACGAGCGCATTTCCGTACTCTGCCAAGAAGAAGTCGCCTATACGTGCGTATGTTCTGTTTATATTGGGAGGACAGCACGAACACTCGAAAACTTCAGCTCTGTGGCGCGGGGGCAAATGTGTCTTGTTTGAAGGTGCCATTGCCACATCTTTGTTAACTGAAGCCATGTGAATCTCTAATGGATTCTGATAGAAGAAAGATTTGCCGTCCAATGCTGTAGAAACGGGAAGACCGTTATAAAGAACTCTTTCGATAATAGCAGGGTATTTTGCATCAAGACCGTATTTTTGCATACCTAAAGAGTAAAATAACATTGAAATCGCAGCGCAACTTTCTGAATAAGCTTCAAGGTTGGGCAAATCGTATCTTACGGTAAAAGCTTCGCCTTTGGGTGAAGCACCAATACCGCCGGTTATGTACATTCTGCTTGTTATGATGTTGTCATAAATTCTTTTAGCTGCTTCAGCGAGCTCTTTGTCATTAGCCAATCTGCCGGCTTCTGCCATTGCAGTGTAAATGTAACCTGCTCTTACAGCGTGACCTACAGCTTCTGTAATTTCTCTTAAAGGTGTATCGTTTTGGTCGTATGCCTTGTCCAAAATCTTAAGAATGGGTTCGTCGGTTGTGCCTCTTGTGTCTATGAAGAACATTGCCATGTCAAGATATTTCTTGTCTTGTGTGTATTCGTACATTTTTAAAAGGGCAAGTTCTATTTCTTCATGTCCGGGAGTAGAAAACTTGGCTGTTTTATCAATAATGAAAGCTTTTTCGATACAATCCATATAACGTTTCATTACATTGAGGAACTTGTGATCTTGTGTTGCATCGTCATAAGCGATTGCTGCTTCTAAAAGATGTCCCGCACAGTAAAGTTCGTGGTCTCCGCGACGTGTAAAAATGTTTTCGGGGTCCATTTGTTGGAAATATGAATTGAGATATCCGTCTTCGCGTTGGTGTTTCTCCATTGAATCAATGAGTTCTTCGCAAAGTTTGAGCTCTTCTTCACATTTGTTGCCGGATTTTACAAGGTATGCTACTGCCTCAATCCATTTGGCTACGTCAGAATCAAAATAAACGTGTGGTCGTAAGTCTCCTTCTTTATATGTGTAGCGAAGGGCTTCAAAACGCGCAGTTTCTTCAAATCTGTTACGCACGCTTTTAATGCTAACATCACGATTTAATTCGTAACGTTTTTTCCAATAACCTTCGTTAAAAGTTATTTTATCAAAACTAATATTATTCACTAAACTCATAATATGTCTCCTTTGTAAAATTTTACATTATTATATAATGTAATTCGTTTTGTAGCAAGGGGAAAAGGAAAATCTTGTATTGACTTTTGCTTTTAAATGGTTTACTCTTAAACATATTTAAACACTTAATATAATTGAGCGAGAGTGTATAGCTGAATAATTATAATATATGTAGGAGATGTTTATTTCATGAAAAGAATCATTTCAAAAGGCATTGTGTTTTTGCTCGTTGTAGCAATGATAGCAAGTTTTATGCCACATTTTAGTGTAATTGAATCAAACGCGTATTCATTTACAGGACAAGATGTTAATACAACGACTGATATTTTGTATAACGGTACAGATACAGGTGTTGATTACACATATGTTCATTTAGGCAGTGGTGGCTCATCGGGATACGGAGCAAACAGAAAAATTAATATTGTTGAGGGTAACTTGTCAAGCAATGATGCCCTTGGCTTTGAAGTAATGAACAACGGTACATATTTGAAAAACGCGGTTGCTCTTACGCAAGTTGTTGCAGATTTTAACGAGGATAACAAAACCGTCCTTGCAGCAGTAAACGGAGACTGGATGACATTTGCAAACAGCCTTGGGGCATCGGTTACAAGTAACTACAGAGTAACTTTCAGTTCAATGATATCGGATCGTGAAATTTGGTGTAGCCAAATGACTTCTACGGAGCAATCTACAGACTATTTTACGATGGGTGTTACAACAAATAAGCAAGTTGTAATCGGCAAACCTACAATTACTCCTACTATAAAAAATGTAACAAAAGGTACTTCGTTCTCTGCAATGGGAATAAACAGAGCTCCGAAGAATAATACTTTATTCGTATTTAATAACAGATTAAATGCATCCAACTATGTTAATTCGGATGCGTACGAAGTTGTAATTACTGCTTCTTCATCACGCTTTATTCTCGGCGAGTCGGTTACAGGTACTGTTACTGCAATATATCCTAAAGGAACAACTTCTCGTGCAGATATGACAGATAATACAATCCTCATTACAGCAAGAGGTTCTAAAGTATCTACGATTAGTGGTAAATTTAGTGTGGGTGATACCGTTTCAATAAGCACTTCAATATATGACTCAATGGGTAATAATACAAAGTGGGCAAATTGTGAAGAGGCAATCGGAGGTCAGTGCCTTGTAATGAAGAATGGATCGATAAACAACGACCTTTCGGGAGGTAACATGGGAAATTATCCCACAAATATTCTCGGTTACAAGAAAAACGGTAATATTATGATGTCTATGGTTACTGCGGACCAACATGGTGTACGTACAGGTTTGATTTTTGAAAGAAATATTGACAGCTTCTGTAAAGCAGTTGGTTACGATACATGTCTCCTTCTCGATGGCGGCGGTTCTACAACAATGGTTACATTAGAGAATGGTAATTATGTTGAGAGAGCTTGCTATTCTGATGGCGTAATCAGACCTACATGGAACTCTTGTGCATTCGTTTATGATGTAGGAAATTCTGTTGTACCTTCTTCTATCAAGGGAACAGTTTTTGACCCGCAGTATTACTATGTGAAGAATACAGATTTGCAGAGTGCTATCGGCCAAAACGAAGGTAAACTCTTTGAACACTTTATCGAATATGGTATTAAAGAGGGAAGACTTTCAAGCCCCTTGTTCTCTATCAATGAATATATAAATGGTAATGGTGACTTGAAGGCTGCTTTTGGATGGCCCTCCGGAACTTCTGTTGAACAACAAAAAGAAAATCGTTTGGCGGCGATGAAACACTTTGCGCAAAGCGGTGCTTTTAAAGATGAAACAGACAGACATACATCAAAAGAAACAGCCAAAAGTTTGCCTGATAACTTCTATGCACGTATACAGCTTACTAATGCTTCATTGAATTTGTCTTTGATGGATTCAGCTGTTATAGCTTATACACCGAGTGAAGCGGCGGCTCAAATTTGGCATTTTGAAAAGCAAACTGATGGCAGTTATAAAATAACAAATACAAAGAACGGACTCGTTCTTGATGTAGCGGCGGGAGCAAAAACCTCAGGAGCTGCAATCCAAATATATGAGAGTAATAATACTTCGGCTCAAAGATGGAATATTTACGAGAAACTTGATTATTCAGGTAATGTTGTAGGATATATATTGCGTTCTGTAGCAACTCCTGCGTGTGTGCTTTCAGTAGCAAGTTCGTCACCTACTGCAAGTACTGCAGTACAAAATAATGCTTGTACTTTGTCGGCATCTCAAGTGTTTAAATTCCAAATTACTCAAGTAGTGGAAAATACACCAAGCCCGACACCTTCCGAAACACCTACGGCAACACCTACTGCGACTGCAACCGTAAAACCTACTGCGACTGCAACCGCAACTGCAAAACCGACTGTAACACCTACAGCAACACCTACTGCAACTGCAACACCGACACCTACTCCTTCTGCAACACCGGGTGTGTCACCTGCTGATGTAGGATCCGGTTTCTATGCACAAATTGTATCAAAGCTTGATGTTAAAAAAGGTGTGTCGATATCAAATTCAAATGTTGTTTTGAGCGATATAAAATCATTGACATCGCAATTTTGGCTCTTTGAAAAACAATCTGACGGTAGTTATAAAATAAAAAATCAAGAGACAGGAAAATTACTCTCTGTTGAAAGCGGAAGCGGCGCTTCGGGAACGAATGTAGTTGTTGCTGCTGATAATGGTTCTGTTGGTCAAAAATGGTTCTTGTTTGAAGATGGAGAGTATTATAAGTTTACACCTGCCGGTGCTTTAGATTGTGCATTGGATGTTAATGCGGCACAGACAACGAACGGTACAAATATTGGATTGTATTCAAGTAATAACACAGATGCGCAGAGATTTGCGTTCCTTAAAGGCGATTTCTTTAACATGGTTGAGCCCCAAGACATTGGTACGGACTTTATAGCGCATATTTCAACAAATGATGGTACAAATGGTATTGGTTTTGTAGGTGTAAATGCAATTCTTGAAAAAGCTGATAAGACTGCCAAAAAGCAATTGTTCTATTTTATTCGCCAAGATGACGGCAGTTACAGAATAACAAATGTTAAGAGCAGATTTGACTTGGGTATTGAAGGTAACGTTACTTCTGGTAGCAATGTTGTAAGTCTTTGTGAGAATGATATCGAAACTCAAAGATGGTTCGTATATCTTAAGGATGGTAAATATATCATTAAAGCAGCAGTTACAGGCAACTTGGTTTTAGATTCGGCAAATACAGATGTTAAAATTAATTCGTTTAATGACGCTTCGGCTTCACAGTTGTTTGTTATCTCAAATATGGGCAAAGCTGATTATGATATTCCGGAAGTTTCGAAAACGGGCGTTTTGACAGATGCACAGATTAAGGCGATTTACGAAACTATTTGTCTTGCTAACTCAAACAGCGCCAACACAGATGAAGTTCAATTGAAAAAGTTAATTGCTGACTATGTACTTGAAGCATACAATCTTGGTGTAAGAGAGATAAAAGCTCTTGCTCTTTGTGCGAATATCAGATATTTGAGCAATTCTTCAGAACTGTCAAGAGTTGTTAATAAAACAAACGGAGAATGCTCTTTGAATAATTTGTATGCAGCACTTCTTACTGATACAGGTTCTCAAGTAGGAGCGTACAGAGCAAGTCACTGGATATTCTATAATTTCTTATTTGTTAAGTTTTAATAGTTGAGAAAGATTAGTTGATTTTATAAGCAAGTTTGTTTTTTTTAAAGCAAACTTGCTTTTTGCATATAAAAGAAATTGTTGAATTTTTATAATAAAACTATTGCCAAAACTATACCAAATAGGGTAAAATGTAGGCGATACATTAATTGTACGATAAAATTTACGGAGGTAAAAAAATGAAAAAGTCAATTTTAAAAACATTTGCAGTTGTTCTTTCTGTTGCTATGTTAGTTGCTTTCTCAAGTATCACTGCTTTTGCCGGATTTGGCGAGGGTGATTTCTTTGAAATTTATTCTGGCATTCCCAACGAAGAAAACGAAGGATTTTGGTTTGATGTAGAAGGTCTTATCGACGAGACAACAGGAGAGCCTGTTGTTGATGGTGGCTCAATGAGAGGTCATCCGTATATAGATTATTTAAGAGATCACGGTACTCCCAAGAATATTGTTGGTGATGACCATTCTCCTTTCTACGGTGTAGAGGATGACGGTGAGAATACATTTGTTAACTTAAATCCCGGTTCATACTATGTAGCTGACCATCCTTTTGAAGAATCTTATCAAGCTACTGTTGATATCAAATTAGATGATGCTTTCGTTGCAGGTTCATTTGCTGCTATTCGTTTCAACGTTGATAGCGACGACGCGGCAACACTTATTGGTAGCACAGCAACCGGTTTGAACATCGCTTTTGATGTAGCAGACAGCTCAAAAGATACTATTTCAATTGGTGTTGACGGCGGATACTATACTGTAGATCTTCCTGAAGGTGCTCTTTTAACATGGAAAGCTATCGAGATTCTTGATAACAATGCAGGCATCATGAAGATTTATTATGAGAACAGCCTTATAGCTACAGTTGAACTTTCAGATGCAAAAGCTGGCGAGTACAAGAAAGTTGTTGTTAAAGATGCTACAGGTGCAGAAAAAGTTAACAAGACTGATGCTTCTGTTTCAGCAAACTACAATAACATGAACTTTGGTGTTGCTCAAAATGCAGAAAAGACAACAACAACTGAGGGCGGTTTACATTTTGATAACTGGGGTATCGTTCCTTATGAATTCGATGCAACAAAGAACGATCCTAAGGCTGAGGCTCCTGCAGATCCGACAGAAGCTCCTGCAGATCCTACAGAAGAACCTGCTGACGAGACAGAGAAACCTGCAGATCCTACAGAAAAACCTGCTGATCCTACAGAGGCTCCAAAGACAGAAAAACCTGCTGACAAGACAAATGCTCCTGTTGCAGATAACACAGACGATGGCGGTATATCAACAGGCGTAATTATTGCAATTGTAGCAGCAGTTGTAGTTGTAGCAGCAGTTGTAGTTGTTATTATTGTTCTTAAAAAGAAAAAGGCATAATATCTTAGATTGACAAAAAAATCTTGACATAAATATATATGTCTTTTATAATTAAAAAGCAATTTGATGTTTTTTACGCAAAGAGCGGGTTATCCCGCTCTTTTGTTTTAGAAATCTTTTTGTAGAAGCAACAAAAACTTATTTGGGAGGTGTAAGTTATGAAAATTGCAGATGCCGTTAAAGAAATCGTAGAACCGATTATTACCGAACTCAAGGCGAATATTGAACTTATAGAAGTTGAATATGTCAAAGAAGGTTCTGATTGGTATCTCAGACTTTATATCGATAAGCAAGGCGGAGTTTCTTTGGATGATTGCCAACTTGTAAGCGAAGCTTTGAATGATATTTTGGATGAGAAAGATATTATAAAGGGTAAGTATATTTTCGAAGTTTCATCTCCGGGAATAGACAGGCCGCTGAAGACAGACAGAGACTTTGAACGATATAAGGGTCAAGATGTTGAAGTTCATTTGTATGCACCTGTAGATAACAGTAAAATTTTTGTAGGTAAGCTTGTGGGCAGAGATGATTCGCATATAATTATCACTGAAGACATAGGCAAGGGGAAAACCAAAGAACGTAGCTTTGGTATTAAAGAAGTTTCATTGGTAAAAAGAACAATTGTTTGGAATTAATAATCGGAGGTAATGACAAAAAATGAGTGCAGAATTATTGTTTGCTCTTGACGAGCTCGAAAAGGAAAAAGGAATAGATAAAGAAATTATTATTGCAGCTATAGAAGAGGCATTAAACGCTTCTTATGGCAAATCAGAAACTGAGTGCAATACAAGAGTTGAATTTAATCGCGAAACAGGTGAAATCAAAGTATATGCACAAAAAGAAGTAGTAGAAGTTGTTGAAAACGATACTGCAGAGCTTTCTTTGACAGAAGCAAGAGAAATCGATCCTGAATTTGAAATCGGTGATATAGCTGAATTTGAGATTACACCTAAAAATTTCGGCCGTCTTGCTGCACAAAAGGCAAAACAGATTATTATTCAGAAGTTAAGAGAAGAAGAAAGAACAAGAGTTTATGACCAATTCCGTGCAAAAGAGAAAGATATTGTTACGGGTCAAATTCAAAGAATTGAAATGCGTGAAACAAAAGATGGTAAAAAAGAGCGCATTATCCATGTTGATCTTGGACAAATAGAAGGCATTCTTTTACCGGCAGAGCAGGTAGAAACAGAGCAGTACAAAGTTTATGACAGAATTAAAGCTTATGTACTTGAAGTTAAAGACAAAGGCGTTAAGAGTAAAGAACCTTGTGTTATGATTTCAAGAAGTCATCCTAATCTCGTTAAGAGATTATTTGAACTTGAAGTGCCTGAAATCCACGACGGAGTTGTTGAAATAATGAGCATAGCAAGAGAACCCGGCTCAAGAACAAAAATTTCCGTATACTCAAAGGACGAAAATGTTGAGCCTGTAGGCGCTTGTGTAGGACAAAAGGGAACAAGAGTGCAAGTTATCGTTGATGAGTTAAGAGGCGAACGCATTGATATTATTAAATGGAGTCCTTATGCTGATGATTTGATTGCAAGCAGCTTAAGTCCGGCAAAAGCATTGAGAGTATTCATTAATGAAGAAGATAAATCAGCTACAGCAATTGTTCCAGACAGTCAACTTTCTTTGGCAATTGGCAGAGAAGGTCAAAATGTTCGCCTTGCAGCAAAGCTTACAAGCTGGAAAATTGACATTAAGAGCGAAGCTCAAATTCGTGCAAGCGTAGAAGAAGAGCTCTTTGCTGACGAAGCTGAAGGAACAGCGGATGATACAATAAATCCGTACGACGAGAACGGTGAATTTGATCCTAACCTTCTTTAATAAAAAAAGGAAGTGAGGCACTTTGAAACAAAAAAAGATACCAATGCGTAGATGTATCGGGTGCTACGAATCTAAGCCTAAAAAAGAATTAATTCGTATAGTAAAAACTGTTGAAGGGAAAATACTTCTGGATTTTACCGGCAAACAAAACGGCAGAGGTGCCTATGTTTGTAATAATAGAGAGTGCTTAGATAAAATAGTAAAGGGAAACAAACTGAGCAAAGAGTTTGAGGTCGAAGTATTAAGAGAAACATACGACAGCCTTAAAAATCAATTTGAGGCTTATGACAGCAAATCAGGAGGTGGCGCTGTTGAATAATAAAATCAGAGTTCACGAGCTTGCAAAACAGCTCAATTCCACTAGCAAAAAGGTATTGGAAAGGCTGAATGAAATCGGTATAAAAGATAAAAGCTATATGAGTATTTTAGATGAGGATGAATTGCGTAGATTTTACGAGCAGACAGGTGTTAAGGCATCAAAGAAGGTCGAGGAATCGGCAGATGATTCGGCTGCGAAGAAAGTTTCCGCACAAAAAGAGCAACAGACACAGAGCAAGTCGTCAGGAGTAATTGTAAGAAGAATTATCGTTGACAACAGCAGTTCTGATTATAGTGCTGACTCTAAAAATGACTCACAAAAGTCTCGTAAACAGAGCAGAGAAGCAGGTTCTGGACTTCGTTCGGGATATGCGGTAAGAACGGAAAATGCCGACGATTCTTTTACAGCAGAAAAAAAAGACGCAAAAGAAATTGATGAGAAAGTTCAGGCACAAGCAGCTCAACCTGTGAAAGCAGAACCTACCGTAAGACGTGTTAAGCGAGTAAAAAAGGAAGATTTAGAACCTAAAGAAACTGCGCCCGTTGCGGTAAAAGAAGAGCCTAAGGTTGAAATTGTTGAACCTGAAATTTCACATGAAATTCCTCAAGAAGAAGTAAAAGAGGCAGCTCCCGTAAAAGAATCTGTTGAACCAAAAGAGGATAAAAAAGCAGAGGCTCCGGCTAAATTTGTATTTAAGCAATATGAGTATTCAGAAACTATTACAATTGAGCTTAAAAACACAGAACCGGCAGAACCTATTGAGATAATCAATATTGCTGAGAAAAAGCCTGAACAACGTCCTCAAAGACAGCATGTAAGAGATCAAAAAGAATCACCTAAGCGTGATTTCAGAGAAGGTCGAGAAGGCGGACGCGATAATCGTGAAAACAGAGAGAACCGTGATAACAGAGAAAATCGCGACAACAGAGAAAGACGTGACAATCGTGACGGATACAGATCACAGATGTCTATTCCTACGATTGATCCTTCACTTGCGGTTCAGGAAGTGAAGAGAGATTATGCAGGCAAAATGGCGGGCAAACAACAGGAAAGAGAAACTGATAAATACGCCAAAAAGGATAGTGCCGGACGTAAAGATTCCGGTAAAAACTCACAAAACAACCAAAAGGACAAATATAAGTCTGCAAGGAAGTTTTTGGGAGAAAAGATGGGCGTTTCAGAGATATATTCTGACGACTACAGTGTAGGATATGATATGGATAACATGCCTAAAAAAGGCTCGAAGGGCAAAAAAGATATGATGAAAAAGGCAAAAGAATTTGTTGCTCAAAATCAAAAGACTCAACCTGTTATAGCAGTGCTTACCAATGTAACATTGCCTGAGTCAATGACAGTTAAGGATTTTGCGGAGAGAATTAAGAAAACTTCTGCAGATGTTATTAAAAAACTTATGCTTATGGGCGTTATGGCAAGTCAAAACCAAGTAATTGACTTTGATACAGCAGCGTTGATTGCAAGTGAATTTAACATAACAGCAGAGCAGGAAGTTGTTATTACCGATGAGGATATTCTTTTTGAAGATGACCAAATTGATGTTGAGCAAGACGAAACAGCTGTAGAGCGTCCTCCTGTAGTTGTTGTTATGGGTCACGTTGACCACGGTAAAACTTCACTTTTGGATGCTATCAGAAAAACAAGCGTTACATCAGGAGAGGCCGGCGGTATTACGCAGCACATCGGTGCTTATATGGTAAGAATAAACGACCGCAAGATTACATTCTTGGATACACCGGGACATGAGGCGTTTACGGCAATGAGAGCAAGAGGTGCTCAAGTTACCGACGTTGCAATTCTTGTTGTTGCCGCAGATGACGGCGTTATGCCTCAGACAGTAGAGGCCATTAACCACGCTAAAGCCGCTAATGTATCAATCGTTGTAGCTGTGAACAAAATAGATAAGCCCGGAGCAAATCCTGATCGTGTAATGCAAGAGCTTGCAGAACATGATGTCATTACGGAAGCTTGGGGCGGCGACGTTCCGTTTGTGCCGGTATCAGCAAAGACAGGCGAAAACATTGAGTTGCTTCTTGAAACAGTACTCTTGTCAGCAGACATTTTAGAGCTCAAGGCAAGTCCTGAGCGTCTTGCTAAGGGTACAATTATTGAGGCTAAACTTGATAAGAATAAAGGTCCCGTAGCTACACTCCTTGTACAAAGAGGTACTCTCAAAGCAGGAGATGCAATCGTTTCAGGTACAACATTCGGCAGAATCCGTACTATGACAGATGATAAAGGAAATGCAATCAAAAAGGCTACACCTTCGACTCCTATTGAGATTACAGGTCTTCCCGAAGTTCCCGAGGCAGGTGAGCTTTTCTATGCTGTTAAAGACGAAAAGGTTGCTAAACACCTTGTTGATACACGTAAGAGCGAGTTGAGAGAAAAAACAATGCAGTCTCACAGCAAAGTATCTCTTGATGACTTGTTTGCTCAAATTCAAGAAGGTAATGTAAAAGACCTTAATATCATCGTTAAAGCAGACGTTATGGGTAGTGTTGAGGCCGTTAAACAGTCTCTTGTAAAACTCAGTACAGATGAAGTCAGAATTAAGATTGTACACGGTGCAGTAGGTGGTATTACGGAGACAGACGTGCAGCTTGCATCTGTATCAAATGCTATTATCATTGGATTTAATGTACGTCCCGGTGCAAACGTTGCTGAACATGCAGAGGCTGAGGGTGTTGACATAAGAACATACAGAGTTATCTATGATGCTATTGAGGATATTAAAGCTGCTATGGTTGGTATGCTTGATCCTGAATTCAAAGAGTCTGTTATAGGACATGTAGAGATTCGTCAAACATTCAAGGTTTCAGGTGTAGGTACTATTGCCGGATGTTATGTAACAAGCGGTAAAATCGTAAGAAACTGCGAAGCACGTATTGTTCGTGACGGTATCGTTGTATTTGAAGGAAAGCTTGCATCATTAAAGAGATTTAAAGATGACGTAAAAGAAGTTCAGCAAGGCTTCGAGTGCGGTCTTTCATTTGAAAAATTCAACGACATCAAAGAGGGCGATAATGTTGAGTGCTATATAATGGAAGAGGTTAAGAGGAATGGATAGAACAGAGCGAATAGCAGGGGAAATGCGCAGAGCTTTGAGTGATATTATCAGAAATGATCTTAAAGATCCGCGAATTCCTTTAGTCACCAGCATAACTAATATAAAATTGGCAAAGGATTTGAAATATGCTAAAATTTATATCAGTGTATTTGCCGGTGATGAAGAAAAAAAAGCGGCTATTGAGGCTTTAAAAGGCTCAAGCGGCTTTATAAGGAGAGCTTTGGGACAAAAAATGATCATAAGAGCATTGCCTGAGCTCACCTTTGTGCTCGATGAATCTCTTGAATACGGTTCATATATGAACAAAAAGATTGACGAGCTCAAAAAATAAAAATAAGAAAAGGTGATTTATATGCAAGATTGGAAGCAAGTAAGAGAAGCGATATCTGATGCGAGTATAATTAATATATTTACTCATATACACGCTGATGGGGATTGTTTGGGCTCGGCTTTCTCTCTTGCATATTTTTTATGCGATCTCGGCAAACAAGTAAACATAATCAGCGAAGAAATTCCTCCGGAAAATCTTTCATTTATTTACAACGAGGCTTTGCCGGAAAAAATGAAATTTTTTGTATGGGATGATATAAAGAATAATTGTAACACAGAGCTTAAATCTGACCTTTCTGTTGCTGTTGATGTAAGCGATGTGAAACGTCTCGGAGATAGGGACGAGTTGTTTTATAAAGCTCCCAACAATGTAAGAATAGACCATCATCTTGCTACAGAAACATTCGCCGAAATTACAGTGTGTAACCCTGCTTGGGCAGCAACGGCCGAAGGTATATGGGAATTACTTAAAACTTATGACGATTTTAAAGATTTACCTCATTTGACAGAAATTGCCAAAAATGTATATACGGGTATATTGACAGACACAGGGTGCTTTGCGTACTCAAATGTAACGGCTGATACACATATGATAGCGTCTGAAATACTTTCGCTCACCGGCAGTTTGGCGTGGATTTATTCTGCTGTTTATGAAAATATTTCAAAAAATGAAATTGCGCTTAAAGCCAAAGCTTATAACAAGGTGGAGTATTATGCAGACGGCAGAATTGCTTTTTTGCAAATAAGCAAAGAAGATATGGCAGAAACCGCTACAAATGATGACGATTTAAGTGGATTGGCACCATTTTTAAGAACTATTAAGGGCGTGAGTGTGGGAATTCTTGTAAAACCCGGCAAACTTTACGGACAATGCAGAATAAGTTTGCGTTCGGATGAACATTGTGATGTGAACGCAGTTGCTACTGCTTTTGGAGGGGGAGGCCATAAAAGAGCTGCAGGATTGGTATATTCTCCTGAAAATGGCATGTTGTTTGAAGAATATAAAGAAAAGTTGATTGGTGAAGTGCGAAAATGGATGGTGTAATTAATGTTTATAAACCGGCCGGAATGACTTCTTTTACTTGTGTTTCTAAAGTAAGAAGGGCTCTTGGTGAGAAAAAAGCAGGCCATGCAGGCACTTTAGACCCTGAGGCTTCAGGTGTGCTTCCTGTTTGTATTGGAAAAGGTACTAAATGTGTCGATGAATTTTTAAACATGCCCAAGAGATATACGGGAGAAGTAACATTTGGCTTTAAAACGGATACTTGCGACATATGGGGAGCAAAAACAGATTCTATAGAAGTCGATGATAATAAATTAAAAAGTCTTGATATTAATAAAGTGATAGAGGCTGCAGAGCATTTTCGTGGAGAAATAGAACAGATACCTCCCGATTATGCCGCAATCAAAATAGGCGGTGTACCTGCTTATAAACTGGCAAGACAAGGTAAAGAATTTGAAATGAGAAGCCGTAAGGTTACGGTATATGAGATAACTGTTAAAGATTTTGTGGCAAAAGAGGGAGAATATCCCAAAGCTGTAATTGATGTTAAGTGTTCGAGAGGTACGTATATCAGGTCGATTTTCAGAGATTTGGGTGAATATCTCGGTGTGTTTGGCTGTATGTCAGCTTTAGAACGTACGGAATATGGCTTTTTAAGTGCCCCAAAAGGTGTCCGTATTGAAGATATAGAAAAAGATACGGTGGTATGTTATACTCCGGATTATATATTGAGAGATTATAAAAAGATAATTCTTGACAAGAAAGAAGAAAAGAAATACCGAAACGGTGTATCTTTTGATATAAAAAATATTGCAGAGCGTGTAGGCGCTGATGTTGAAAACGGAGAATTGTTAAGGGTTTATACTATGGATAAGAAATTTTTAGCTACAGCAAAGGCAGAAATTTCAGAAGACCATATAATGAAGCTTAAAACCGATAAGTTTTTTGACTGCGAGGAGGTAATGTGTTTTGAATAAAAGCATAAAATATGCAGTACTTATACCGGCGTACAAGCCGGATGAAAAATTTGTGGATTTTGTTACATTGTTGACAACAAAAAACATCCCGGTTGTTGCTGTGGACGATGGTAGCGGAGAGGCATGCTCTGAGTTCTTTAATGCGGCAGAACGTTTGGGGTGCGTTGTTGTTCATCATGATGTTAATAAAGGCAAAGGACAGGCTTTAAGGACGGGATTTGAGGAAATTATTCGTCTTAACTCAAAAGGCGCAGGATATAACTACGTTGTTACTGCCGACTGTGACGGTCAACACGATCTTCAAGCAATAAATACTGTTGTTGAAGCTGCAGAAGAATCTTTGTTGAGCGAAAAAGGACCTGCTTTTGTAATAGGCGGCAGATTTCGTGATGATGGAGAGAAAATACCATTTAAGTCAAAACTTGGCAACGGATTTACAAGACTTATTTTTAAATTGGCAACGGGCTTGTCGATACATGATACCCAAACGGGGTTGAGAGCTGTACCGGAGTGCCTGTTTGAGGAAGTGCTTAAAGTAAAAGGCGACAGATATGAGTATGAAATGAATATGCTTTTGCAAATAAAAACGTGGCATGTACAATACAAAGAAGTACAGATAAAGACTATTTATTTTGATAATAATGCAGGCACACATTTCCATCCATTCAGGGACTCATTCTTGGTAATTTCTCAAATACTGAAATTTGCATTGTCGTCGATGCTTTCATTTGCATTCGATTATGCGCTTTTTACAGTTTTTACTATGGCGCTTGGTTGGCAATACTCTTTGGCATATGCTTGTGCACGAGTTTTAAGCGGTATTTTTAATTATATATTAAATGCTAAAGTTGTTTTTGGCAAAGCATCAGGAAAAAGCTTTATAAAATACATGTGCTTGTGGGCTGTGATTCTTGTTCTCGGTTCATGGGGTGGTCAATTTATAAACGACTATTTAAATTTGCCGAAAATTGTATGTAAACTTATTGTTGACTTGCCGCTTTTCTGTTTGAGCTATTGGGTTCAAAAAATATTTGTATTTAAAAGGTGATTTAAATGAGCAATCGTGTTTATATTTTTACAGGTCATTATGGCAGCGGTAAGACTGAAACTGCCGTTAATTTTGCTTTGAAATTAAAGCAAAAAGAAAATAATGTGGCATTAATTGACCTTGATATAGTAAATCCGTTTTTTCGTTCTGCCGATGCAGTGGACTTATTGAAAGAAGCAGGAGTGCGCGTGGAATTTCCGTTATTTGCAAATACGAATGTGGATATTCCCGCACTTACAGGAAATATGGCAGCACTTATCCGAGACGAAGAATGGAATGTTATACTTGATGTCGGCGGTGATGATTTGGGTGCGAAGGCAGTAGGCAGATACAGCGATGATATTATGTCGAGAGATTATGTGCACTACTTTGTGATGAATCCTAACAGACCTTTTACAAAAGATATGGAGTCGGCAACTAAAATTTTCAATGAAATTGAAGATGCTTCTTGTATAAAATGTACAGCAATAGTGGGCAGCACCAATTTACTTGATGAAACTACGGCAGAGACAGTTATGAATGGTTTGCCATTATTGGAAGAATTTGCCAAATCAAGAAACATCCCCATTGCTTATCACGCTGTAACTGCAGGAGCAGTAGAGGAGCTTCTGGATAAGCATCCGGACTTATTTAATGAGGAAAATATTATAAAAATTAACAGAACTGTAAAAAGGCTGTTTTAATAGTTAATTTAGGAGATTTATGGCTGATAATAAAATTATTTACGGTAATGTATCTGCGGTTAAAACGTCGATTCTGGAGCGTATGAAGGCATTTATTGACAATGTATACGAGCCCGGATGTTTTGTGCCGACAGAAATTTCCGAAATGATGAAAGAAGTTACAATTGATACGAATAAAGAAGTGGCAGTTTTTCTTGACAGAAAAAACAGGGTACTCGCAGTGTCTTTAGGTGATGACAGAAGTGTATCATTGCCTGAACTCGAAGGCAGAAGAAGCAATCTGCGTTTGTGCGGAGTTCGTTGCATACACACTCACCCAAACGGGGGTGTCAGACCTTCTGATGTGGATATTCAGTCGCTGAAAACTATGCGCTACGACGCTATGGTTGTAATCGGTGTTGATACTGAACGGAAAATTGCGACGGGTGTTTCTGCTGCGGTTTTAAGCAGAAATGATACAGGTTTGTTTGTTGATTTTGAGCTTTATGGGCCGTATGCTTATTGGAAAAAACATAATTTAGACAGTCTTTTTGATGAACTTGCAATAAAAGACCGTGAGGCAGCAGAGTTTTCAAGTAATTCTCAAAAAGTAAAAGAAGATACAGAACGGGCAATTCTCGTGGGAGTTGTGCCTGACGGTATGCATGTTATAGGCAATCCCTTGGCTGAACTTCAGGAATTGGCGGAGTCTGCCGGCGCTGTTGTTGTTGGTTCATTTACTCAAAGGCGTGAGACACCCGAGGCAAAGACATATATAGGCAGAGGTCTTGCAGAAGATTTGGCATTAAGAAGACAAGGGCTGAATGCGGATATAGTGATTTTTGATGATGAACTTTCAGCGTCGCAAATAAGAAATCTTGAAAATATAATTGGTGCCAGAGTAATAGACAGAACAGCTCTTATTCTTGATATTTTCGCCGCTCGTGCAAAATCAAGAGAAGGTAGGCTTCAAGTTGAATTGGCACAGCAAAAGTACAGACTTCCTCGTTTGATGGGGCAGGGTACTGCACTTTCTCGTCTTGGCGGCGGAATAGGTACGCGCGGCCCCGGTGAAACGCAGCTTGAAACAGACAGACGCCACATTAAGAGAAAAATAAATTTTTTGGAAGCTCAACTTCGTGAAGTAAAAGAAAGACGAAGCGTACTTCGAAAAGAAAGACAAAAGAAAGAAATACCTACTGTTGCTGTGGTAGGATATACCAATGCAGGTAAATCTACATTGGTGAATGCTTTGTGCGAATCTGATGTTTTGGCAGAAGATAAACTGTTTGCTACTCTTGATACATCAGTAAGACGTCTTGTAACACCTGAAAACAGAGACTTTTTGCTCATAGATACTGTTGGCTTTATACGAAAATTGCCTCATGACTTGGTAGAGGCTTTTAAATCTACACTTGAAGAGACGGTTTATGCAGATTTGCTTTTGCATGTTGTGGATTGCAGTAATCCTGATTTTGAGGCGTGCATAGATACGGTTGAAGGTATATTAAAAGAAATCGGCGCAGAGAATCGTCCTCGATATCTTGTTTTAAATAAAATTGATAAAGCACCTGCTGATGTTTTCCCTTCGCCGAGAATTGTACAAGGCTATGGCAAGGTTTTTAGGGTTTCAGCAGTTAACGGAGACGGCCTTGACGAGCTTCGTGAACAGACAATTAATTATTTTGTCAGAGCAGATAAAAAGTTCGATATAGTAATACCTTACAGTAATGGTGGGTTGTTGTCATATTTGCATAACCACGGTAAAGTTGAATTGGAAGAATATACAGAATCCGGCATTCATGTAAAAGGTAAAATACCTCCTGAACATTACAGCAAAATTACTCGGGAGGGTATATGAAAGATATTTATGCAACGTTGAAAACACCCGGAGAAGCTGAATTTGAGGAGAAAAAGTCGAGATTTATAGGATGTGCGGCTCCGGTGACAACCGAAGAAGAAGCTCTTGCTTTTATAAAAGAAGTTAAGAATAAATATAAAAAAGCTCGTCATTATGTTTATGCATATAATTTGTGTTCTGAAGATGGCATTGTTATAAGCAGATACAGTGATGACGGTGAGCCGCAAGGGACAGCGGGGATGCCGACTCTTAATGCAATTCAAAGTCAGCATGTCGAAAATGCCGTAGTGGTTGTTGTCAGATATTTCGGTGGCATACTCTTAGGTGCCTCAGGATTGACTCGTGCTTATCGCAAAGCGGCGTCAATGGGAATAAGTGCTTGCGAGACAGTTAAAAAGATACTTTATGATGAGGTTTATGTAAGTGTCGACTATCAAATGTATAATTCTGTTCGCTATTTACTGACAAGCGGTACGAATGAAGATATAGTAAATGCAAGCTTTAAAATAGTAGAAGAAGAATTTGCAGAGGATGTTCTGATTCATATGTATATTGCAGTCGGTGATACTGCCATGATTTGTGAGTTGTTAACGGAGTTGACTCAAGGTAGGGCTGAAATCATAATCGAAGAGAAAAAGGGGCGCTATACAGTTTGATTAAAGATTATTATGCGGATGAAATTATACGTATATTAAACGAAAACGGATATGAAGCATATTATGTAGGAGGCTGTGTAAGAGATGCTCTTTTGGGGTTAATTCCGCATGATTTTGATATTACCACAAGTGCGAAACCTGAAGAGACAGCGCGGATTTTTCGTGATATAGGATATACTGTGATTGAAACGGGCATTAAGCACGGCACTGTTACAGTGGTTTGCGACAAGAAGCCGTATGAAGTGACAACTTTCCGTATGGACGGAAAGTACAGCGACAGCCGACACCCTGAAAGCGTTGAGTTTGTAACTTCTATTAGGGAAGATTTAGCAAGGCGCGATTTTACCGTAAATGCCATGGCGTACCATCCCGAATATGGCGTGGTAGATTATTTTGGCGGGCAAGAAGATTTGAAAAGTAAAATTATACGCTGTGTGGGAGAACCTGTTAAACGCTTTGAAGAGGATGCTTTGAGAATTTTAAGAGCATTGAGATTTGCAGGCAGATTTAATTTTACAATAGAGGAAAAAACTTCCATTGCTGTAAAAGATTGCAGAGAATTGTTGAAAAATATATCTGCAGAGAGAATTTATATTGAACTTTGCGGCATATTGATGTCTGCTGATGCGTCCGATATTATAAGAAAATACATTGATGTTATAGGTGTTTTTTTGCCGGAATTGTTGCCGATGGTTGGTTTTGAGCAAAAATCACGGTGGCATATATATGATGTTTTTGAGCATACTTTAGTGGCTCTGAAAAATTCTCCGCGAGATTTGATTACGAGGCTTGCGGTACTTTTTCATGATGTGGCAAAGCCTTTGGTTTGTACGGAGGATGCAGAGGGCTTCCGTCATTTTAAGGGACACCAAAAGGCGGGAAGCGATATAGCTGATGTAGTGTTGAAAAGGCTGAAAGCAGACAATGATACGCGTAAGCGTGTGTGTAATTTGATTCTTCACCACGATGACAGAATACCGGCGCAGGAAGTTTCTGTTTTAAGACTTATGAGGAGAATGGGAGAGGATACACAGCGTGCGATAGATGTGGAGAAGGCTGATCATTCTGCTCAAAATCTGTTGATGGTTTCAGATCGCTTTAATGAATTGATTGAAATAGAAAATATTTACAGAGATTTGCATAATGCCAAAGATCTTTGCTTAAATTTGTCTGATTTGGATATTTCAGGTAATGATATTATTGCTTGCGGCGTGGAAAAAGGTCGCAAAGTAGGCGAAATATTAAATATTTTACTCGATGAAGTGATAGAAAAAAGGCTCCCCAATAAAAGGGAAGCCCTTGTGGATTTCGTTAAAAATTTAATTTGATTATTTTTCTTCTTTTTTAAGTAAATCACGAATTTCAATGAGGAGCTTGTCTGTTGAGCTGATTTCGGGCTCTGCGGGAGCTTCTTCTGCTTTTGCTTCCTCTTCTTGTTTCTTAAGACGCTTTGCTGCGGCTTCTGCTTTGTTGTGTACTGCCATGGCAACTTTGATAACAACAAAAATTGTGAATGCAATTATCAAGAAGTCGATTATTGTTTGGAGGAAAGCACCCCATAAAACAGCGTTTTCGGGAGTAACTACTGTTTCTACACCGTCAACAATTTCTACTACTTCTTTTTGAAGTATGTATTTTTGGTCAGCAAGACTTGAACCACCCAAAAGAAGACCGATTAATGGTGTGATGATGTTGCTTACCAAAGCATTAACGATATCTTTGAAAGCGCCGCCTACTACAACACCGATAGCCATATCTACAACATTGCCTTTTGTTATAAATGCTTTAAAATCACTAAAAAACTTTTTCATTTTAATTTCATATCCTTTCACCGAAAATTTATCTTGTTGCATTTTATCATATGGCGGAATATTTTACTATACCTAAAAATAAAATATTATTAATTGCTTTAAAGAATCGGAGTGCGATTTAATAATATGGGAATTTTAAGCAGAATAAAAGCTCTTTTCAGTGGTTTTTTGGGCACGACAGCTGATAAACTCGAGGCTAAAAATCCGCAACTTTTGATAAAAGAGGCTGAAGAAAAAATTCAAAAAAGCAGAAAAGAGGCGCAAAAACAACTTGTAGAGATACAAACTTGGGCAGAAACGGTTCGCATTGATGTGAAAGAGGCTGAAGTTAAATTGACAGATGTAAAAACAAAAATTACCATTGCAACAGACGAAAGAGATAAAAAGTTACTTACAGAGCTTTTGATGGCAGAAGAACAATTGGAAAATGAACTTGAAGAAAAAAAGCGTCTTCACAAGGCTGCCGTTGAAGAAGCAATCAGAGTTCGTGATAATTACAAATGCTTTGAATCGGAAATGCACTCTCGCCTCAGAGAGCTTGATGCAATCAAAACGCAAAGCGAGATAGTTGCAATGAGAGAAAAAATTTCCGCAACGAATTATCGCTACGGAAATGACTACGATGACAATATTAATGCTGTGCGCCGCTCTTTAAATCAAAGGTGCGCAAAAATAACAGCAATGGAGCAGCTTCAAACAGACAGCTCTGATTTAAATATTAAAATGCTTGTTGATAAAGCTGCAGTGAAAAGGGCAGAAGCTAAAGCAACAGCCCTGTTAGAATCAAGTATTACAGCAGAAATTCCAGCATTTCACTGATACTGCTGCCTGCCATATCTGCACCCAACTCCTCAAAAAATGCCTTGTCAAATGTAGTAGTGACGCCGAAGCAATACATTCCGGCTGCTTTTGCGGCTTGTACACCGCTGATGGCGTCCTCTGCTACAAGGCAATTCTCAGGATTAAGACCGAGTCTTGCGGCCGCTGTGAGAAAAATTTCCGGGTCGGGCTTCCTGTTTTTTACATCTGAACCGCAAACTACGGCATCGAGGCTGTTGAGGTCAATTTTTGCGGAAGTGATATTAACGTCAAGCTTTCTTTTTATTGAACTTGATGCGATTGCCGTTTTATAGCCTCTGTTGTGAAGCTCTTTAAGTGTCTCCGGTACTTTTGGGAAAGTGAAAATCTGCGAAGGTGCGATTTCACAATATATATCATATATACGTTCGGCAATTTCTTTAGTGTATACACCGCCGTGCATTCTAACGACAGAACCGAAATATGTTTCTTCGTTTGTGCCGAAAAAAGGCACAAAGTCTTCGGGCTTCGCATATATTTTATAATCTGCCATACCCATTACAGAAGCGTTTGCCATAACTGCTTCAGAATCAACCAAAACGCCGTCCATATCAAATATAATACCTTTTATCTTAGAAAAATCTATTGCCATTTTTTTATCCCTCTTTTGTTAAAATTTTACAATAATACCTTTTTTTGCCTCAATTACCAAATCAGGCTCTTCGGCATTATACCACAATCCGTCTTCGGGATTCATACATTTTATTGAATAATTTTTGCATTCAATATGAACTTTTGCTTCTGCCTCTCCCGTATTGACAATAAAACATAAAATTTCGCCGGTTTGTAAATCTTTTTTTGCCAAAGAAATAATCTCATCAGATTCAGACACGATGTTGTATTCTCTGCGAATGATTTCATTTGCTGCTTTGACTGCGCCTTTGGCATCTTTCACATGAACAACTTTTTTGAAGAATTTATCGTCGATAATGTTCGTGCTGCCGTCAATGCCGATTACGGGTGTGTTTTGCGCAAAATCTATTGCTATGACGCAAAATCCTCTCTGAACTAAAGCTGTCAGTACACTCAAGGTCTCATTTGTTATGACTGCAGGGCGGGGGAGAATCAACACTTTATATTCTGCGTCACATCCCGGGTTTACAAGCGCATTTTTCTCTACGGAAAATTTTGCGCTCGCCAAAACTGTTGTGTCTGCACAATGAAACATATTTTGATTTTTGATAAGCTCATCTATTGTTTCTCTCCAAGTTTCTTCGCATAACTTGGCGCTGTCAGAATATTCTCTTTCGTGTAATTGTTTGTCTGAACCAATTAAAGAGGCTTGTGCTGACTCAATAGGATAATATACGAGGATGTTTGACATGTCTTGTTTGGCCTCGAATTCATTGCATAATCTGTCCAAAGCAGAACAGAGCGTGCGGTTTTCCGTAACAGAAAGAGCATTGTCATTAAAGTATGAATTGAAAATATCAACACCGAGCACAAATTGCACATACTGCGCACAAAGTATATCGCCAAAGTCGAAAGGTATGCCAAGAGCCGTTTCCGTATGTCCGGAAATTTCAGACATAACATGCTTTCTGCCGTACCATGCAGCCACAGACGATACCAGTTTCGGTGTCGCGGCATATTTTATTACGCTCTTCGGCTTTGTAAACAACATATCAATTCCGGGAATGTGCATATGTCTTAACAAATTGAAAAAATTGCCCTCGAAAATTGCATGATGCAGTACATTCTCTTCTAATAGTATATGACCTGAAAAGTCTATTGAATGTTCTTTGCAAAATTCTGATATTTGCTTAAAAAATGCTTCTTCATACAAATCAGATATCATAGAGTAATAGTTATATCTGACAGACAAGGCTTCCGCAGAGTCTCCGCCAAACAAATAGTGCAGCTTAAACTTCAAATTCTCTGCGTAACGCTTCTCGTATATATTTAAGATGTCGTTTTCCCAAGCAACCAATGCAAGCAAAGGTATCTCGTCGTCGTATGGGTCATCAACCACAGGTGGCGTGAGTCCTGCGTTCAAATAACAACATTGCATTGAAGGCTCGTCCGTGAAAAATGCCGGCAAATTCTCACGAGGAAGATTGAGGTCTTTAACCATATCCATGTATTTTTTATAAGTATTATCAATAAAAGCCGCTACGGCTGCTTTGTTTGTCAAACTGATATAACGTCTCGCGGCGCAAACATTGTGTTGTGCGTGCGTGCCTTCATAAAGCCTTTTTGACGCGAAACAATACAGCGTGCCGCTCAAGTCGGGAGAGAAAACGAGCTTTCCGTCGCGTGATACCTTGCCGGATAAGTCTGTTACTATACCGCAGTGGTCTATCATGTAAACACTTTCGAATTTGTTATGACCATGTGGTATTTCTACGGAAATCTGCTCGCTCGCCGTTACTTCTTTTTTTATCATTACAAGCGCTTTGCATTCATATTGAGGATTGTCTTTTAATGTTAAACCTCCGGCTCCGCCGCTCGGATAACCTTTCTCATCATAAAGCCAAACTTTCATATTATGCTTTTGAACTGCATATTTTAATGAGTGCCTGAAAAGCTCCCAAGCTTCTTTGTCATGTAGATAATTGTTATTGTGGAGCACATTCGTAACGATGCCGCCATAGCCTTTATCTGCCAAGTCGTTGAGCCTGGCTTCGATTGTTTTTTTCTTTGCTTCAACATCATTGCCCGCTGCCGAAAAATCATAACCGTGCAACATTAAAAGTGGTTTGCAATTTGCCATAAAATCAATCCTTTTTTCTTGATATATGAAATTTTATCATCAAATCAAGCTGTTTACAATATACACGATTTACGTTTGACATTATTTTTTTAAAATATTATACTTCTATCCGATATTGATTTTGGGGGATTTTTAATGAAAGTTCTTGTTGCTATGAGTGGCGGTGTTGACAGTACCGTTGCGGCAAAAATGTTAATAGATAAAGGTTATGAGGTGGCAGGCGCTTATATGCGCATGCTTAATTCAGCCAATGCATCTCAGACGGAAAGTTCGTCGCACGCTGATGCTGAGAAGGCGGCGGCGCGTTTGGGTATTCCTTTTTATATTTTTGATGTGGCAGAGGAGTTCTCTGCTAATGTGTTGGATTATTTTTGCGATTCGTATATTAAAGGTAAAACGCCTAATCCGTGTGTGGTTTGCAATCAAACAATGAAGTTCGGAGCTTTTTTAAGAGAAGCCAAAAAGCTCGGCTACGATAAAATAGCTACGGGTCATTATGCGAAAATTTCCGTAGAAGAAAGCGGAGCTGTGCTCAAGCGTTCCGAAAACAGAAAGAAAGACCAGTCGTATTTTTTACACGGATTGACACAAGAACAATTGGCGAGCGCTATTTTTCCGTTGGAGGATGCGGATAAAGACGAAATTCGTCGAATTGCGGCGGAATGCGGCTTCGAAAACGCAGAGAAGAAGGATAGCCAAGACATTTGTTTCGTGGAAAGTGCACCGGGTGCGTATGTTGAATTTATTGAAAAGTATACACAACAACCTATGATTCGTGGTGTTTTCAAAGATGCTGACGGAAACACAATCGGGGAACACAACGGTATTGCGAGATATACGATAGGACAGCGCAAGGGTGTGAATATGTCTTTCGGGAGCGGTAAGCCGCTTTATGTTATCGCAAAAGATGCCAATGAGCAGGCTGTTGTAATGGGCGATAATGAGATGCTTTTTTCGAGCGAGATTAAAGTTGATAAATTTAATTTAATATACAGCGATTTTAACAGCGAGAACATAACGGCAAAACACAGATACGGACAAGTTGACGTAGAGGCGGAGCTTGTTTTGGAAAGTGACGGCGGAGCAACCATAAGATTCAAAACGCCGCAACGCGCTGTGACGCCGGGACAGTTTGTTGTTGTTTATGATGGCGAAACTGTTGTGGGCGGCGGAGAGATACTTTAAGTATTTGGACTTGTTTTTTCGTACAGAATGCTGTATACTTTTTACTTGTGCAAAGCGAATAAATTGGAGGTTTTTATATGTCAGGTCATTCAAAATGGGCGAATATTAAACATAAAAAAGGAAAATCCGATGCTCAAAAGGCAAAGGTGTTTACAAAATTAGGCAGAGAGATTCAAATTGCGGTTAAGTCCGGCGGACCTGATCCTGAGACAAACAGCAAACTCAAGGACGTTATTGCTAAAGCTAAGGCTGCTAACATGCCTAACGATAATATCACAAGAAGTATTAAAAAGGCTTCGGGTGATGGTGCAACTGATATAATGGAGGAAATTACATATGAGGGTTATGGTCCTTCAGGTGTTGCTATCATCGTAGAGACTGTTACAGATAACAGAAACAGAACTGCTGCTGATGTTCGTCATATTTTTGATAAGTTCGGCGGCAATATGGGTAACTCAGGCTGTGTATCATTTATGTTCGATAAAAAAGGTCTTATCGTTGTTGAAAATGATGGGGATATAGATGAAGAAACTTTGATGATGGATGCTCTTGATTGTGGAGCAGAGGACTTCTCAGCTGATGAGGATGTTTTTGAGATTACAACAGATCCTGCTGCTTTTTCCGAGGTTCGTAATGCTCTTGAAGCTAAAGGCTATACTTTTGTAGAGGCTTCTGTAAGCATGATTCCTCAAAACTATGTTACATTAACAGAGGAGAAACCTTTAGAGCAAATCGAGAAACTTCTCGATGCATTGGATGATAACGACGACGTTATGGAAGTTTACCACAACTGGGAGTCATAATGTTTGTCAGAAAACATATTTATTGTTATTTGAAATTGTTGATTACCGTAATTGCAGTTGCAGTTGCGGTAATTTCTATGTCAATATCTATTGCCGGAGCAGAAAATATTAATGTACCTACAGGTGCTTTTTCGTCAAAATTAGAGAACATTTACAGCGGCGATATTGATTTGTATTCTAATTATGCTTGTACCAAAGAAGTATTTTTGCCTGTTGGTTCAAGAATGAGCACTTCGACAATGTTTCATGTAAAGAGTCCCGTAAACGGTAATTCTGTAGCAGGATGGCAATGTTATATTTATGCAAATGCTGTATATAATAAGCTTTTTGGTGAGTATGTGGGAAATGCTTCGTCTTTGAATAATTCAAGAATTGTAATACCGGGAGGCTCAAACACGGCTTCTTTTGAAATGTTTTATAACGCAGGTGTTCGTTGTGGTGCTTATATGAGAACGACAGTTTATTCAAGTGGTGCATATAATGGCAACAAAGGACATTCTTTGGTTATTCTTTATTATGATGTTGATTCTATTACATATATCGAAGGTAATGCAGATGGCAATGGCTTGGTGCAGACTGTTCATGAAACATGGAGCCAATTTAACAGAAGTGAGCTTAGCGGACGCTCTAGATATATAAGCCATGTTGTGCAACCGAAGGACGATTACTATACATTGATTTACGGTAATGGGGATGCTGTAATGTGCGCTCATAACAATTTACAAGTTCATGCAAGGAAACAACCGACTTGCAATGAGAATGGATATGAGGAGTTTTCTGTATGCGGTGATTGCGGAATGATGCTTGGTGAGTATAAAATTTTACCTAAATTAGCTCATTCGGGTGGCACGGCAACTTGTTATAAGAAGGCGGTTTGTACGCTGTGCAATCAACCGTACGGTAATTATTTATCGCATAATTTTGTGCAATATGCGGACGAAAATTTCTTGATTTCTGAGGCAAATTGTATATCGGGAAAAATATATGCGTTAAGCTGTGAAGTCTGCGGATATAAAGCAAATGAAACTTTTGTTGTTGGTGAGGCAGACGGCACTGTCCACATGGGAGAAAAAACGGTTGTTGATTATATTGAAGCAACTTGTACGAGTGACGGATATACGGGCGATACTATTTGTCTTGGTTGTAATGTTGTTATCGAAAAGGGCAACGAAACTCCGATGAAAACACATAACTTTGAAGAAAATAACGAGGGCATATCAATTTGTACTCATTGTGGTGAAGAAAAAATTGTTGAAATACAGCCGACGGAAAGCGTTGCTGTTTCCGTACCGACACATAAGATAGAAGCAACAGACGATAAAGATTCTACATACTATACAGACGATGCGGGAATTACAGCAAAGTCTGATAATACTGCTTCTAATAAATATGGTGTTGTTTTGCTTGTTGTGTTTTTTTCTTTGATAAGTATTATTTTAGTTACCAAAAAGCGATTGTTATTAGTACAAGAGTGATTTCTGCGAAAAACAGGCGGTTTTGGGGAGAAAAGCAAAGCGGTGAGAATGATTTGTCCGAAAAACAGGCTGTTTTGGGGATAGAAGCAAAGCGGCGAGAACGGTTTGTCCGAAAAACAAGCGATTTTGGGGATAGATGCAAAGCGGCGAGAACGGTTTGTCCGAAAAACAAGCGATTTTGGGGATAGATGCAAAGTGCCGAGAACGGTTTGTCCGAAAAACAGGCGATTTTGGGGATAGATGCAAAGTGCCTGCAGTGATATACTAAAAGTAGACACCCACTAAAAATTCTATGGACAACATTTTTAATAAAGGTTACACTTGAGTTAAAAATGGAAAATGCTTTTTTATATAAAAGACAGGAGGATTAAAATGGCATACAAAAAGCACGA
>JBGVNN010000055.1:0-51625 GCA_045125595.1 Candidatus Egerieisoma sp.
TGTTACACCATGCAACAGTTGTAACCATTAAAGGGAAATCTTATCGACTGCAAAATTTCTACCGCGCCGAAGAAGAGTGAACTTAAATTTGTACATATTTATTTGATAAAAAATGTGCATGTTTATCTTGTAATTTATACATATTTCATTGACATTAGCACAACGAGATGTTTTGGGGGAGAATGACTGCTACGAAAAGTGCATAAAGGTAAGGGCATCGGTATCAAACCCGATGCCCTTTTTCCTTGCTACTGATAATGGTTTGCATAGGTGTCGCTTCTCTAATGACTCTTAAAAATGATTTATGTACTATGGGGTGTTCTTCATCCAAGAAAAAAGGTAAACACACGGCACTTTGATGGTGGTTAGGTGAGTGGTGGTTTTTGGTCGCCTCGCTGATACTTGGCTACTTACCGCGAGTGTAGTTGAAGATGCCCACAGGCATCTGAACGGAACGACCGACCGTTTTACAGAACGGTCGCTTAATTAAAACATTATTATCTTTTTAGAAACACAACAAAAACAAATAACCTCAATCAAATAGGATTGCGATTCATAATGAAGTATGAACAGCAATGAGAGATGGAAAATTTACTAAATTTCCTCATAAACATTTTGGGATTGTGTTGAGCAGTAGAAAATTTCACAAATATGTGCTATAATATAATCAGTTCGATAAACTTGAATATGTTACACTACTTGACATTATTGCCAATAATGGATATACTAATATAAAATGAATATAGGTCATCGGAGGACAGTACACCGTAGTGTAGGGGATAGTAAGCAATATGCTTGCAGGCCGCCTGTCAGATAAGATGTCGAGTGAGCTCGGTTTATTACTTAAAAGTAATAGACCGAGTTTTTATTTTATGGAGGATTATATGGATTCTGAAGTTTTTGGAAAAATGCCGCCAACAAAGTTGTTTTTCAGATGTGCCGTTCCGTCTATGATTACAATGGTGTTTGGTGCACTCTATCAAATTGCAGACGGTCTTTTTGTAGGCCGTTTTATTGGTGAGGATGCTCTCGCTGCCGTGAATTTAATAATGCCTGTTATTATGATGGTGTTTGCTTTTTCTAATATGGTTGCAACAGGAGCATCTGTTCGTATTTCAGTTTTGCTCGGTGAGAAGGAGCAAGAAGAGGCATCTCGTGTCTTTACCTATTCTCTTAAATTTATTTTCCTGCTATCCTGCATTATAACAGTGTTAGGTTTGGTTTTTGCAGAACCATTTGTACGATTTCTCGCCCCTGGCGCTACCGAACAAGCAATTGATTACGGCATCACATACATTCGTGTTTATGCCATCTTTTCTCCTCTAATGCCGATATATTTTGCCACCGATAATTATCTTCGTGTGTGTGGGAAAGAAAAAATCAGTATGTGGGTCAGCATCGGCACGCAGTCGCTTAACATAGGGCTGGATGTAATACTGATTGTTTTTTATGGGCAAGGTGTTTGGGCTGCGGCATTTACAAGTTGTATCTCTATGGCTCTTGGTGCTGTTATTACCCTTTGGATGTTTCGTGGTAAAAAGATGGACTTATACTATACCAAAGGTAAAGTATCTCCTTCTGCATTTTTTCGTATACTCGCCAATGGTTCGAGTGAGTTTTTCAGCAATATCTCCGTATCTATTATGTCAGTGGCATACAATTTCTTTTTGTTAAAATACGGTGGAACAACAGGTTTAGCAGCATTCTCTGTCATTATGTATGTAGACAGTATTATTGGTATGCTGGTATTCGGTATGTGCGATGCACTGCAACCTGCTATCAGTTATTGCTACGGAGCAGGTCTTATGGACAAGGTCAAGGACATCTTTAAGCGAATTGTTTTGGGCGCAATCGTTCTTTCTGTGGCATCATTATTGTTTATGATGTATGTCGGTCAATATGTCGCCCCTGTATTCGTCAAACCCGAAGATACAGAACTCTTGGCAGTCAGCATTATCGGAATGAAGTTGTTCTCGCTCTCCTATATCACGGGTTGGGTGGATATGTGCTTCTCATCTTACTTTACAGCGCTTGAACGGCCTATACGGTCTTTGCTCACCTCATTCTTCGGGACACTTGTATTTCCAATAGGATTCCTGTTGGTACTCACACCGATATGGCAACTGAACGGTGTATTTTTAACAGCATTTTTTGCTTCTACAGCAAGTGCGATTGTTACGATTTTGTTTGCACTAACTATGAAAACAAGTCAAACGAAAAATCCGAGTGGCTAACTCCCCATAACAGTATTTGTTTCTAAAAATTCCAATATGTCGAACAGTTGGTAAAATTAAAATCAAGATTAACCAGGATATGAGGGAATTACTAAATTTCCTCATATCTTTTTTTAATCGCTCATAATTACTATAGGAGCGAAAAAACTTGAAACATTTCTCCGTTCCCACATGAAACCGCACTACGATTGGTCTTCCGTAGTGCGGTTTTTAATGTTTTGGGTCTGTAAAAATTACTTATGAGGAAATTTAGTAAAATCGTCGGTTTTTGTTGAATCCGAATCAGGATTCCTTAATCCTAATATATCACGAATATACTGCTTGAACATCTCAATAAATGCCTTTTGGGATTCCTCTGTAATTCTGAGTGCTTCGGGGTTTGTTATCAAACCAACATCTCCTTTCTTTTTGGGATAAAAAACTTATGAGGAAATTTTTAAGAAAAATAGTTATGAGGAAATTTAGCGGAAAATTTGAATCCAAGAAGATTCATGCGGAATCGCTGAACTCCTTTGCATTTTTCCATAATCATACTTAAAGAAATAGGAAAGGAGACAACATTATGGGATTATTAACAGAAAAACTGAAAACGAAATTTGAGCAATTCCCTTTGGGTAGTCAAGAGGGCAAGGGATTTGATGCGGAGTGTATCGCTAAATTCTTTCTCGCAGCGGCGACATGGTTTATCACAGAGGCGAGCAAAGAGGGCGATGATTACATTCTCTTTGGGTATGCGGACTTAGGATTTGGCCCCGAATGTTCAGAATGGGGTTACATGAGTCTGCATGAACTGGAAGAGGTCAGAACTCCAATGGGATTCAAGGTTGAACAAGACCGCTATGCCGAGGGTAAAACGGTGCGAGAACTCTGTGAGGAAATCGGACTGGAATATGACGATTTCTTTTCCAGTCACAACGATTACGGAATTGAGGAGGATGTATTATGATTGTGGAATCTGAGAACATGAAAAAACTGCGAGAAAGAAATCTCCTTGCGGAAATAAGAGCGAAAACCATTGTTATACAGGATTCTCCACCGAGAACACCTGACAAAAGGAAATAATGAGGCAGTTAGAACATGACAGCATTATAGATGAAATTTTCGGAGAGGATTAAAGAAAACAGCACACCGCCCGGGCGGTGTGCTGTCGCAATTATGCAGTCTTATAGACAGACATTGAATTAAAATATTTAAGCATTTCGGTGTGTGCACCCTCGATGTGGCAATGTGTACACTTGATGTTTCTGCCGTGAATAGAACACAGATAGCAGGACTTTTCATAGTGGAAATTTGCCTGACGAATGGATGTAGAAGCATACTGCTTCTCTACACCGATTTCCTCGAATTTACTCATAGAGTCAATCTCCTTTCTGATAGATTCAAAAAAGAGAAATAATCTGTTGAGTTGTTCGACTATCAATCTTTGGGATGGGGAATAGCAATTATTTCCCTCGCATTATTTGTGTTGTTGATGAACACTAACTACTGTTGGGTTTTCGCATAGCAACCTTTCTACCCTTAACCTTGGGTGCAAGGAGATAATATTTGATTAAGTGAGACGGTGGTGAGACCACCGTCTCATGCTTTATCCGAGGTAAATACTGCCCTGAATGGCTCGTACAGAATCCTGCTTGAACTTTTCGCTGACATCGGTATAGATGTCCATGGTGGTGCTGAAATCAGCATGACCCATGATGTCCTGAATAAGTTTCAACGGAATGTTGCTACCAGGCTTGCAGGACTCTTCCATAAGGCGAGTGCAAAAACTGTGTCGCAACTGGTGATTAGTGATGTGAGGAAGTAACTGAGGTGTTCTGCCTTGCTCGGTTGCAAGTGCTTCTTCCATACGGTTATAATCGCGAATGATTCGCTCAATAGCCTTGTTCACACTCTTAGGAGAGAGAACTGTACCATAGCGATTAGTAAAGACCCAATCACCCACACCATCAATGATAGTGTTTGCTGTGCCTACTTGTTTCTGATGTTCTCGCTCTGCCAAGAGAGCTTCACGAACCTCTGCGAACATGGGAATAGTACGGACACCCTTTTTGGTTTTGGGTGAGTGCATTACACGGTAACCGCAAGTGCCATCTTCCCATTTGCGATAAATCAGAGTGTGGTTGATGGAAATAGTGTTTTGATTGAAACTACAGTCTCGCCAGGACAGACCCGTGCATTCCCCAATTCTGAGGCCTGTTCCGAGTAAAACGGTTATGACATTGACCCAACGAGCATATTCGTCATGGCTCTTCATGAAGTCAACAAAAGCCTTTTGCTGTTCTGCCGTAAGAGCATCTTTGGTACTGACCCTCTTTCGCCCCCAATCACCAGCCTTGCGAATCTTCTTCATAGCACGAGGGCAAGGATTAGTACGAATGATGTTATCTGCCACAGCATCCTCAAAAATAGGATTCAGAACGGTGTGCATAACTTCCATAGAATTTGGCTTGAAGCCATTTTTTGTGATGAGTTCATTGTAGAACTTTTGCATTACAGAATAATTCAGTTCGCTCATAATTTTTTTGCCAATGGTATCACGAGCATACTTGTTGTACATGTAAAGATAGTTCTGCTTGGTAGAAGGCTTGAGTTTAATCTTGCCGTCAATATAGACCTGAAAACGGTCATTCAGTGTTGCAGACTTGGCAATAAAAGACTCGATGTTGTCATGCTTGTCCTGAATGATTTCCTGCTCCATTTCTCGTAAGGGCTTACATGCTCTCTTGCCCTTAGGAACGGGGTCAGCATTGGTCAGTCGCCAGCTGTAGATGCTTCGCCTCTCGCCGTATCCATCATAATAACGGTACTCGTATTGCCCTGTGCTTTTCTGCTGTTCGCCATCGAACAGGATTCTACCTTTGCTGTCTCTTCTCTTGATTGCTCCACTCATTTTGTCGCATCTCCTTTCGCAATATTTCTCTTGGCATAGGCACTACCGAGGCAACCGCAACTCTTTGTGTTGCCTGATTTCAGGTCAACGGAGCGAACAGTGGTATACTTACCACAATCGCACTTACATCTCCAAAGTGCCTTTCTGTCCTCAGATGTTCCTATTCGCTTCTTCACGGTCAGATAACCGAACCTCTGACCTTTGAGGTCTTCGGCATTAGACTTGTGTTTCAGGCATCCACATGACTTCTTATGCCCGTACATAAGGTCGTGGGTGCTTGCTAATGTAAATGTTCCACAGTCGCATTTGCATAACCACATAAGTCTTCGTTTCTCGTTGTATGTCGGTCCAATAACACTAAGTTTATTGATTTTAAAGCCAGTTAATGAATGTTTTAATCTCATGATGTTTCCCCCTTGTTTAATAGTGTAGTGCAGACTCGCCAAGCACGAACTGCTCAAACAGCGGTCTCTTGATAAGTGTCTTTGTGCCAACATGGAGCAAATATGTTGCTCTCGGATTGCTTCTGATAAGATTGCGGAGGGTGTGTTCTCCGATGCCGAAGACACCGCAAGCCTCCTCAATTGTGAGCATAACTTTATGCTCAGGAGCAATTTTAGGAATTGCCATACCGTAATTGTAATATTTGTCGAACATATAAAATCCTCCTTATAGATGTATTGATTTAGAAGTGTTGTCACAGAGTGCCCTTTCCGTATCAGGTCGGGAGGTTGCCTGTTCGTGATACTTATGCGATTCACGACCTCGCATTTTTCCTTGTGAGGAAATTTTGCAAATCTATTGTAAATTCTCCGCCTTTATGCTATACTACTAAACAACCGAGAATTAAAAGCGACCCAACAAGTCGCCTTTATGCTTTACCACTAATTTGCAGAAAATAAATTGCGGATGTATTCCGCCTTTACCACTATTATAGCGACGATGTTCTTCATTGTCAATACCTTTTCAGAAATTTGTGAGGAATTATTTTTATGGACACAATAAAGGGCTACGGAGTTATCATTCGCAATACTCCGATAGAGGAAAAGAATACAGTTGCTTACCAAGAACTTACGACCATCGGATTAGAGGGTAATGATGCAGTTATAGATATTGTTCGTGCGGATTCCAGCATAAGACCCAAACTGGAACACCTAATAAGCACACTATCTGATGGCGACAGAATTGACATGTATTCTGTTGATACCTTGCTCCAAGGCGATAGCAAGAAAGCAGATGAATACTATTCTGCAATTCTTAGCAAAGGTATTGGCTTACTTATCTTTGATTTTTCAGGGGCGATTGCAAGACTGTCTCCTTTTTCCACATACCGATTTGGAGACAGATTCCAAGGCGAAGATTTGCTCGTGAAGAAGAATCCCCCTTATGATATTCTTATCGCTGATTTTTGCAGATACATGGAGACTGCAAAACCACAGAAGAACTCGGGCGGTCTCAGAACTGAAAGAAGATTGAACATTAGCAATGCTTTCAAAGACATCTACTTTGCATATGAGAGTTACCAAATTGACCAAGATACCACGATTTCACTTTTAGGAAAGTATTGTGGCATAGGCAATAAGGTCACATTCAGACTCATGGCACAGGACTATGAGAAAACAATGGACTATGTGTTTGACCTTGAACAGTATGCAGAGATAAACCCTGAAATTCTAAATCTGCCGAAACGATGCGGTGGACTTCCTGCCGAATATCACGAGATTCTGAATTATGCAAACACATTGTCAGACATTCCTCAGAGACATGTTCAGATAGAGACCGCTATGACCCACTTGGGCTTTATTGGTGGTTATCAGGTGTTCAGGAGATGGGAACTTGTTGCTCAGAAGAAACCGAAACCGAGAAAACCTGTGCTATACGATTTCAGCATTAAGGACTTTGAAAACAAATATCAATCAGAGTGAGATGTACTCTTTTCTTTTGAATAGATATATGTTATAATCATTCAAGCATAGCAAAATGCTTATGAGGAAATTTAGTAAAACTGTGTTTTGGTTTGGAAGAATCAAAATAATCAATTTACCCCAGTTTTACCCCAGTTGCACGAGGTTTTATGCCAGGATATGAGCAACTCATGAGCAGATATGCGATTAGAAGTTTTTAAACGGTTATTTTAGTGGCTTATGAGAGGATATGAGAAGTTATGAAACATACTGAAATAATCCCGACAATGAAGCCGATTGACTGAGAAATTTCATAAAAAAACAGTTGTCACTATGATTTGCTAAAAGATTAAGCGCCGTGCACTGTGCACGGCGCTTTCTTTTCTTATTGGGATTTGGACAGACTAACAAGAGTTAAAATTATACTACCCTAAATTTTCAATTCGATTGCAGATGAGCTCTTCAAATGCCGTTTTCATATCCTCGGGCAGATAGGACTCTCGACAAAGCGAAAGATAAGTGTCGCGCATGGAGACGATCTTGGCGAGCATCTTTTCCGCCTGCTTGCGATCAAGTCCCGCATTTTCTGCAAAAGTAAGAAAATCGTTCCTTCTGATATTGCGTTTTTTACCGTTCAGTGTTAGAGCGAGCTCCTCAGTGTCTGCGGGCATAATGATGTTGACGGGGAGCATATCGTATGCGTCCGACAGATGATAACGTCCGCTGCCACACTCGGTCTCGATTAGGGAAAAGTTCTTCAGGTGCATATCTGAATTGCCGATGGCGTAGGAGAAAACGATACGCAAAAACAGGTCTGCCATATCAAGTCCGCGACTCTCTGAGTAGGCGTCCACCACCTTAGCGCAACGCTCATAGGAGCCCTTGTATTTGTCGGCGGTCAGTCGGTTCTCAAGCTGACAGAAGTCCTCCATAGCAAGCATTTTCGTTGCTTTGCCAACTTTCAAGCGGTCAATGCGTCGGGTGATGTAGGCATACTCACACTTCTCCAAGCCGATTTGCAAAAGGGCGAAGGGCACCGTTTTGATCTTGGTGGCGACTGCCATCTGCATCACAAGATACTCCGCCTCGGGTAGTGCCGTATATTCTTTTGTCTGCGGTTTTAGGATGTAGCCCGTGGGATAGTTGACAAGGGTAAGACGAGGATCGCTGTCATCGCTTAGATGTAAGGAGAGTTTTTTCTGCACACCTGGAACGGTGTATCCCTTGGCAGTACTTTCGGTGGCAAGCTGCTCTAAAACAGGATCGGAAACGTCGATGTCGGGGAGCTTTTTTGTTCCGAAAAACTTCTTGATGCAAGCGCTGTGCCAAGAGCAAGAAAGCTCATAGGGCGTAGCGGTGATTGCAAATTCTTTTCCGCAACATAAACACCTCATGACTTCACCTCCCGAATGCTGACATTGCCGATGGGGTCCTTGCAGGCAACGAGCAGAATACCGAAGCGGTCGCTTTGACTCAGCTTCCAGTTTCGGGCGACGACGTTTAACAGCCATCCTTCGGGGATGAGCCCGTCAAAAAAGGCAAACAGAGTTTTAGATGTGTATTCTTCTTTTTGCTTAGGGAGAGTAAGGCTCACGTGAGTGGACTCGGGGTTAGAAAGATACTCCTCGTCATAGAGAAAGGAATATCCGGAATCGGTCTCCTTGAGAGTTCCTGCGAAAGCATCCCGAACGTATACGTAAGCGGTACGGTACGTTGTATCCATTATGACTCCTTCCTGCCGGGAACGGCTTCCATGCCAAACATCGCAAGTGCCTGATTCACCTTGTCCATGCGCACGGTTTCTTTACCTTGCTCGAGCTCACGTACGAAGCGAAGTCCGAGTCCTGAACGGATCGCGAACTCCTCCTGCGTAAGCCCTGCTTCTTTTCGTTTTTGTTTGATAAATTGAGAAATTGTATTCATATACATATTTTACACCCTTTCGGGTGCAATGTAAATAGCGTTTTTTAATATTATACCCGAAAGGTTATAAATATATTCTCGAAATTGCGAAATAATCCCGAAAGGGTATAATGTTTTGCGGTTCGATGAGCATATGAATATTAATTATGATGTCGCTGGTTCGAGTCAGACTCGAGAAGATACAGATTTGGAACGAGAATATTAAACGCTGCTCGATTGAAAAAACAAATAAAATGTTGTATTATGAAGATAAGAAGTTATAAAAAAGGACGTTTATCATGTTAACATATACATACACATCTAAAGGAAAATTTGAACTTATTGAAAAGCCAAAACCAAAAATTTTGCATGAACGTGACGCTGTCGTCAAGATTACTCTTGCAAGTATATGTTCAAGCGACTTGCATATAAAGCATGGCACCGTGCCGAGAGCGATTGAAGGAATTACGGTTGGTCATGAGATGGTTGGTATCGTGGAAGAAGTCGGCTGCGCGGTTACGAACGTTAAGCCTGGTGACAGAGTAACAGTTAATGTAGAAACCTTCTGTGGTGAGTGCTTCTTTTGCAAAAAGGGATTCGTCAACAACTGTACAGATCAGAACGGTGGGTGGGCGATTGGTTGTCGCATTGATGGCGGTCAAGCAGAGTATGTTCGCGTTCCGTTTGCTGATCAGGGTTTAAATAAAATTCCTGATACTGTCACTGATAGACAGGCTCTTCTTGTAGGTGACGTACTTGCTACGGGCTATTGGGCAGCAAAGATTTCTGAGATTACCGAGGAAGATACAGTTCTCATCATTGGTGCTGGCCCAACTGGAATTTGCACGCTTCTTTGTGTGATGCTGAAGAAACCCAAGCGCATTATTGTGTGCGAGAAGGACGAGAATCGCATTAAGTTTGTCAATGAGCACTATCCCGATGTGCTGACAGTAACGCCTGAAGATTGCCTTGATTTTGTTCGTGAGAACAGTGACCACGACGGCGCCGATGTTGTCCTTGAGGTTGCAGGATCAGAGAATACATTTGAACTTGCATGGCAGAGTGCTCGTCCAAATGCGATTGTCACAGTGGTGGCGCTTTACGAAAAATCTCAAATTTTGCCTCTGCCGCATATGTACGGAAAGAATCTGACTTTCAAGACGGGTGGCGTTGACGGGTGCAACTGCGCGGAAACTCTCAAACTTATCGCCGAAGGTAAACTTGATACCGAACCGCTGATTACGCATACATATCCGTTGTCAAAAATCGCCGAGGCGTATGAACTCTTTGAGGAGAAACGAGACGGCGTAATTAAGATTGCAGTGGAGTGTTAATTTGTTTTTGTCATTAAAAGTTAATAGTTACATTGATATATTATTCGCCGCACAGACGTATTATAGTTACTTTTTCAAAATTAAGTTAGGGTGAAAATACTATGTTTTCTAAATTTAAACTGTCACTCAGTAGAATTAATTACAAACTCTTTTTAGCGTTGCTTGTTCTTGGTTTTGTTCCAACGATATATACTACTGTACGTGTATATTTTCTTGGACAATTGCCCGGTGAGTGGTCGTTCTCCATTGCGGGACAGCTCTCGTGGGTGAATTTACTTTATGAGATTCTTAACGAAGCTATTATTTTACCGCTGTTCTATTTTGTCGGAATGGTAGCGGATGATAAAAATGAGTTTTCGAACCGAGTTAAAACAGGTATGCTGATATCGATGAGTGTGTATGCTGTTCTTTCTGTTGTTATTATATTTTTCGCAGAGCCTTTACTGAGTGTAATGGCAACAGACAATAGTATCATTTCCGAATCAGCTTCATACATACGTATTGAGAGTGTCGCAAATATTTTCAATATCCTTACACAATTTACACTTGTTGCACTTGTAACTTTGAATAAAGAAAAATACATATATGCTCTTACGATTATACGTCTTTTGTTATGCCTTACTGTAGATACATTTCTTGTATCCGGTCTACCGGTATCGGCAAATCTTGGTGTAAATGGTATAGGATTTTCAAACATAATCGTTAACATTATCTTGTTTGCCTTATCTCTTGTGTTGCTTGAAAAAGAGAATATCAAGATATTTAACAGAAATAAATTAAGTTTTGTGTGGGCAAAAGAATTTGTAAAGATAGGCGGTATTTCAGGTGTGGAATCGCTTGTGCGTAATGTTGCATACATGGTGATGATCGCGCGAATGGTAAATGTCGTAGGTGAGCAGGGAACATATTGGGTTGCAAATAATTTCATTTGGGGATGGCTGCTTCTGCCGGTGCTTCAACTTGGCGAACTCATTAAACAAGAAGTTTCTGTAGATAAGGCAAATATACGTCGCAATTCGCTTGGATATTTTGCTATCACTACAATTATCTCGGTTTTGTGGTTTGTTAGTATCCCGGTTTGGAAACCTTTTATGAATTGTGTACTTGGTTTTAATAATGTGGATAAGCTCTTTGGCTTGGTACTGCTTCTTATTGGTTTCTATGTATTGTATGCTTTTCAAAATGTGTTTGATTCTACCTTCTATGGTCTTGGTAAAACAAACTATATGCTGTTTGAGTCAGTAGTGACAAATAGTGTCTACTATGGCATTGCTTTTGTACTTTATCTTAACGGAATTTGGACGCCAACTCTTACAGGTATCGCGCTACTTTTCGGTATTGGTAATGCATTCGATAGTGTTGTATCTTTCATTGCTTATACATACCTTTTAAGAAAGCAAAAGATAAATATTTTAAACGTTGAATAATATTTTTCTCCCCAAAACAGGCGCTTTTGTGGGAAAATGATTCTTTGCTTCTCCCCAAAACAGGCACTTTTGTGGGAGAAAATGTTGGTTTGAACTGCTTTACAGCTGTTTTTAACGATGTTCAAGGAGCTTTTCTCTACAAAAAACGGCCTTTTGTGGGAGAAAATCACTTATTAAATTACACTACCAAATGAGTTTCATCATACGTCACAAGTAAATAATCTTTCATCTCGCCGGCATCAAATGAATTACATTTTTTACCTGTACCGCCTTGCTCCGGGAATTTGTCAGAATACTTAAATGATTGAATTGTATGTATGTTTGAGTCATTATCGACAAGTTTTATTTCAAATGAATCTTTGGTTACAACTATTTCACTTATAGTCATGTTACATAAGTGCTTATTTAATTCATCTAAACAGTTTTCATAATCATCATATGTTATTATTGGTTTGTACTTTTCTTCATAATTCGGATGACATTCTAAAAGTCTGTTGTCATATAAAATATGGTGTCCGGCAGTCCAAATACAGTATGTTAACCAACGTGTGCCATAATCTCCTTGTAGCTTAAGACCGAAAAATCCGGGTCCGCCCATTCCGTAAGTGCCACAATAAGTACATACTTCTAAAATTTTGCTACCACGGAAAGTTTCCGTACCGAATTGCTCGATATTCATTGGGACACCAAGCATAATAATTTCAGCCGGATTTGGTGTGTAATGGTAAATGGGGTATTTCTTAATTTTTTTGAAACCTCTTTCTTCCCAAATCTTTTTGTTTTCTATTTTAGTTACCACAAAATTTTCTTTAACACGACCAAGTTTTAAGTTTAAAAATCTATGTCTAAATATCATATAAACACCTCTTCTCGTATTATATATTAGTTATTACTTAGTATCAAATATTTCGTTTTCTTGCCACTTTGTTTATATGTATGATATAATAAAGATAAAAGAAAAACAATTGAAGAATTATGGAGGGAATAGATATGAAAAATGATGATAAAAATCTTAAACCCACAGAATTAAATGACGAATCATTGTCTGTTGTTACAGGTGGTGTTGCTGATGATAAGGCCGAAAAACCGGAACTTACTGTTAGCGATGATATTCTTATCAGTAAGTATAGCGGTACAGAAGTTAATAAAATTGACCAACCTGTTATTAAAGACGAAACTATGCTTATTATTCCGATTGTATAATTAAATAGAAGATAAACTGATATGGATTATTTAAAGGAATAGGGGCAATACTATGAGAAAAATTAAAGGATTGATTGTTATGATGCTTATTTCACTTTCACTTTTCGGTTTATCTGCTTGCAATGGCGACAGTAATGATAGTAGCGTTTCGTATGAGCAAATAACAGCTGAACAGGCGAAAGCAATTATGGATGCTGAAAAAGACTATATCATTATTGATGCCCGTACCGAACAAGAATTTGCAGAAGGCCATATAGAGGGCGCGCGACTAATTCCGGAGTATGAAATTGCACAAAGAGCAGAAAAAGAACTTCCTGATAAGAGTGCGTTAATACTTGTTTATTGCCGCAGCGGCAGAAGAAGCAAAATTGCATCAGAGGAACTTGTAAAACTCGGTTACACCAATGTTAAAGAGTTTGGTGGTATCATTGATTGGCCGTATGAGGTTGTGAAGTAATCCTTTAAGCTATCAGTCAAAAGTTTGTTATATTAGTTGTAATATTTTTTTGTTTTTTAAGGTTATATGATTAGAAAGATTGATTTATTGAGGTGGAGAAATGAGAAAATTTCTAACATATTTACTTTTTTTGATTATTTTGCTTGCACTTTTGTCAGGTTGTCGCGATGCGGGATGTGATTGTATCAATCACTTTTTCAACGGATCCGATCAATCGGGAATAATAATTGCAAATAAAGAAAGCCCGTTAATTGTAGAAAATAATTTGTTGACTTTTGATTTACAAGAGTTTCCTAATGTTAATTATATTGATATAGCGGATTTTCTTAGCTACACGGGTAAAATAACTGCAGAATACTCTTTACATAATCCCTCTGATAAGACTGTCAATGAAAAGGTTTTTTTCTATATTGGCGAAGAGGCAAGCTATGCTGATTTTAATAATGCTGATGCAAATAAGTATGATGTTCTTATTGATGGTGAGTCTGTCGAGAAGAAAATCAGACATACACTCTCAATAGAAAATGAAGAGCTTAATTTAGAAAAGTCAATTGACTTGATTTCAGATTCGTTTATTGAAGATGATTTTTACTCGCCAGAACTGAGTGCCACAAAATATACTTTTAGAATTAACGGTGTCGACACAAAGAAGTATGATACAGCTTGTATTGCTTTTGATGTTCCCAAAGGTCTGGGTTCTAATAGAATTTACTTACCTAATAGTCATGTTGTTAACTCTCAAAAAGATGATTTTGTGAGAATTAATATGTTTATAAACAATAATAGGCAAGAATTCGAGCTTTATGTATTTGGTACACCACTTTCTGTGCTGCCTGAATGGAAAGTGTATAAAGACAGAGACGCAGAGGATAAAGACATAATTTCCGGAAATGTTTCGCTCGTTTCTACAGAAAGTTTAACTTTTAAGGATTTTGCTTTGGAAAATTGGAGCGCTGAATCCGGTGTTTCAGAGATGGATTGGTATAATGCGACTGTTACAGAGATTAATAAAAATAGCTCTTATAATCCTGATTATCCGATAGTAGTTTTGTATTTGTATGAAATGGCATTTGTTAATCAATTAGACCGTTGGTATGAATATGATATTGCAATTGAATCGGGAGAACGAATTAAAAATACTGTTATAACACCGGCATATCCTTATATTGATACTCGATATGATTCTAATATATATGAATACACTTATTTGATTTCTTCATCAAAAAGCTGGAAGAGTTTTGGTGAAACGGAAATTATAATTAATACACCGTATTACTTATTTCTTTCAAGTTATGATGACTTTGTTAAAAGTGAGAGCGGGTACACATTAAAATTAAATAATATTCCTGATAAAGAGTTAAAGATTGAAATGTCGGCTGTTGAAGATCCGTGGGAGTCATTGTTTACTGAAACTTTTCCTTGGGCTGATGTTGCAGTATGTGTTTTGTTCGTATTATTAATTGGATTTGTAATTTTTGTATTTGTCAAAAGAAAAAAGAAAAATAGGAGTGAGCCGGCGTGAAAAAAGTATTAATTTTTACATTAACGATTGTTACCTTGGTTACAGTATTTACCGCTTGTAAACCAACACTTGCTTCGTGCATAACAAAAGAAAATGATAAATACATCCTCACTTTGCCCGTTAGCGGTAAGAAAATACAACTTCGTGAAGAACAAACAAAATTTGTTTCATACATATCTGATTCGTTGGTTGAATCAGCGGAGAATAAAATTTCACAAGAAATTTCTAAATACAATGAAAGTTCAGGTTTTTATCTGCAAATTCATGAGGATTATCTTTGTCTTACTGTTGAAGTTATTAAACAACTTGATGAACCTGATGAAAGTGTAGGTTGTATGACTCATGAGCATCTGTTCTTTAGAGAACGCATTACAACAAAGGCTATTTCAACAGAGGAGGACGATACAAACAAAGCTACTAATAATGAAACGTCTGTAACATTGTTGCGATATACTTGGGATGGTTGGGGAATAGCTTCTAAAACGATCACTGGCTCCGGTGTTGCATCCGATATAGTTTTTGCATTAAAAACTCTCAATGAAACCGGTGAAACTATTGCAAAAGTATCGGACGAGAAGTTAGTAGTGGGAAGCGGCCAATATTCCGTAGAAAGGGGCACAATGTGGGTTGAAACAGAAGGTCAAATTTATCGCTTGACACCTGATTTGTCACAAATATGTACCGTTGAAACACACTTTGAAGAGGGTAGGGTTCTTGAAATAAGTGATGAATTTAAAATACTTTTAAATGATGCGTGGTCATATGCACCGTATGATTATTATAAAGGAACCTATCACAGAGGTGACAAAAACATTACACTTACCAATGTTTTTAGCTCTGATTCGTCTGTTGAATTGAACATTAAAAATATTTATGTTGATAATAATTATAATCCTCAAAATTCAATTACGGTTGAATTGCTTTCGGAAATTTGCCAAACAGTCAACATATCATTGCGTTCTCAACAAAGTGCTGATAATTTGGCTTTAGGAGATTACAAGACTGTAGAATTAAAGGCAGGAGTTCCTACTACTGTTGATATGAAATTCGGCGGTTGGTCCGAATACAATTACTGGGTATATATTGAAATTGATAATACAAAAGTAGAAATTATGATTGACCCGACTTAGCCTGTCTTTTTTTCATCCTTTGCCAATTAATGAAGCCGTATATGTCATGCGAAAGAAATGCAATGAAACACACTACTACGGAAATGTAATTAATATCAGTTATACTGGCTGCTATCCACAAAATAATTAAAACGACGTCGTTTATTGCGTATGCCAATGCAAAATAAGGACTTCTTAAATAAGAAAAAGATGCGGCAATGAAGCTTGTTGTGACCGATAATGTACTAGGTATTAAATTGGCGGTGTTGAAATACTTTAAAATGAAATAAAAGATAAAAGAAACAAATATTGCGGCAATAAATATTTTTGATATCTCTGTTTTTGTAACATTTTTAACTTTTACTTCTTTTTTATTGCCTTGGTATGGATTGCGCAACCATGAAATAAGGCCGAAAACAGCCATTGGAAGAGTCATTCCGAGGTATGTTAGCATTTCACCGTAATATGCAAAAGAGTACGAAATAACAGCATAAAATGTACTGAAAATAATCATTAATACTTGTCCGAAAGGATTGCCTTTAGCACAAAATATTATAGCCGTAATGCCTATTAAAGAAGCAAACAGCGTTAAATAATTTTCTCTGTCGAAAATCAAAAATGATACGACAATTAACAGAACGGACGAAATCCACAATATGATTTCTGATTTAGTAAAATAATTAAGTAATTTCTTCACAATGACCTCAAAAAAACATCCGCAAACACGTCGCTTTAAATGTTGATGTGAATGCGGATGCTGAATTTTATTTTAAATATTATTGTTCGTTTTTATAAATCTCTTTAAAGTATTTATATGTGTCAACTTTCAATTCGCCGCAAGCAGCTTCATCACAAGCAATGATGCCGTCTTTGTGTAATTGAAGAGCACTAATTGTCCAAGCGTGATCTACACCGCCTTCAACGCAGTGGCGAAGAGCTCTTGCTTTGTTGTGTCCGTTGATAACAAGGAGAACTTGCTTAGAATCACAAACAGTACCAACACCAACAGAAAGAGCTGTTTTAGGTACTTGGTTAGGATCGTTATCAAAGAAACGAGAGTTAGCAATCAAAGTATCTTCTGTCAATGCGCGAACTCCTGTACGAGAAGTGAGGGAAGTGAAAGGCTCATTGAATGCGATGTGACCGTCAACTCCGCTACCGCCTAAGAAAAGGTCGATGCCGCCGTATGAAGCGATTTTGTCTTCATAACGTTTGCACTCTGCTTCTAAATCTTCAGCCATACCATTTAAAATATTAATATTCTCAGCAGGAATATCAATGTGATTAAAGAAGTTATCGTGCATAAAGTACCAATAGCTTTCTTTGTGGTCTCTGGGAAGGCCTACATATTCATCCATGTTGAAAGTAACTACATTTTTGAAGCTAACTTTGCCTGCTTTGTTGAGCTCTATTAACTTTTTATATGTGCCGAGAGGGGATGATCCTGTGGGAAGTCCTAATACAAATGGGCGATTTTCTTTGTGATTGTTAATCGCGTTTGCAATGTGTTGTGCAGTCCATGCACTCATTTCGTTATAATCGTTTTTGATTATAAGCTTCATTCTAAATCACACTCCATAAATCAAAATTAAAGGATATTAATATTCTTAATCCTTAACCTGAAAAATTATACTACGCTGATTTTTATTTGTCTATTTTTTTTTGAATGCGAATCTTGTGTTATTACTATTGTAAGGGTATAATAATTTTAATTATAGAGATTAAATGAGGAGTGAAATAATGGGTTTTATTGATTCGTATAAGCGACTTGAAAAATTATGCGGAGAAATTATGCAAGACGAGCGTAAAATTTCCGCATACATAGAAGAAATGATAAGTAAGCCAAACGGATCGAATAAAGTGCCGGGTTGGGATGAGGATTTGAAAAAACTCAAACATTATCGCTGGATACGCAATAAAATCGCACATGAGCCTGACTGTACCGAAAAGAATATGTGTGAACCCGGTGATGAACAGTGGCTCGATGAGTTTTACTCAAGGATAATTAATCAAAAAGACCCGCTTGCTTTATATCAAAAGTCAAAAACTTCTGTGACTGCTCATCATCAATCACACAAAAAAAATAAAAAGCGTATAAGCAAACGAAAACGCAAACTTTACAAGACACTTATAATAATTGCATTATGTATTCTTGCAATTGTTATCGCTTTTGTAGTATATGTGTGCGATTATTATAAAGCAGATGAAGATGCAATCAGTGCTTTTCTTCCGGCAGGTTACACAACGAAAGAGGATTCTGACGGTAATATTGTTATTGAGCCTAAAGAGGCTGTTAAAGGATTTATCTTTTACCCGGGAGGAAAAGTTGCTAACACGTCATACGTTCCGCTTATGCACTCTCTGTCAGGGAATGGTGTATTATGTGTGATTGTAGAAATGCCGTTTAATCTTGCGGTTTTTGATATAGATGCCGCAGATGAGATAAAAAAGCAATATCCTCAGATAAAGGAATGGTACATTGGTGGTCACTCTCTTGGAGGCTCAATGGCTGCATCTTATGTTTCTGAACACGCAGATGAATTTAAAGGGCTCGTTCTACTTGGCTCTTATTCAACAGCGAATTTAAAAAAGAGCGGACTTGATGTTCTTTCTGTTTACGGCAGTGAGGATAAAGTTTTGAATATAGATAAATATAAAGACAATAAGTCAAATTTACCTAAGGATTTTACAGAGATTGTTATAGACGGCGGCTGCCATGCCTATTTCGGAATGTACGGTATGCAAGATGGTGATGGCACTCCTAAAATAAGCAATGCAGAACAAATTCGTTTAACTGCAGATGCGATTGTCAATCATTTTGGATTTATTAATGAAGGGAATAAACCATGATTTTTATTTTTGTTTTTTTTATCGTTTTAGGTATATTATCAGGTACGAGCTATTATATCGCGCATCGAGCATATAGCGGTATTGCATCGTTCTTTCCGAATTTTCGCTTTTGGCCTTTATTAACTGTGCTTATGGTGCTGGCATTAATTATGTTGCTTGGTTTCGCAAAGTCAATGATGCCTCTGCCTGTGTGGCTGAAAAACTTTTTGGGCACAGTGGGATTATGCTATATGGGTATTTTCGTCTATTTATTATTATATACGTTACTTGCTGATATAGTTATGATATTGCCGCAAGTTTTAAAACTTTCTTTTACTACACATCAATATTTTAAAGGCTTTATGACTTTGTCTGTATTGGCACTGACTTTTGTGACTTGTACATACGGTTTTATTAATGCTCGTCAAATTGACCATGTATCATACGATATTCAACTCCGGGAGAGGGATGACATTTCTGATATTAATATTGTAATGATAAGTGATTTGCATCTTGGTTCTATCGGTTCTGAAAGTCGTTTGGAAAATATTGTCGATGAGATAAATTCTTTAAAGCCTGATGTGGTTTGTATTGTTGGCGACTTTTTTGATTCTGATTTTGCGTCTATTGATGAGCCGGAAATCGCTCTTGCAAAGCTTCGCTCTATTCGCTCTACTTATGGTGTTTATTCTTGCCTCGGAAATCATGACGCCGGTAAAACTTTTTCGGAAATGCTTGCTTTCTTGGATAAGGCAGATATTCGTTTACTTGATGATGATTATGCAATAATTGATAATCGTTTCGTTTTGGTTGGCAGATTAGACAGGTCTCCAATCGGTAGCAGTGGCGAGCGAACCCGAAGGGAATTTTCCGAAGTGTATAAGCGTGAAAACCCGAAGCTTCCGGTAGTCGTAATGGACCACAATCCTGCAGGCATTGGTGAGTATGGTGTGAATGCTGATTTGATATTGTGCGGGCATACGCACAAGGGACAGTTGTTTCCGGCGAGCATAGTGACAAATGCGATGTATGATGCGGATTATGGTTATTACCGTAAGGATGCTGAGAATCCGCATGTGATTGTGAGCTCTGGTGTTGGTTATTGGGGAATGCCGATGCGCGTGGGTACGGATTGTGAGATAGTGAGTATTACAATCAAAGGGGAGTAGTGAAAAATATTAATTGACAAAGCAGGTTTGTTATCATATAATTCAAAAGTCGTGGAGAAATCGCCTAGTCCGGTCGAGGGCGCACGACTGGAAATCGTGTAAACCGCAAAACGGTTTCGAGGGTTCGAATCCCTCTTTCTCCGCCACATTCTGTCCGAAAATTCATTTTATTATGGTTTTTCGGACAGTTTTTTTGTATTTTCTGTTATTTTATAGCTTTTTTACAAATAAGGCACGAATTGCATTTAAAACAGCCAGTATCATTACGCCGACATCGGCAAAAATTGCAATCCACATATTAGCGGCTCCAAAAGCAACAAAAATAAGTGAAAGAATTTTTACAGAAATAGCAAATACGATATTTTGATGAACAATTCCAAGGCATTTGCGTGAAATTTTGATAGCTTTTACGATTTTTAACGGATCGTCATCCATTAAAACGATATCGGCGGCTTCAATGGCCGCATCAGAACCTATAGCTCCCATGGCAATACCAATATCTGCACGGGAAAGTACAGGTGCATCATTCATACCGTCTCCTACGAATGCAAGCTTTGCTTTCTTTGGTTTTGAATTAAGAAGTTCTTCCACTTTACTTACCTTGTCGTCAGGCAAAAGCTCGCTGTAAACTGTATCAAGACCTATCGAGCTTGCAACTTGGTCAGCAACAGATTTTGAATCGCCGGTAAGCATTACTGTCTTTCGAATGCCTAACTTTTTTAGCTTTGATATTGCATTTGCAGAGGAGGGTTTGATCACATCGGAAATAACGATCTGTCCTGCGTATTTGTTGTCGATGGCGATATGGATAATAGTTCCCACATGATGACACTCGCAATACGGGATGCCGAGTCGTTTCATAAGCTTGTCGTTACCGGCAGCAACCAAGTGTTCGTCAACCTTGGAAATTACACCGTTGCCGCTGATCTCTTGTACGTCACTGACTCTGTTTCTGTCCAGCGCTAAACCGTATGCACGCTGTAAACTTTGTGCAATCGGATGTGAGGAAGCAATTTCGGCAAGTGCGGCATACTCAATTAATTTATCATCAGGCAGTTCATTGTGATGAATAGCAGTGACTTCAAATACACCTCGAGTCAGTGTACCCGTCTTATCAAAGACAACATAACCGGTCTGCGATAGTGTTTCCAGATAATTTGAACCCTTGACTAACACACCTTCATTGCTTGCTCCACCGATACCGGCAAAGAAACTGAGGGGAATGCTGATAACAAGTGCACACGGACAGCTCGCTACAAGGAATGTAAGGGCTCTGTAAATCCAAACGCTCCAATTGGCAGGATTTTCGAAAATCAACATATTTACAAGGGGAGGAAAGATTGCTAATGCCAACGCACAGATGCATACAGCGGGTGTGTATATTTTTGCAAATCTCGAAATAAAATTCTCGGACTTTGATTTGCGTGAGCTGGCGTTTTCTACCAAATCGAGAATTTTAGATACTGTTGATTCGCCGAACTCCTTTGTGGTGCGTATCTTCAAAACACCGATCATATTGATGCAACCACTGATGACTTCATCGTTTGTTTTAACATCACGTGGCAGGCTTTCTCCGGTAAGAGCGCTGGTGTTTAGAGAAGATTGCCCTTCAATAACAACACCGTCAATAGGTAACTTCTCTCCGGGTTGAACAGTAATTACCGTTCCGATTTCAACCTCGTCGGGATCTACCTGTATCAGCTTGCTGTCTTTCTCAATATTCGCATAATCAGGTCGAATATCCATAAGCTCACTGATGTTTCTGCGGCTTTTCCCAACAGCATAACTTTGAAACAGTTCACCGACCTGATAGAATAGCATAACGGCGATGGCTTCAACATAATCTCCGCTATCCGAGATACCGATGACCATAGCACCAATGGTGGCGATTGTCATGAGAAAGTTTTCGTCAAATATTTGACGGTTTAAAATACCTTTTCCGGCTTTGATCAAAATGTCATAACCAATGATAAGGTAAGGTATTAGGTACAGAAAAAAACGCATCAGACCTTCTATCGGCAGAAATGCCAAGCCGATCATCAACACTGTTGTAACAATGATCCTGCTAAACAACTTTTTTTGTTTTTTCGTCATATTATTATCCTTTCGCTGAAAATATGTGGCTTATAAATAGATTTCACAGTCGCTCTCGACCTTCTTGCAGTTTTTGAGAACTGTTTTCATAATCAATGCCGTATCGGCATCGTCTTCAAATTCAACAATCATTTTTTGAGTCATAAAGTTCACGGTTGCCTCTTTGACGCCGATAGTTTTTTTAGCAGCATCTTCCATTTTAAGTGCACAGTTGGCACAATCGATTTCGATTTTGTATGTTTTTTTCATAATATATTACTCCTTTTATGTTACGATTAAACGATTATTTAATTTTTAATTTTAGTATATTGTACGAATAAATAAATGTCAATGCGTTGGGATAAAAGCCTTCTTATAGGGATATTCTTTTGTCTGAATGGATTATTTTCTGGTTTTATATTGTTGTTATTTAGGCTAAATGGTATAATAAAAATTAATGAGGAGGTAGTATTATGGAATTTAACCCATTGCCACACGACCACGGACATCTTTCCGGAAAATTACGCCTTGAAATGCCGAAAGGCGAGATTTTTGAAACTGTATCAGAGTTACTAAAAATGATGAGCGATGGTAAACGTATACAGATATTTTGGCTCTTATGTCATTGCGAAGAATGTGTTATCAATATATCCGCACTTTTGGAAACGAGTAGCCCGGTTGTTTCACATCATTTAAAACTTTTGAAAACTGCTGGTCTGATAACGAGCCACCGCGAAGGAAAAGAGGTTTATTATAGTGCGGCTAAAACTACGAGAGCTCAAGTTTTGCATGAAATGATTGAGCAAATCGTTGAAGTGGCATGTCCGGCTGAAGAAGTCTTGAACAAGATAGACTCCCATGCTGATGATTCTGTTATTCAAACTGTCAATGAGGTACACGATTTCCTAATAAGAGATCTTACAAAGCGATATACTATAGAGTACCTTTCCTCTATGTTTCATATCAATCAGACCACATTGAAAACGACATTTAAAATTGCTTTTGGACAATCGATTGGTTTATATATGAGAGAATATCGTATTAAACGAGCAAAGGAATTGCTATGCAACAGCGATTATTCCATTGCTGAAATTGCCTATTCTGTTGGGTATGAGAATCAAAGTAAGTTTACCACTGCTTTTCGGGATATAACAGGGTTGCTCCCACGTGACTATCGAAAAGCACATACAAAAGAATAATGTTGATTATGTTGTTTGTTAGTGATATATTTATCACAGAAAGAGAGATTCCTTATTGAAAGGTTATTGTATGTAATATGAATACTAAATTCGTCATTTCTAAATTAAGAGAATTGTTGGTGTATGTTGCGATATTGGCTATAGCAATATTGCTTGCTTTTAATTATCAATTGTTTATTGTAGAAAATGATTTTGCACCGGCAGGTTTAAACGGTGTTGCAACGATGATACAATATAAGACAGGCTTCAGCATTGGTTATATGTCACTTTTGATAAATGTACCACTTTGTATATTAGCTTATTTTTTGATAGATAAAAAATTTGCAAAAAGAAGTTTAGTATTCTGTTTAACTTATTCTTTTGTTTTTCTTTATTTACAGAAAATTGGACTTACTCAATTTCAGTATAATGCACAAGGACATGACACTGTATTTCCGGTCTTGCTAAGCGGAGTTATTAGTGGCTTTGTTTATGGTATATGCTTTAGAACAAACTCGTCAACAGGCGGTACGGATATAATTTCGAAGTATATAAGTAAGAAAAAGCCTGATTTAAATTTCTTTTGGGTTACATTCATTTTAAATGCTATAGTTGCAATTGTATCTTTTTTTGTTTACTCAAGCGTTGATGAAAATTTTGTTCGTGTATATGATTATAAACCGGTGTGTCTTTGTATACTCTACTGCTTCATATCGAGTTTTATAGGTAGCTACATAATTAAGGGAACTAAATCTGCATGTAAATTTACTATTATTACTACACATCCGGACGAAATTTCAAAAGAAATTCAAGATTCTCTCAAACATAGCTCAACAAAAATTCAAGCCGTGGGCTCTTTTTCAAAAGATGACAAAACTATGCTTGTTTGTGTAATTAATAAACATCAAATTGTTGAATTAAAAGATATTTTGTCAAAGTATGAGAATACTTTTTCGTTTATTGAAACTGTAAATGAGACATACGGAAATTTCAGAAAAATCAAATAATAACAAATATTCAGAGGTTGTCTAAATGCCTCTGTTTTTTGTTAAGCGTTCTTAACATTTAGTCTATTGTTGTTAATTATACTTAACACTTTTTCTTTAACAATAATATGAATTTTGTTCAGTATGCTTAACAAAATAGCCCAAAATGTTAACTCAAAATTGTTAAGCATTATAAACAAATGTTGTTGATTTGTTTACTGTGGTTAACGAATTCTTGAGTGAGCTGAGATATAGAGATATATTGTGGTTCAAAGTGTGAAATACACTTTATTGATATTCTTGAAAAGCATTTAACTATATTATATAATTTTCTAAAAATCATTTAAGATTTAGGAGGAAGAATTATGCAAAAATGGTATTTACAAACTACAACGGGAATTAAGTCAGAAGCATATGATGATTATGATAAAGCAGTCGAATTTGCAGAAGAAAATGCACGTTACGGATATTATGTTGCTGATGAAGACGGTAAGTTTGTTTACGGTAAATATAATATGACAGTTCTTAATATACTTGCTTTTGCTAAAAGAAATGCAGATTATATGAGAGAAAATAATTGGAAATACGGTGATGCAAGTTTAAATCCTTATTTAACAAAAGAAGAAAAAATTGTATCTTGCGACAGATTTGTCGGTTGGGTTTTGGGTGATGCAGGCTATACGGCAGGGCAACCGGAAATTAAAGGGTTGCCGTTGTTTGGGCATAAACTTGACGGTATAGAAGGCAGTATAGAAACATTTCTTAAGCTTCACGAATTTACGAGAATAGAAAATATTGAAGAACTAAAGGCGGGCGACGTGGTTTTCGTAGGTTATGCAAGAAAAGAAGTTCTCTTAAGTGAAGAAATGAGAGAATATCCGTCACATGTTTATATACTTGCAGGGGATTATACAGCAATTGAGGATAATGTATACAGATATGATTCCGGAAGCGACCAGAGAATACAGTCGATTCAGCCTTCTTGTGAGGTTATTTGCGTTCCCGAAAAGAGTTTTAGATTTGCTTACAGAGCTCCCGTTAAAAGTTGACAAAAACAAACGGGAGATATATACTTATTTAGTTAAAATATACTTCTTCAGGAGGCTTTTTAAATGTCATTAGAAAAAATAGTTGCTATTTCAAACAAATATGGCTCAAATCCTGAGTTTGTACTTGCAGGAGGCGGTAATACCTCATATAAAGATTCTAAATATCTTTACATTAAAGGTTCAGGTACGACTTTGGCAACAATTACAGAGTGCGGATTTGTTAAAATGAATCGTAAAAAACTCGCAGCAATGTTTACTAAAGAGTATTCAGCTGACGCAGCAGAGAGAGAATCACAAGTTCTCGAAGATATGATGGATGCAAGAGAGAAAACAGAGCTTTCAAAGCGTCCGAGTGTTGAGACACTTTTACACAACTTAATTAATTACAAGTATATCGTACATACTCATCCTTCAATGCTTAACGGTATGACATGCGGTGCTAAAGGTAAAGAGATTGCTAAAGAGCTCTTTGGCGATGATGTTATTTGGATTGACATTATTGAGCCCGGTTATGTACTTGCTGCAAAGCTTAAAGAAGAAATGGATGCTTATAAAGCAGCTACAGGTAAAGATGCTGATATAATTCTTCTTCAGAATCACGGCGTATTTATTGCTGCTAACAGTGAAAGAGAAATCAATAAAAAGACTAAATATGTTTTCGATAAGATCGAGAGCAAGATTACAAGAAAACCTGATTTCAAAGCAGTAGAGTTTAATAAAGAAAAAGCAGCTCTCGTTGCTCCCGCAATCAGAATGCTTTTAAAGAAAGCTCACGATGCTTCATCTTCAATCGTTACTTTCTGCACTAACAAAGAAGTAATGAACTTTGTTAAAGATGAGAAATCTTTCTATCCTGTTTCTTCTGCATATTCACCTGACCACATCGTATACTGCAAACCTTATGCACTTTACGTTGCAGCAGATGATGATATGGAGAAACAATATACACTTATTAAAGACGCTGTTGAAGCTTATATTGCTAAAAACGGTTTTGCTCCTAAGATTGTTGCAGTTCAGAACCTCGGCTTCTTTGCTTGGGGTACAAACAAGAAAAATGCTGATATCTGTGCAGAAGTATTCCTTGATGCTTGTAAAATTGGTGTGTATTCAGAGGGATTCGGCGGACCTTTGTTCATGACACAGTACATGATCGACTTTATCTGCAACTGGGAAGTTGAATCATATCGTTCAAAAGTTAGCCTTGCAGGTGGCGCAGCTCTCAGACTTAATGAGAAAATCGCTATTGTTACAGGTAGTGCTCAAGGTTTCGGACAAGGTATTGCAGACGAAATGCTCAAACAAGGTGCTAATGTTGTTATTGCTGACCTTAACTATGATCTTGCTAAAGCTAACAGCGACAACATGAACGCTAAGTACGGCAAAAACAAGACAATAGCTTGCAGAGCAGATGTTGGTAACGAAGAAGCAGTTACAGATATGGTTTACTCAACAGTTCTTGCTTACGGCGGACTTGATATTTTCGTAAACAACGCAGGTATCGCTATTGCAGGTAGCCTTGAGGAAATGACAGTTCCTAAGTTTGATCTCGTTACAAAGATTAACTATACAGCATATTATCTCTGTGCTAAACTTGCTTCAAGAATCATGAAGATTCAAAATAAATTCGCTCCTGACTATCCGATGGATATCATTCAAATTAACTCTAAGTCAGGTCTTGCAGGAAGCAACAAAAACTTCGCATATGCAGGTAGTAAATTCGGTGGTATCGGTCTCACACAGAGCTTTGCTCTTGAGCTTGTACCTTACAATATCAAAGTTAACGCAATTTGCCCCGGTAACTTACTCAATGGTCCTTTGTGGTCAGATCCTGAGAAGGGACTCTTTGTTCAATACTTTAAAGCTGGTAAAGTACCCGGTGCTAAGAGTGTTGCTGATGTACGTGAGTTCTATGAGAGTAAAGTTCCCATGCACCGTGGCTGTGAGATTATAGACGTTGCAAGAGCAATATTCTATATTGTTGAGCAGGAGTATGAGACAGGACAAGCAATCCCCGTTACTGGTGGACAAAATATGCTTAACTGATAAGTATTTTAATTGTTTGTTTAATTAATAATAACTCCGCAGGCGCGTCCTGAAATTATGAAGGGCGCGCTCTTGCGGAATTGTTTGCGTAAAGGCATATCTAATAATAATTTATATTTAGCCTAAAAGATTAAGGAGGAAACATGGCAAATAATAACACTTATACCAACGATAGTATTACTGCTTTGGTAGGTCCCGACAGAGTCAGAAAAAAACCTGCCGCGATTTTAGGTTCCGATGGTCTTGAGGGTTGCCAACATACTTTTATTGAAATTCTTGCTAACTCTATTGATGAAGCAAGAGAAGGTTACGGTAAAGTAATTGAAGTTACACGCTTCAAAGATAGATCAATTCAAATTCGTGATTATGGTCGTGGATGTCCGGTTGATTACAATGAAAAAGAAAAACGTTTTAATTGGGAGCTCGTTTATTGTGAGCTTTATGCCGGTGGTAAATATAATACAAATGCCGGCGAGAATTATGAGTACAGTTTAGGTACTAATGGTCTTGGTAGCTGTGCTACCCAGTACAGTTCTGAATACATGGACGTTACCGTTTTTAAAGATGGTTTTAAGTACGATTTGCACTTTGAAAAAGGTTTCAATGTAGGAGGACTTAAACAAGAAAAATATGACTACAAGCAGTCCGGTACACTTCAAAAATGGAAACCTGACCTTGAAGTTTTTAATGATATAAATATACCTTTAGAATTTTTTACAACTATTTTAAAAAAGCAAGCAGTTGTTAATGCCGGTCTTAAATTTAAACTTTTTGATGAAGTATCAAATCAAAGATTTGAATTTTTGTATGATAATGGTATTACTGATTATGTTAAAGAAATATCAGCAGGCAAGGAGATTACCGGCGTTCAATTTTCCGAAACATCAGCAAAAGGTCGTGACCGTGCTGATAAGCCTGAATACAAAGTTAAAATGCAATTTGCTTTTTGCTTCAACAATGAGATTAATATGATTGAATATTACCATAATTCAAGTTTTCTTGAAAATGGCGGTTCTCCTGATAAAGCAGTTAAGAATGCTTTTGTAAGTGAGATTGATAAATATATTAAATCACAAGGTAAATACAACAAGGATGAGAGTAAAATTTCATTCACAGATATACAAGATAGCTTGATAATTGTAACAAACTCTTTTTCGACAATGACAAGCTACGAAAATCAGACTAAAAAAGCAATTAATAACAAATTTATTCAAGAGGCTATGACTGATTTTATTAAGCAGCGTCTTGAAATATTCTTTATTGAAAATAAGCTTGAAGCTGATAAAGTAATGGAGCAGGTTCTTGTTAACAAAAGAAGCAGAGAATCAGCAGAAAAACAACGTGTTAATATCAAAAAGAAGCTCCAAGGCAATATTGATATGACAAACAGAGTTAAGAAGTTTGTTGATTGCCGTACTAAAGATGCTGACAGACGTGAGCTTTATATAGTAGAGGGTGACTCTGCTTTGGGTTCTGTTAAATTAAGCAGAGATAGTGAATTCCAAGCAATAATGCCTTTAAGAGGTAAGATTCTCAACTGTCTCAAAGCTGATATCAGCAAAATTTTTGACAGTGATGTTATTGTTGACCTTATAAGAGTTTTAGGCTGTGGAGTAGAGGTTAAATCAAAACACAAAGATTTGACTTTGTTTGATATGGACAATCTAAGATGGTCAAAAATTATTATCTGTACCGATGCCGATGTTGACGGTTTCCAAATAAGAACTCTTGTGCTTGCAATGATTTACAGATTAATGCCGACACTCATTAACGAAGGTAAAGTATTCATTGCAGAGACACCTCTTTATGAAATTACTTGCAAAAACAAGACGTACTTTGCTTATGACGATAAAGAAAAAGCTAAAATTCTTGAAGAAATAACGAGTACGGGAAGAGTTACAATACAGCGTTCAAAAGGTCTCGGTGAAAATACTGCGGAAATGATGGCGCAAACTACTATGAATCCTGCTTCAAGACGTCTTATAAAAGTTATGCCTGAAGAAGCAGAGAAGACAGCATTCTATTTTGAAATGCTCTTAGGAGACGCACTTGAAGCAAGAAAAGAACATATTCGCGAATGCGGACATCTTTATCTTGATGATCTTGATGTAATGTGAGGTGAGTTTTATGGCTAAGAAGAAAAATGACAAAAATGATACAGTAGAAAATATTCCGGTTCAAAGTCCGTGTGTTGAACAGCAAATTACAGACACATTAGAACAAAACTATATGCCTTATGCAATGAGTGTTATAGTTTCTCGTGCCATTCCGGAAATTGACGGTCTCAAGCCTTCTCACCGTAAACTCTTGTATACAATGTATAAGAAGGGACTTATAAACGGCAGTCGTACAAAGTCAGCAAATATCGTTGGTGAAACAATGAAACTTAATCCTCATGGTGACATGGCGATATATGAGACAATGGTTCGTATGACAAGAGACCATAGTGCATTGCTTCATCCGTATGTTGATTCAAAAGGTAACTTTGGTAAACATTATTCAAGAGATATGGCTTTTGCCGCTCCTCGTTATACCGAGGCTAAACTTGAGAAAATTTGCGAAGAACTCTTTAAAGATATAGACAAAGATACCGTTGACTTTGTAGATAACTACGACGGTGAAATGAAAGAGCCTACGCTTTTGCCCGTTACTTTCCCGACTATATTGGTTAATCCAAATCAAGGTGTTGCTGTTGGTATGGCTACCAATATTTGTAGTTTTAACTTACATGAAATTTGTGACGCTACTTGTGCTTATATTGATAATAAACAAGCAGATTTACTGCAGTATATTACTGCGCCTGACTTTTCGACAGGTGGTACTGTAATCTACACTAAAAAGATACTCGAAAGTATAATCGAAACGGGTAGGGGAAGTGTGAAAATACGCGGCAAGTACAGATATGATAAGAAAAGCAGCTGCGTAGAGATATTTGAAATTCCGTACAGCACAACATCAGAAGCTATAATGGAAGAAATCATTAAAGTTGTTAAAGAAGGCAAAATTAAAGATATTCTTGATGTTCGTGATGAAACTGATTTGAGCGGTTTAAAAATTACCATTGATATCAGAAAAACAGCTGATGCAGACGAAATAATGAATAAGCTTTATAAGTTTACATCATTAGAGTCTTCTTTTGCTTGTAACTTTAATGTGCTTATTAATGGCAGACCTAATGTTTTGGGTGTAAGAGCTCTTATTGATGAGTGGTTAAAATTCAGAATAGGTTGTATAAAACGTCAATTGGCATACGAAATTAAACAAAAGAAAGATCGTTTGCACTTGTTAAAAGGCCTTGATAAGATACTTTTAGACATTGATAAAGCTATTAAAATTATCAGAGAAACAGAGCATGATGACCTCGTAATACCTAACTTGATGTGGGGTTTTGGCATTGATGAAATTCAAGCGAATTTTATCGCAGAGATAAAACTCAGAAACCTAAATAAAGAATACATTCTCAATAAGTTGGACGAGATTGACAGACTTTTAAAAGACATCGCCGATATGGAGGATATGCTTAATAAAGAAAACAGAATTAAAACAAGAATTAAGCATGAGCTTCGTGCAATCGAGAAAAAGTACGCGAAAGATCGTCTGACAGATGTTATTAACGAAGAAGAAGTTACGGTAATAACAAATGACCACTTGATAGAAGAATACAATCTTAAAATTTTCCTTACCAAAGATGGTTATTTGAAGAAAATACCTTTAACTGCTTTGAGGTCTTCACCTGAGCAAAAGCTTAAAGAAGGCGACGTTATTATTCAAGAAGCAGAATGGCATAATAAGTCAGAAATCATATTCGTATCTGATAAACAAGCCGTTTATAAAATGAAGATTTACGATTTGCCTGATTGCAAAGCAGGTTCATTGGGTGACTACTTACAAAACATACTCGGTCTTGATGCAGACGAGAAAGTTCTTTATTTTATTGTTACTGACGATTACTCGGGAGAAATTCTCTTTGCATACGAAAATGGTAAAGTGTCACGCATTCCGCTCAATGCATACGAGACAAAGAACAACAGAAAGAAACTTATCAATGCATACGGAAATGCTTCGCCCTTGGTTGATGTTATTTATATAAAAGATGATATTGAGGTTGCACTTTGCAGCAGTAATGATAGAATATTGGTAATTAAAGCATCACTTGTGCCTCTCAAAACAACTAAGAGTTCACAAGGTGTACAAGTACTTAAGCTTAAAAAAGATTATAAGTTAAAGTACATGAAACCTGCTGAAAGCTGCGGTTTTGCTGACTATAAAGTATATAGGACAAAGAACATACCGATAGCAGGCAGTTTTGTAAAAGATGCCGATAAACCCGGCGAACAACTTACGCTATTTTAATTTTAAGTAAAATATATATTTTTAATAAATCCGGAGGTTTGATTATGAACAAAGAAGAATTGATTTTAAAACTTAATGATGCAGACGTTAATGTACGTCTTGACTCTTTAAGACAACTTATGGCAATGATTAAAGCAGGTGAGATTGAGGCTCCCAAGCAAGGAAATGATGTAAACAACCATATCCACACAACATTTTCTTTTTCACCTTATTCACCTACAAAAGCAGTTTGGATGGCTTATAATGCAGGACTTCAAACAGCAGGTATTATGGACCATGATTCACTCAGCGGTGCAAGAGAATTTATTGAAGCAGGTAAAATCGTAGGTATTCTCACAACAATCGGTGTTGAGTGCAGAGTAAATATGAAAAACACTCCTTTAGGAGATAAAAGAATTAATAACCCTGACCAAAAAGGCATTGCATACTGCACAATGCACGGCGTACCTCATCAACACATTGATGAAGTAGTAGATTTCTTTAAGCCCTATGTTGCAAAAAGAAACGAGCGTAACCGCAAAATGATCGACAGAATCAATGAGCTCACAGCAGCTTACGGTATTCACACAGATTTTGATAAAGATGTAGTGCCTCTTTCTGAATTTGTAAACGGTGGTAGCATAACAGAGCGTCATTTACTTTTCGCACTTTCAAAGAAAATCACAGAGCGTTTCGGCAAAGGTGAAGCAGTAGTTAAATTCCTCACAGAAGATATGGGAATAGCAGTAAGCGGCAAAGTAAAAGCATTCCTTGAGGATTCAAACAATGTAAATTACGAGTATGACCTTCTCGGCGCACTCAAGAGTAATCTCGTTGAGAAATTCTACATTGACGCTGATGAAGAGTGTCCGGATGTTACGGAAATGATTGCGCTCGCCGCTAAAATCAATGCATTCTCAGCTTATGCTTACTTGGGAGATGTTGGCGATTCTGTAACAGGCGATAAGAAGACACAGAAATTCGAAGACGACTATATTGATTTGCTCTTTGATGTAATCAAAGACCTTAAATTCAAAGCAGTTACATATATGCCTTCAAGAAACACAATGGAGCAACTTCGCAGAATTCGTTCAATGTGCGACAAATACGGTTTCTTCCAAATAAGCGGAGAAGATATCAACTCTCCTCGTCAGTCATTTATTTGTGAGGCACAGAGAAATCCTGAGTTTGCAAATCTTTATGAGTCAACAATGACACTCATTCGTCATGAGGCAGAAAATAGCACAATTTGATTAATTAATCGAAAGGATGACAACACATTGAAAAATTACGATGTAGTTATCATAGGCGCAGGTACAGCAGGAATTTTTGCTGCTTATGAGTTAAACAAACTTCACCCTGAGTTAAAAATCTCTATGATTGAACAGGGTAGGTCAATAAATAAAAGAGTTTGTCCTATAATTGCAGGAACGACAAAGGGATGCATTAAGTGTCCCTCCTGCAGTATTATGAACGGTTTTGGCGGAGCAGGAGCTTTTTCTGATGGTAAATTTAATTTTACTACAGAATTCGGCGGATGGCTTAATGATTATGTGCCCGACCGTGATGTAATGGACTTGATTGAATATGTTGACTCTGTCAATGTATCTTTCGGCGCTACAAACGAGAGATTTTCTACATATTCAGCCGAAGCTATAAAACTTCAAAAAGAAGCACTTCATCACGATTTGCACCTTTTGCAAGCTGCGGTGAAGCATTTGGGCACAGAGAGAAACTTAAAGATACTCTCAAATATGTCTGAAGATCTTGAAAAGAAAATTGACCTCATGTGCAACACAACAGTAGAGCACATTCACAAAGCTTCTGACGGTACATATGAACTTGCCATAAAAGGCGGAGAAACTATTAATTGTAAATATTTAATAGCAGCGCCGGGTCGTTCAGGTGCAGAGTGGTTTTCCTCTGAATGTAAGAACATGGGAATCAACCTTATAAACAATCAGGTTGATATCGGTGTTCGTGTAGAGTTGCCCGCAGCTGTATTTGAGCATATTACAGATGTTGTTTATGAAGCAAAGCTTCTATATCGTACGAAGTTATACGGAGACCATGTAAGAACATTCTGTATGAATCCTTACGGACATGTTGTAATGGAAAATGTTGACGGTATTATTACTGTAAACGGACATAGTTATGGCGATGCATCTTTGAGAAGCCAAAATACGAACTTTGCATTACTCGTTAGTAACAGATTTACGCAGCCGTTTAATGAGCCGTATCAATACGGTAAAAGAATTGCGTCACTTTCTAATTTGCTTGGTGACGGAGTTATGGTACAGCGTTTCGGAGATCTTGTTAAAGGTGTTCGTACAAATGAACATAGACTTTCAAAGAGCTTTACAAAGCCTACTTTGAATGCGACACCGGGAGATTTGAGTCTTGCGCTTCCGAAGAGACATCTTGATAATATCATTGAGATGATTTACGCGCTTGATAAAGTTGCTCCGGGTACAGCAAATCATGATACATTGCTCTATGGTGTAGAAGTAAAATTCTACAGTTCAAGAATTGAGCTTTCTAAAGAATTGGAAACATCTCACAAGAATCTTTTTGCTTGCGGAGATGGAGCAGGTGTGACAAGGGGACTTTCACAAGCCGCAGCAAGCGGTGTTTATGTTGCACGCAATATTTCGTCAAGAATTTAATATTCTTGACTTAATTTTTTCAAAAGGAGAATTGTAATGAAACGTAGTATTCGTAGTATTTTTGCATTAGGTTTATTGATTGTTATACTTTGCATGACACTTACTTGTTGCTCTTCAACAGATGAACAAAAGAACTTAAAAAACGTTGAATATACAGGCTCTGAGTCATATATGGCAGGTAAGTATTATTCACAGCTTACAGGTGTTAAATTGACCGGAAATAAGAGAACAGATATTGTAAATATTGCTAAATCACAGCTTGGTTATCAAGAAGGTACTAATTTGGGTGAATATTCCGGAGAAAAAATAGGAAGCAATAACTGTACTGAATTCGGCAGATGGTATACTGACTATAAAAAAATGGAAGATTCTTATGCAAATGCACAATGGTGTGCAATGTTTGTTTCTTGGTGCGCGTATAACGCAGGAATCGGTGAAGAAAGCATTTTGTACCATTCTTATACAGAAACTCAATGGTCTTTATTCACAGGACAAGGCAGATCCTATACATGGGAAGAAGTACAAATCGGTGAGTATACACCTCAACCGGGAGATGTGGTATATTTCCTTTCTGCAAGCCAAGCAGGTAATGAGGATAATCCGAGAAGAGTAAACCATGTTGGTATTGTTAAAGAATTTAAAGATAAGATTCTTTACACAATTGAAGGTAATGCAAGTTCTACGGAATTTACAACTGACGGCGGTTGTGTAACTAACAGAAGTTACGAACCTTCAAGTAACTATGTTGCTTATGTGTGCAGTCCTAACTATGAAGCAGTAGCTGAAACACCTAACGAAATAATAAAAGTAGAGGGTGACTATATTCCTGAAAATATTCAATCTGTAGTATTTGATGCAGATTATTATGCTGCAAAATATTCTGACGCTGCAAAAGCAGGTAAGTCAAAAACTGATTTGTACAAACACTTTATAAATACAGGAATAAACAAAGGATATCAAGGCAGTGCATTATTCTCGGTAGAATATTTCGTATCTCAAAATCCCTCTGTTAAAGATCAATTCGGCGGTGATAAACCTAATTATAAAGATGCTGTTAAATTCTTTGGAGAAACAGCTGCATTTGGTGACAATGTTACATATTTGACTGCTCCTCATGAGGACCTTGGAGAGACTTTCAGTTCTAAGATTCAGCTTTCTAACGCTGTACTTAATTTTTCTCTCAGTGATTTGCAAGTAATAGCATATAATCCGAGTGACGCGCCGGCTCAAAGATATAATTTTGTACGTCAATCTGATGGAAGTTATGTTGCATTTAACACGAAAAATAACATGGTTATGCAGCTTGAAACTGATTCTAAAGAAACAGGTATAAAGGTTCAACTCGGCGATGAAAGCGGCGAAATGAAACAAAGATGGTTTATTTACAAAAACTACGATAATACATATATTTTGCAATCGGCGGTTTCACCGGCATGCGCCGTTTCCGTATCATCGGATTCACCTGCAGCAATGGATGAAATTGTAGTAGATAAATATTCAGGAAAACCTTCACAATGCTTTAATTTGTTTGAACCTATTTCATCAGTAGTTCAGGATAACAGAATTGATATTTCTGCTTTGCCGACGAGCGGTATATTTACAGACGCCGGCTATGACAGATGGACATACTTCCTTAATATGGGTAATAGCGGCTCAAACAGCAGAGACATTCATTCAATAGGTACAATAGACTTGTCTAAATACAGTAAGATTATTGTTCGCTACGGAAATGACAGCAATGCTTCACGTTTGGCACCTCTTCAATTGAAAACAGCATCGGGAACTGTTATTGATTCTGTAGACATTAAACCTGCAAAGGGATGGAAAGCTACAAGTGCAGCTACATTTGATGTATCCAAGTTTTCAAATAATGAAGAGCTTTTGCTTGAATTATTAACATCACCAAATGGCATTGTAATTACAAGAATTACACTTGAATGACTTGTTAATTATAGTATAAATAACTAAAATATTGATTGATTTTTTTATATAGAGAATATATAATTACGGCGTAATAAATATAGTATGGGAGATTATGATGAAGATTCTTGAAGAACGAATAATTAAAGACGGAGTAATAGATGACAGTAATGTTTTGAAAGTTGACAGCTTTTTAAATCATCAAATGGACATATCACTTTTAAATGAAATCGGCAAAGAATTTTATAGACTTTTCTCCGAAGAAAAAATTACTAAAATTGTTACTATTGAAGCTTCGGGCATAGGTATTGCCTGTATTTCGGCTCAATATTTCAATGTTCCTGTAGTTTTTGCGAAAAAAAGTAAAACTACAAATATTTCAGGAGATGTTTATAAAGGTCGTATTTATTCTTTTACACATCAATGTTTTACTGATATTTATATCAAAAAATCATACATAAGCGAAAATGATAAGATACTTATTATTGACGATTTTCTTGCTAAGGGAGGCGCTCTTGACGGTCTTATTCAAATAATAGACGAAGCGGGAGCAGAGCTTGTCGGAGCAGGAGTCGTTATAGAAAAAGGCTTTCAGGGAGGCGGCGATTTGATACGCTCAAGAGGTATTCGCGTAGAGTCGCTTGCAATTATAGAAAGCATGAATGACGGAGAGCTCGTTTTCCGTCATTGATAACTTCGATGTAAATTTTATTTACATATATTTTATTAATTTGCCCAAGAGGCAGGAGGTTATTTTATGAAGAAAGTATTAACTTTAGTACTTGCATTAGTATTGTGCTTTTCACTTATCGGATGTGGCAGCACTACTGAAGATGACAAATTCCTTGTAGGAGCAATCTATATTAACGGACAAAACGATACAGCCGGTTATACATTTGCTCACCATAACGGAATTACAAAGGCTATGGAGCAACTCGGTATGGACAAGTCTCAACTCAAAATAGTTGACAACGTTCCCGAGGATGATGCAAAAGTAACAGAGGCTATTGCTACACTTGCTTCACAGGGATGTAAGTTAATCATCGGTATCAGCTTTGGTTATATCAATGCTATGAACGATGCAGCAAAAAAACCTGAGTATCAAGACATTATTTTCAGCCATGCTACAGGTTACCTTGCAAATGACAAGAACTTCAATAACTACTTTGGCAGAATTTACCAAGCTCGTTATCTTGCAGGTATTGCAGCAGGTAAGAAATCATTAGAGCTCAAAAACAACAACTTAGGTTATGTAGCAGCTTATGGTACAGAGTATGCAGAGACATGTAGCGGTATCAACGCTTTCGCACTCGGTGTTCAATCAGTAAACCCCGATGCTACACTTTATGTTGGTAAAATCAACGGTTGGGCTGATGAGCAAAAAGAGCGTCAAATCGCTGAGAACCTTATAGCTAACTATAAGTGCGGTGTTATTGCACAACACTGTGACAGTGCTCAACCTCAAATCGTAGCACAAGAGAAAAACGTATTTGGTTGCGGATACAACTCAGACATGACATCAAATGCTCCTAAAGCACACCTCACAGCTCCTGTATGGAACTGGGATGTTTACTACAAACTCGCTATTGAGACAGCTATGAAAACACCTGCAGAGTTTATGACAAAAGTAGGCGTTTACTACGGTGGTCTTAAAGAAGGTTTCGTTGATGTATCTCCTTTGACAGAGAACTGTACAGCTGATACAAAAGCTATCGTTGAAAAAGTTAAAGATATGATGGTTAAAGGTGAGTGGGATGTATTTACAAATGTTAAACTCGCTATTGATGCTGAAGGAAATATCACAAAAACAAATACAGCTATGCTCGACAATAAAAACGGTGAAGTAATTTCTGCTGACGGCAATACATACTTTACATATGTTGACGGTGCTCTTAAGGCTGCTGAAGGTGGCAAAGGCGCACAAGATGGCGTTATCAAAGGTTCTATGAACTACTATGTTGCCGGTGTACAAGAAATTGGCTAATAATTAATTAAAGGATCAGATATGACAGATCAAACAACTTATGCGATTGAATTAGAGAATATTTCCAAAAGATTTGGCACTATTCTCGCTAACAATAACATAAACCTTAACGTCAAGCAGGGTGAGATTCTCGCCCTGCTCGGCGAAAACGGTTCCGGAAAGACTACGCTTATGAATATGCTTTCCGGTATATATAAGCCGGACAGCGGTACCATTAAGGTGAACGGTGTGCCGGTTTCTATTCATTCTCCCGAAGACTCCAAAAAGTTCGGAATCGGTATGGTACATCAACATTTCAAACTGGTTGATGTTTTTTCTGCTGCCGATAACATTTGGATGGGTACAGAAAATTCAGGTCTTATATTAAAAAAAGACAGATATAAAAAGATCACTGATATAAGTGATAAATTTGGTTTTGAATTTAATCCTCATAAAATTGTTTCTAATATGTCAGTAAGCGAAAAACAGACATTAGAGATTCTGCGTGTTTTATATTACGGAGCTAAGATTATAATTCTTGACGAGCCGACAGCCGTTCTTACAGTTCAAGAAATCAAAAAATTATTTGATGTATTAAAACGAATGAAAGAACAAGGTCATTCAATTATTATTATCACACATAAACTTAACGAAGTTATGGAGATTAGCGACAGAGTTTCAATTTTACGAAAAGGTGAGTATATAGATACTGTTAACACTTGCGAGACTAATGAACAACAACTTACTGATTTGATGGTCGGACGCAAGGTTAATTTAAATATTAATAGGCCGATAACTGAATTTGACAAGCCTATGCTTGAAATCAGAAACCTTACTATCAAAAATGACGAAGGTGCAAATGCCATTGAAGATGTTAATTTCTACATCAGAGGTGGAGAAATACTTGGTGTTGCAGGTATTGCAGGATGCGGTCAAAAAGAACTCTGTGAAGCAATAGCCGGTCTCAGAAAAATTGAAAAAGGTCAGATTATACACAAAGGTGAAAATATTGTAGGACTTTCTCCAAATGCAATTATTGAAAAAGGTATTTCAATGAGTTTTATACCTGAAGACAGACTCGGTATGGGTTTGGCACCGTCTCTTTCAATTACTGATAACATGATTCTTAAAACTTATCGTGCAAATAAAAAGTCACCGTTTGTTGATAGAAATAAAGCTCGTGCCAAAGCTCAAGAGATAATTTCACGACTTGGTGTTGTTACTCCTTCTACAGAAACTCCGGTAAGAAGACTTTCAGGCGGTAATGTTCAAAAAGTTTTGGTTGGACGTGAGATAGATGCTGGTCCTAATGTTATTATTACAGCTTATCCGGTAAGAGGTCTTGACATTAACTCTTCATATGCTATTTATGATATATTAAATGAGCAGAAAAAATCAGGTGTAGGTATACTTTTCGTAGGCGAAGACCTTGATGTAATGCTTGCACTTTGTGATAAAATCATGGTACTTTGTCATGGTAAACTTATGGGTGTTGTACATGCACATAAAGCTACAAAGGAGCAATTAGGTTTAATGATGACAGGTGCAGAAGATCTTTCTGAGATTAACGGTAAAATTGCAGGTATTGCAAAAGATTCATGCATACAAGAAACTGATTTGAATGCGGAGGATGATAAAAATGAAAAATAATACAACTGAACCTCTGATTCGCATAGTTAAGCGTAATGGATTAAAAAAGAGATATATTGCATTATTATATGCTGTTTCTGTAATTATCGCACTTGGAATAGGTGCATTGTTACTTGTCTTTCTTGAAGCTAATCCGGGAGAGTATTACACTAAAATGTTTACTCTCGGCACAATAGGTAATAAATTTGCTTATTTGCAATTTGAGAATTATATTAAAGAATTTATTCCGCTTCTTATTACATCATTAGCATTGTCTCTTGCTTTTAAAATGAAGTTTTGGAATATCGGCGGAGAAGGACAATTTTTGTTAGGTGCGCTTGCGGGTGCTTCTGTAGCTTTTTTAATGCCTGCATCAACAAATCAATTTGTTACAATTATTTTGATGACTTTGGCAGGTGCTGTAGTTGGCGGTTTGATTGGTTTGCTTACATCTGTTCTTAATGTTAAATTTGGTACGGATGAAACACTCTTTACGCTTATGCTTAACTATATTGCACTTTATATCATTACATTCTTCGGAGAAACAAAAGCCGGTTGGAACATATTCCTTAAAACTGATTCGGAGCGTCCTCAATTTGCAAAAATCCCTGAAAACGGCAGAATGTTCAAGATTTCTTTAGGTAATTTTTCGCTTGATATATCTTTTATATTTGCAATACTTCTTGTTGTGTTTATTTTTATCTATTTAACACGAACAAAGCACGGATATGAAATTTCTGTTGTAGGTGACAGTGTTAATACTGCAAGATATTCAGGTATGAAAGTAAATAAAATTATTTGCAGAACTATGATATTGTCTGCGGCTCTTATCGGTGCTGCAGGTGCATTGAGAGTTTCAAGTGTTGAATCTTTGTCAACATCAATAACAAACGATGTGGGTTGGACAGGTATTATTGTTGCATGGCTTGCAAAACTTAATCCAATAGGAATAGTTATTGTTACTGCTTTGATTACAGTTTTGCAATGCGGATGCGTTACTGCATCAGTAAGCGCAAATAATGTTGACAGTCATTTTGCAGACCTTTTGCAAGGTATAATTCTCTTCATTATTCTTGCGGCAGACTTCTTTATAAGATTTAAGATAGTAATCAGAAAAAGCAATAAATCAAAAAAAGATAACACAAATAAGGAGGAGACAGTATGAGCGCCGTAGCAGTTATTACAACTTTTTTATTTACTGTTTTAAAGTACAATATGGCTCTTCTTTATGGTACTGTTGGTGAGATTGTAACCGAAAAATCGGGAAGTCTTAACTTGGGTGTTGAGGGTACGATGGCTATTGGCGGTATCGGTGGACTTTTGGTTGGTTGTGCTTTTGACAATATATTCATAGGAATATTGGCTTCTTTTCTTTGTGCAGCTTTGTGTGGTTTGTTGTTTGCATTTCTTACGGTTACTCTTCAAGCAAACCAAAATGTTACGGGACTTACAATTACAACATTCGGACTCGGCTTGTATTATTTTATCGGAAATGGTTTTAAAGCATCAGGTAAATGGCCCGATATGCTTACAACAGAGGGCTTTAATTCAGGAACTGAACCTATAAAAATACCTTTGTTAAGCAAAATTCCAATAATCGGAGAAGCTTTCTTTTCGCAAAGTATATTTATATATCTCGGTATATTTGTTGCAATTTTTGTTTGGTGGTATTTTAAATATACTAAACCCGGACTTAGAATCCGCGCAATTGGTGAGAATCCTGCGGCAGCAGATGCAGTTGGTATAAATATTAATTTATATAAATATATCCACCTTATGATAGGCTCGGGTATTATGGGTATAGGCGGTCTTTTAATGGCTGTTAATCTTTCAGGAAGTTTTGAAGGTAGTAAATGTTGGATAAACGGATATGGATGGATTGCGATTGCTCTCGTTATATTTGCTAATTGGAATACAGCACTTGCAATTTTAGGTACATTCGTATTTGGATTGTTTAATACACTTCAAGTTTACAGTGGTTCGCTTTCAGATGCATTCCCCAAAGCACTCGGTTGGCTTTCAAAGATACCTCCGCAGTTTATGCAAGCACTTCCGTTTGTTATAACTGCTATAGTACTTGTTGTATCGTCTATTACAAACAAGAAAAACAATAAACCATCTGCAGTTGGACTTAATTATTACAGAGAGGACAGATAATTTAATCAATGAATAATTTAAACAATATTTATGATAAGTTAGGTTTAAGCAATAAAGTACTCCGCCTTGCACAAGAGGCGGAGTCTGCTTTAGTTGACAGATTTAAAGAAATTGATAAAGTTGCTGAATATAATCAAGCAAGAGTAACACTTGCGATGCAAAACAACAGGGTAAACGCAACTTGCTTTGCAGCAACAACAGGATACGGTTATAACGATTTTGGTCGTGATACATTAGAACAGGTTTATGCAGAAGTTTTCGGTTCTGAAGCTGCTTTAGTGAGACCTCAAATTACTTGCGGAACACATGCGCTCGCTGTTGCTTTGTCTGCAAATCTTTTGCCGGGTGATGAACTTTTGTGCCCTGCAGGAGGCCCGTATGATACCTTAGAAGAGGTTATAGGTATAAGACCATCTCCGTGTTCGTTAAAAGAGTATGGTGTCACATATAGGCAAGTAGAGCTTAAAGAAGATGGTACATTTGATTATGATGCAATACGAGCCGCAATAAATGAAAAAACAAAAATGGCTGAAATTCAGCGTTCAAAGGGATATAAGACTCGTCCCAGCTTTTCGGTAGAACAAATAGGGGAACTCATTAAGTTTATAAAATCAATTAAACCTGACATTATATGTATGGTTGATAACTGTTACGGTGAATTTACGGACTATATTGAACCCACACATGTTGGTGCCGATATGGCAGTAGGTTCATTAATTAAGAATCCGGGCGGTGGACTTGCTCCTATCGGCGGATATATTTGCGGTACACAAGAATGTGTTGACAGATGTGCTTATCGTTTAAGTGCACCGGGACTCGGACAAGAAGTAGGAGCAAATCTTGGCACCTTAACATCTTTTTATCAAGGTTTCTTTTTGGCGCCAAATGTTGTAGCCGGTGCGCTCAAAGGAGCGATTTTTGCAGCATACATATATGAAAAGCTTGGATTTAAGACAGTGCCTCACAGTACAGAAAAGAGGCATGATATTATTCAAGCAGTGGAACTTCGTTCTCCTGAGGGTTTAATTGCTTTTTGTGAAGGAATACAAGCTGCTGCGCCTGTTGACAGCTACGTAACTCCTGTGCCATGGGCAATGCCGGGTTACGATTCTGATGTAATTATGGCTGCCGGTACCTTTATACAAGGTTCATCAATAGAACTCAGTGCTGACGGTCCAATGAGAGAACCTTATGCAGTATTTTTTCAAGGTGGACTTACTTGGTATAATGCAAAATTCGGCATATTGATGTCACTTCAAAAACTTATAGACAAAAACATTATAAAATTAGATTAATATGTAGGAGTTTTATTATGAATAATTTCTTCAAAAAAGCTTATCCTGTGTGGGCAACCGACAGAGAAAATGAAATGAATCTGACATTGGTTTTCAATGCTAATGTTTCTAAATCAACAAATGCGATTTTAAGAGTAACAGGCTCATCTTATTATAATATTTATGTTAATGGTGAATTTGTTGCAGTCGGACCCGCAAGAGCTGCACATGGATATTTCCGTGTTGATGAATTGCCGATTAATCTTGAAAAAGAGCATAATGAAGTGAAAATTATTGCTTACGGATATGCTGTAAACAGTTTTTATCATATGGATCAGCCGTCTTTTTTGATTGCAGAAATTGAAACGGAAATTGGTGTTACTGCTTTTACTGATACAATTCAAAGTTCTTTTACTGCGAAAGAATGGCTCGGTAAGATTCAAAAGGTACAAAGATATTCTTTCCAAAGACCTTTTACAGAAGTTTATGATTATACAGTAAATCAATTTGCAGATGTTCAGTTATCTGAAACGAGTGAAGTAAAATATTTGCCGCGTAATATTTTTTACGGCAAATATGAGAAAGAAAATGCGCATAAATTAATTCAAAAGGGTTTATTTACAGTTGAAGAGAAAACTTCATATTATGATGACCGTTCAATTTCTAATATTTGTCCTCAACTTAAAGGCTTTATGAGAAATGAACTCGATGTTTTTTCTACAAAACTTGCTCAAGATCTTACAGTTAAAAATGTTGATTCTTTTAATGAAAGTACAACAGATGTTAATCTTGATAAAAATACTTTTGCTACATTTGATATGGGCAAAAATCTTACCGGACTCATTGCTTTTGATGCTCAAATTAAGGGTAAAGGTGAGCTTTTTATAGTCTTTGATGAATTAATGCGAAATGATGATATTGATTTTACGAGACTTACTGCTGCTAATGTCATTATAATAAAAGCAGATTCAGGTAATTTAAATTTCATATCAGCAGAACCTTATACTTACAGATATATTCGTGTTTACGCAAAAGATTGTGAGTGCAGCATAACAAATCTTCATTTACTTAGAGTCGGAGCGCCTGAGACTAATAAAGTACTTGTTTCTGACAACAAAAAACTTCAGGCTGTTTATGATGCGGCTGTTGAAACTTACAGACAAAACACTTTTGATGTTTATATGGACTGTCCGTCAAGAGAAAGAGCCGGTTGGCTTTGCGACAGTTTCTTTACATCAAGAGTTGAGAAGGTTTTAACGGGTGAATCTAAAGTTGAACGCAATTTCTTGGAAAACTATATTTTGCCTGAGTCATTTAAGTGTTTGCCTGAAGGTATGCTACCAATGTGTTATCCTGCGGATCATTATGATGGCGTATTTATACCAAATTGGGCGATGTGGTTTGTGGTTGAACTCAGTGAATATTTGGAAAGAACGGGCGATAATGACCTCGTTATGAGCGCAAAAAACAGAGTGTATGGTTTGCTTAAGTATCTTAAGAAGTTTGAGAATGAATTCGGTCTTTTAGAAAAACTTGAATCGTGGGTATTTATTGAGTGGAGTAAATCAAACGAACTTGTACAGGACGTCAGCTTTCCGTCTAATATGCTTTACTCAAAAGTAAAAAAAATAACAGCGAAGTTGTATGGTGACTCTGCACTTGAGCAGGAAGCGAACAAGCTTCAAGACACTATAAGAGAGATGTCTTATACTGATAAGGGATTTTTCTGTGACAATGCGTATAGAAAAAATGGCAAATTAGAACTTTCGGGAGAATATACGGAGAGTTGTCAATATTATGCATTCCATACAGGAATTGCTACACCTGATACTTATCCTGAACTTTGGCATTGCTTGATTAATGATTTTGGTTTTGAGCGTAAACAAACGGGTAAATGGCCTGAAATTCATTTTGCTAATGCGTTTATAGGCAATTATCTTCGCCTTGATTTGATTTCAATGTATGGTGATAAAGATGACCTTCTTCGCAATATCGAAGGATATTTTTACTATATGGCTGAGAAAACAGGTACACTTTGGGAAAACGACAGTGATTTTGCAAGTTGTAATCACGGCTTTGCATCACATGTAATCTATTGGTTTGACAAACTTGGAATGTTAAAGGAGCTTGAATAAAATGTATAATCTTCAAGATGATTTATTAAAAATCGAGCATGATTTTAATAATATACAGTTTGCTGACAGAGATACATTACGAATTAAATATATTGATGAATTTAATCCAACCGGTGAGTATGATGGTATCAAAGCATTAACTTATGACGGGCTTAAATACGGTGATTTTAACACAAAAAATTTTGCTTATATTGGTTTCCCTGATGATTGCAAGAATAAAAAAGTGCCTGCAATGGTTTTGGTTCACGGTGGTGGAGGTTATCCTTTTTTGCAATGGATTAAAGAATGGAATAACCGTGGTTACGCCGCCATTGCAATCAGTACTGTAGGAGTATTCCCGAAAAGAATAAATGCAGGGGATAACGAGGCCGGAATTAATGAAGATTGGGATAAAAAACTTTGCGGCGTGTTTGAAGAAGATGGGTATAAAGCAACACCATATAATGACGATATGTTTGTTCGAGACAGTCAGCCTGTAAACGAAATGTGGATGTATCACGCTGTATCGCAAACTCTTCTTGCAGGAAAAGTTCTTGAAACTTATGATATTATAGATATTGACAAAATCGGTGCAGTCGGTATCTCATGGGGAAGCATAATTTTGTCGATTACATTAGGCTATAAAAATAATTTTAAGTATGCAATTCCCGTATATGGCTCAGGTTATTTAACAGAAAGCCTTTCTTATATGAGATATAAATTTATTCTTCCTCGCGCACAAGATTTGTGGCTCGCCGAAAAAAGATTTAATCAAGTAAATATTCCTGTACTTTGGATTTGCATGAATAACGACAGATGCTTTTCAGCAAATTCAAACAGTAAATCATATGAAGATACCGTTAAAAACAATTCTCTCACAGCGTTATCCATAAAATCAGGTTGGATGCACGCTCATGTTCCTTGTTGGGATGCTGAACATTTTCCTTGCTATGAAATTTATGCCTTTGCTGACGCAATGGTAAAAGAAAGTGACTTTCCGTCAGTAACATCGCAAAACGTTTCAAATGATGGCGTACTTCACTGCACTTTTGATGGCTTTGAATACGGAAAAGTGGTCGCAACTCTCTACTTTTTGTCTGAAAAATATGAGTATTGTATTCCGCAAAACATACATGAATCTCATTTACCACATGAATGGAAAACTATAAACATAAATGTTGATTTCGACAACAATGATGTTGCAGCGCAAATTCCCGGCGGAGCATCGTGCTATTATTTAGAATTAAAAAATCCTGATAAAAATATTACTGTGACTTCAAAATTGTATTTTTCTGTCTGAAATAAGCTTTAATGAAGAGGCTACAAACTACAAAAAGTACGAAAATAAAGTACTGAAAGACCACATAACAAAAATAATAAAAAAGGACTGTTTTTTACAGTCCTTTTTTATTACAATTAATGGATGTGTATAGAAAAAGAGGTAACTTACTTTAAAAATTCAACTGCAGCAAGTGCTGCCGCAGAGCCGTCAGCAACAGCGGTTGTAAGCTGACGAACAGTTTTTTGTCTGCAATCACCGGCAACAAATATGCCGGGGCAGGAAGTAGTGCATTTTTCATCTGATATTACATAGCCGTCATTATCCAGCTCGATTATGTCAGCAAAAATTTTATTTTCAGGCACTCTGCCTATTGCTTCAAATAAAACATCACATTCAATATCATAAGACTCAGAAGATGGTTTGTTTAAAACCTTAATGCCTTCGAGTTTATTATTTCCAATAAATCCATCAACAATACAATCCGTGTGTATTTTAATATTTGATTTATTTTTAGCACTTTCAACTAAAGAATTTTCAGCTCTGAATGTATCTCGTCTGTGAATAAGATGGACTTTTTCACAAATGTCTGATAGATACAACGCCTCTTGTACCGCGGAGTTTCCACCGCCAACAATTGCTGCGGTTTTTCCTTTATAAAAAGGACCATCACAAACAGCACAAAACGAAATTCCGCGTCCAAAGTAATTTTCTTCGCCATCAACTCCAAGCGTTCTGTGTTTTACACCGACGGAAATTATAACCGTTTTTGTTGAAACAAGACCATTTTCGGTAACAACATCGAAATACCCGTCTTTTTTTATAATACCGCCAACACGAGTAACGTCTATTTCTCCGCCGAAGTCAGTGACTTGAGTTAAAAGCTTATCAGCAAAATCGCTGCCATCCATATGAGGAATTCCCGGATAATTTTCAACATTGGGGGCAGAAGCAATCTGCCCACCAAATGAATCTGACTCTAACAGAAGAACACTTTTACTCGAGCGAAGTAGGTAAAGGGCGGCCGTCATTCCGGCAGGACCTGCACCAACGATGACAGAATCATACATCGGCAGTAGCCCCTTTCTTCTCAATGAATAGTTTGATTGCTGAAACACCTTTAGCAATTGTGTTGCCGCTTACAAGGGTAGGAGCTTGGTTAATATTGTATTTTTGAGAAAGCTCAGGTTGAGCCTCTGCATCAATTACGGTATATGCTATGCCTTCTTTATCAAGCAAAGTCTTAGCTACGCGGCAGTTAGGACACTTCTGTGTTGTGAAGAGAAGTATTTCATCACTGTCGTTGATTTCTTCTTGTCTGTTGTCAGCAATATTTGTATAACCACCGCATCCGCATGAACAATCATCAGTTTTGTTGAATCCGATAGCACCTTTTGTGAAAGACTCAGCATCGTAAACACGTCTTTGTTTAAACTCTTGTGCTTTACCGTCATTCCAGTTTTGTACAGGTCTGTAATATCCTGTAATACGGCTGTATACCTCGGTCTTGTTGTGACAAACAGGGCATACATAATGTTCGCCGGCAATATAACCATGATCCTTACAAATTGTATATGTCGGTGACAATGTGTAGTAAGGAAGTTTATAGTTTTCGGCAATTTTGCGTACGAGTTTAGCAGCAGATTCCCAAGAAGGAAGTTTCTCACCCAAAAATGCGTGGAATACTGTACCTGATGTATAGAGTGTTTGGAGTTCATCTTGAACATCAAGAGCTTCAAAGAGGTCCTCTGTATATCCAACAGGCAAGTGTGAACTGTTTGTATAATAAGGCACTTTGTCGTTCTCTGACGCAGTAATAATGTCAGGATAACGCTTAACATCATGCTTAGCAAGACGATAAGAAGTAGACTCAGCAGGAGTCGCCTCGAGGTTATAGAGATCACCATACTTCTCTTGGTAATCAGAAAGTCTCTCTCTCATATGATTGAGAACATCTTTAGTGAATTTTTGAGCTTCCTCTGAAGTCATATCTTTTTGAACCCAAGAAGCATTAAGAGCAGCTTCGTTCATACCAACAAGACCTATTGTAGAGAAGTGATTGTCGAACGAACCGAGGTAACGCTTTGTGTAAGGATAAAGACCCTCTTCGAGAAGTTTTGTGATGATGGTACGCTTAATTTTAAGTGAACGAGCAGCAATATCCATCATATGGTCAAGTCTCTTATAGAAGTCAGCCTCGTCTGTAGCAAGGTATGCAATTCTCGGCATGTTGATTGTTACAACACCTACGGAACCTGTGCTCTCGCCGCTACCGAAGAAGCCGCCTGTTTTTTTACGAAGCTCACGAAGGTCAAGACGAAGACGACAACACATACTTCTTACATCACTCGGCTCCATATCACTGTTAATATAGTTAGAGAAATAAGGAGTGCCGTATTTTGATGTCATTTCAAAGAGAAGTCTATTGTTTTGAGTGTCAGACCAGTCAAAGTCTCTTGTGATTGAATATGTGGGGATAGGATATTGGAAGCCTCTGCCCTGAGCATCACCCTCAATCATTGTCTCGAGGAATGCACGGTTAACCATATCCATCTCTTTTTTACAATCTTTATATTTAAAAGGCATTTCTTTGCCGCCAACAATAGCATTAAGCTCAGCAAGGTCAGCAGGAACAGTCCAATCAAGAGTAATGTTTGAGAAGGGAGCTTGAGTACCCCAACGAGAAGGCGTATTGACACCGAAAATAAATGACTCAATGCACTTTTTGACTTGAGAATATGTCAAGTTGTCAGCTTTAACAAAAGGAGCCAAATATGTGTCAAAAGACGAAAACGCCTGTGCGCCTGCCCACTCGTTTTGCATTATGCCGAGGAAGTTAACCATCTGATTACAAAGTGTAGCCAAATGTTTAGCAGGGGCAGAAGTTATTTTGCCGGGGATGCCGCCGAGACCTTCTTGAATGAGTTGTTTAAGAGACCAACCTGCGCAGTAACCTGTAAGCATTGAAAGATCGTGAATATGAAGATCTGCGTTTGCATGAGCTTTTGAAATTTCATCATCATAAATTTCAGAAAGCCAATAGTTAGCTGTGATAGCACCTGAGTTTGAAAGAATCAAACCGCCTACGGAATATGTTACGGTTGAGTTCTCTTTTACTCTCCAGTCATTGATTTTAACATAATCATCAACTATTTCTTTATAGTCTAAAATTGTTGACTTCATGTTACGAAGTTTTTCTCTTTGACGACGATACAAGATGTATGCTTTAGCAACTTCAGCATAACCTGCCTGAACAAGAACAGACTCAACACTGTCTTGAATGTCTTCTACTTTGATTTTACCGTCTTTGATTTTTGGCTCGAAATCAGCCGTAACCTTGAGCGCAAGGAAATCAATCATTGAATCATTATATTGTTTTTCTTGTGCTTCAAAAGCCATTTTTATGGCACTAACGATTTTTTGTATATCAAAATCAATAAGTTTGCCATTTCTTTTTTCTACTCTGTACATAAATCTTCTCCTCCTAACAGATTTAAAAATTATAAACTTTTGTTTTCGTCACCGCGAAGCTGAGCCTCCGGTACATATTGTTTAACAGCTGCAATATAACTCTGCAGATCTTCGGGGGTCGGGGGAGTCAAACCCGGTGAAAGAACCTCGCCTGAATCCTTGTATGTTTGTATAAAATATCGCTTGGCCCCTTGTATCATTTTGCCGATTTCCGTAAAATCTTGCGCCGTATGCAGCTCTTTTACGGCAGTTGTACGAAATTCGTAATGTACTTTGTCTGCAAGTAAAAGTGAAATTGAAGCCTTTACAGATTCGATGTCAGTTTGAACTCCTGTTGTAAGATTATATTTTTCTGCTGAATTTTTGATGTCCATAGCAACATAATCTACAAGTCCTGCATCAATCATAAATCTGAGCTTACCCGGAAAAGTACCGTTCGTATCAAGTTTCACTTTGAACCCTTTTTGTTTGACTTGCTCTGCAAATCTTTCGATGTTTCTTTGCAAAAGCGGTTCGCCGCCGGTGATTACAACACCTTCGATAACGCCTTTGCGCCTGTCCAATAGCTTCCAAAAATCTTCTTCTGCATTAATATTATCTGACGGTTTTCCGATTACTAATCCTGCATTGTGGCAGAAAGGACAACGAAAGTTACAACCGTGAGTAAATACAGTGCAAGCAACATATCCGGGAAAATCCAATAATGTTAATTTTTGTAAACCTTCAATTATCATTGTTTAAATATCCTCCTATATGCTGCATAAGCGTCCGCATATTGTATCCACAAATAGTGGCGCGCTTAATTGCTTATGCAATATAACACAATATATTGGTGCTGTCAATCATAAAAACAACTATATGTTTGATTTTTTTTATTAATTTTTATTTAACAAAAAATAAGCCTTGCTATTTTATTATGTACATAACAGAGAAAATTTAATAATATCGTTTGATGTTTTACGGGTCTTTAATCGTAAAGATAATTTGTTGCTCAAAAAAATCTGTATGTTATTAATTATAAGTGGATTTGGATTATAAAAAACTTGACACAAGTCTGTTAAAAAGGTACTATTACCTTGTTTAGATATATTATATTTTAGGAGATGTTTCTATGAAAAAAGTAACAATAAGATTAAGTTCAATTGATGATGTTAAGGTATTTGTTAATGAAATAAATATGCTTCCTTTTGATGCAGATCTTGTATCAGGAAGATATACTGTTGACGCCAAGTCAATAATGGGTATTTTCTCACTTAATTTGTCACAACCCATTGAGCTTGTTATTCACAGTGATAACGAAGAAGCTTGTGAGAAATTTATAAGCAAGCTTGAAAGTTTCAAAGTTTAATTAATAAAGGGTGAATCGATTTGGATAATAAAAAAAACACAATGCTTTTTACGGTGCCTGAGAAACCATCGGAAATGAGTCAAATAATGAGCGAAGTATACAAGGCACTCAAAGAAAAAGGTTACGATCCTTTGTGTCAGCTTGTAGGTTATGTTATGTCAGG
>JBGVNN010000056.1:0-19708 GCA_045125595.1 Candidatus Egerieisoma sp.
GGATAATAGTACCTACTGTTTAAGTAGTACATCTTCTTATCTATGTCATAATAATATCCCCTGTAACGTATAGGATTTATTGATGCCACATGAGTGGAGTTTATGTTTTCTTCAATAGTAACACCGTTTGCATCCTTTATGCTTAAAACTTTGCCCCATGCGTCGTATTCATATGTAGCTATCAATGTGCCGTCTTGATACAGCTCTACAACATCACCCTGCAAGTTTTTGCCAAAATAATAGTCTTGATTTGCATAATTAAAGCCTATTATCTCTCCGAGTGCATCATAATAAAACTCAAGTGTTTGAAGCACTCCCACACCGCATCCGACTTGCTTTAATATTTTATCCCCGTCTACAATATACTCCAATTTTTTGCCAAGGATAGCTTTTGAAATTCGTATACCGTCAGCGTTGTATCCGTATTCAAAATGTAAAGCTGCACTCTCAGCCGTTTCTCCGTATGTGAGACTTTCAAGCTGTCGCCCTTTGCCCCAATTGAAATAGTATCCCGATGTGTTGCTTCCATTTTTAAGCGAACGAAGATTACCTATCTCATCATACGTGAAATACCTTGTCCCGTATGCAGACAGCAAATCTTTCCAAGTACCGTCATTGTAGGCATACTGTTTTGTTGTCGAGCCTGTTATCGCCCCGGTCGCAACTGTATACGTTGACTCTGTCTTACTTAATATGTTGCCATACAAATCATATACATAGTCATACTGTTTACCTGTCGTTGCTCCCGGTTCAATTATAATCTCTCTTGTCATTTGTTGCAAGTCATCATACGTATATTTTCGTACAAAGACATTATTTTTGTATATTTCTGTTGTATTATTGCAATCATCATATACATATGAGTATTGCGAGTTCGTTACATTCAACGTAACTTTATCAATACTTTGAAGATGTATTTTTTAAAATCGACACCGCTTCAACTTTAAGCTTGTTTTATTTTTATCTATTTCTGATGAATTTTCTACAATAACAAATGCAACCTTTTTGGGAGCAGCATCGCCTTTTTTGTACGTTCCTATGCTAAAAACACTCAACAAAATGCAAAACAATCAACTTACAACAAGCACAAACTTATTTTATATACAACAAAAAGCGGCAACGAAATTCTCTTCGTTGCCGCAATTTACTTAATCTGCTATGTGAAAATTAATTATTTTCTGTTTTGCAAGAATGTAGGTACATCGAAATCGTCGCTACCGCTTGATCTGCGTCTTCTTGATGTTTCTACTTCTTCAGCTTGAGCTGCTGAAATTGTAGTCTTTGTATCAAGATCCATAGCGTCACCGATATCTTGATCATCAAAGCCTGCTGCAATAACAGTAACTTTCATCTCGTCGTTCATATCGTCTGACTCCATAGCACCGAAGATAATTTGAGCATCAGCATCAACATCTTCATGTACTTGGTTGTTAACGAGAGTGAGCTCCATCATGTTGATGTTGTCACCTGTGTAGTAAACGAGAACTGATTTAGCATTGCGAATGCTTGTCTCAAGGAGAGGATTCTCAACTGCCATCTTAAGAGCTTCTTCTGCACGGTTTTTACCTGATGCACGACCAACACCTAAGTGAACGATACCTTTGTTTGACATTGTTGTCTTAACGTCAGCAAAGTCGATGTTAACGTCAGCAACATCAGTAACGATATCACATATACCTTGAACAGAACTGCTGAGAACTTCATCAACGAGTTTGAAAGCATTTTGGAATGTAACTTTCTCGTCAACGATTTTCATGATGTTATCATTAGGAATGATAACGAGTGAGTCAACATTTGACTCGAGTTTCTCTATACCCTTAAGAGCTGCCATCATTTTTCTTCTGCCTTCGAAAGCGAAAGGTTTAGTAACAACTGCTACAGTAAGAATTCCCATGCTCTTTGCAATCTCTGCAACAACGGGAGCTGCACCTGTACCTGTACCGCCGCCCATACCTGCAGTGATAAATACCATATCTACACCTGTTAAAAGGTTTGTAATCTCATCGCGGCTCTCTGAAGCAGCTTTTTCACCAACTTCAGGGTTAGCACCTGCACCCAAGCCTCTTGTGAGCTTCTCGCCCAATTGAATTTTTGTACCTGCTTTTGATTTTAAGAGAACGTGCTTGTCTGTGTTCATTGCAATAAAATCAACACTTGACATACCTGACTCAATCATTCTGTCAACAGCGTTATTACCGCCACCGCCGATACCTATAACTATTATCTTAGCGTCCTTACCTGCTTCGCTATCATACTCGATACTCAAAATAAGCCCTCCTTAAATTTCATCTTCTGTTAAAAGTGTTCGTTTATTTATAAAATTATCTATTAGTGGTCATAAATACTCACTATCCATAATAATATACATCATTAATTTTTGTTATGCAATACTTTTTTTGATTTTTTACATCAATTTTGTCAAAAAAAGTCATTTTTACTCTTTAAATCTTGACATCCAGCCCTTAACTTTATTTTTAACACCGGAAAGAGTATTACCTATAGCTGCAATTCCCTGTTCTTTTTGAGGCTCGGTGCCAAAGCTTTTCTTCTCGATTTTAGAGTCAACTCTGCCAAAAGGAAGAAGTTTTGATACATACATCACAACACCGCCTACATATGTATAACAGCTCTTCATACCTGTTGCTCTCGAAAAATCAACCTTAACATATTTAGATTCAAAAATTTCTTCGCATAAAGTATCAAGACCATTAAACGAATTCAAGCCATCGCCGCAAAATACAACCCTATCAATACCTGCCGGGCTTATATCTTCTCTTTCAAGCTTATCTGCAATAATATTAAATAAAGCAACAATTCTCGCTTCCATTACTTCAACAATATCTTTTATCTTCAAAAGTTCCTGCATACCTTTTTCAACATTAAACACAGCTACATCAACATTGTTTGAAACAAGCTCAGCTGTAGCAATGGCATAATCTCTTTTTATGGTTTCAGCTTCTTCTGCGCTTATATTAAACACAGCCGCAATATCATTTGTCACATGATCTCCGCCAACCGGAACACTTGACGCAAAAAACGGATATGAGTGTGAATATACGGTGAAATCTGTATTACTGCCTCCCACATCAATAAGGAGAGTACTGCTTTCACCTTCTTCATAATCAGGAAGAAGTCCCATCATAGCTGCTGCAGAAGGTACGAAACCATCTACCTCAAGACCAGCCTCATTAATGCAAGTCGTTATTTTCTCTACTGCATCTGCATTTGCTGTAACTATATCTGCCTCAACTCTTAATGTTTGAGCCTCTAAGCCATACGGATCTGTCACTGTTTCAGACTCATTAACAACATATTTAACAGGAACAACATCTACCAAAACTTCATCTTCATAAAGCTCAATATCAGATGTTTTATCAAGTAAATCTGCAATCGTTGCATTTGATACAACGCCACCTTCAACTTCTATTGTTGCAGTATTTCTTACATATCCTACAAATGCACCCGGTATGCTCACATATGATGATTTTACAATTATATCTGTCTGCTCCTCAATTTTTTTGAGAAGTTTTTTTATGCACATTACCAACTCTTTAGGATCTTCTATTTGAAATTTTCTAACGCCTCTGCAAGGAACTGCAGTTTTAGCTATTATATGCGTACTTCCGGAATCTGTAACTTTACCCACTAACATTCTGAGTCCTGTTGTACCGATATCAAGTGCCGCTACATATTTTACCATTTCACTTACCTACCTTCTTCTTGAATCACATTATCTTTATCTTCTTCATATTCAATCGTTTTCTTCTTTGAATATTTTTTTATCAAAAGTCTTCTGATGGTTGCGAAGTTAGTAAACAACCTCGTACCAAAAGCAAATATCGCCGCCATATATAATTGAATTCCCATTTTATCGCCTATAAAAGTAAGCAATACCGCAAGAAAAATATTTCCCAAAAAACCGGAGAGAAACATTTTAATATCAAATCGATTCTCCATAGCCGCTACACCGCCACCCATCACACTGTCAAGCGCTGCCAATATACCGACAGCAACGTAAATAGAATACTCGGCAGGAATTTCGCCGGGCAAAAAGATTCCCACAATTAATCCCACTATAAGTCCCAATACAGGAATCATCTGCATACGCTCCTTTCAAATCACTGTGTGCTTTGAGAAACATTTTCTTTAAAAATAGGATTTCCCCCTGCGGAAACGTCCAAAACCCCATTGGCTTTACCGTCATATCCGCTGTCAACAATCCCCTTAATATAGGAGAGTTTTCTACCTGCATCGTCTGCTCCTCCAAACTTTACCGTCAACGAAGGAGAACAATGCATACTGATATTATTATAATCCGAAACATCAATAATATCAATATAAGAAAGCATTGAAAGTTGCTTCATCATACTGCAAATTTTAATAGCATTATCAATATAAACATTCTTGCCATCTGCTATAGATGCTCCGATTTTATAATCCTTTATGTCAACGCCCTTTATCAAAGGCATATCAGGCTTATCTGCCTCAGTATATGTTCCCAAAAGATATCCTTCTGAATCTATATACAAATACATACCGTCTTTTTCTGTCATCATTACAGGTGTGCGTTCTTCAATCTGCACAATCAATTTTCCGGGCATATCATACTCAACTTTTATATCCTTTATTAAAGGATAATCAAAAAGCATACTTTTTTCTTTCTCTGTATATCTCAACTTGAAAACATTATCTATTTGCGCCAATGTAGTATTCTTAAAAAGCGCTATAAAACCGTTCGATCCCTCATAGGATTCAAACGCACCGTATATCTCCTCAGAAGAATATAATTCGACTTCACTTATTTGCACTTCTGTAATACCAAAAAGCGGCGACAAGAAAATAAGAACAGCAAAAACCAACAAACCCAAAGCAATCAAAAGTATCATCTTTTTGCTTACAATCGGCTTGTTGGTCTGATTATCTTTTTTATCGTTTTTATTAATCTGCGTGCCCATGGCAACAATTCCCCTATCGCAACTTCGCAATTTATCTTTAGAATACTACAAATAAAAATTATAGACTTAAATTATGCCACAATTATTACTTTTCCGCAAGAAAAAATATTTCATTTACAATACCTCCCAAAATTGGGCCGACAGCCGTAAAGCATGCCACAATTCCGAGCTGTGAAACACTGAGTTCAATCGTCTTAAACACGCCTTGCAAAGCCGGCACATACACTACCGCAAGCATCATCAAAAGTGAAAATGCACCTGCAGATAAGAGCCAAAGATTATCTCTTACACCGCTTTGAAAAAGCCCCTTCGTCTCGCTTCTGCACTCCAAAGAATGCACAATCTGCGCCATAACAAGCGTCATAAAAGCCGTAGTTCTCGCAGCATCCACATTTCCGGTTGTATAATTCACCAAAGCAAAAGCCCCCAAAGTGCACAAACCTATCAAAATACCCCTGAATATTATCAAAAACGGCATTTTCCCGCTAAACAGGCCGCTTTCTGCCGAAACAGGTTTCCTTTTCATAATATCCTCTCCCACAGGATCAAGTCCCAACGCAATTCCCGGCAGACCGTCCGTCACAAGATTCACCCACAAAATTTGTATAGGATATAAAGGCAGCGGCAATCCCACCAACATCGCAAAAAACATCGTCACTACCTCTCCCAAATTACACGCAAGCATATATCGTATAAATTTCCTTATATTGTCATAAATACCGCGACCTTGCTTTACCGCCTCTGCTATAGTAGCAAAATTATCGTCTACAAGAACCATATCCGAGGCTTCTCTCGTAACATCCGTACCGTTTACGCCCATTGCTACACCTATATCAGCCTCTTTAATTGCAGGCGCATCATTCACACCATCACCTGTCATAGCCACTATATTTTTCTTTTTCTTCAATGTCTTTACAATTCTCAATTTATGCTCAGGTTGCACCCTTGCATATACATTTACTTTATCGACAGCTTTTTCAAATTCGCTGTCATTCATTGCTTCTATTTCCTCTCCCGTCAGCACTTCTCCTACGGAAATATTCACTTCTTTTGCTACTGCTGCTGCGGTCACTTTATGGTCGCCTGTTATCATTATGGTTCTGATGCCTGCTTCTTTGCACATTTTTACTGCGGCGGGCACTTCTTCTCTTGGCGGGTCCATCAAACCAACAAAACCTGTAAAAATGAGACTTTTTTCCAAATCAGGCGAATTTTTCACTTCTTTAATCTCTATTTTCTTATATGCGCCTGCCAAAACTCTCAATGCTTTTGCGGCCATCATATCATTCTGATTCTTAAATTTTTGTCTTGCCGCCTCATTCATTTTAATAATTTTACCATTTTCTATATAATGTGTTGACTTTGCCAGTACCACATCAGCCCCGCCCTTTGTCATAACAAAGCACTCACCGTTTCTATGTTTTACAACAACGCTCATACATTTTCTTTTAGAATCAAATGGTATTTCTTTTAATCTTTCATATTCTGTTATCATTTTTGAAATATCGGCATCTTTCATTTCATTCAGAGCTTTTTCTGTAGCATCGGCAGAATTATTGCACAAAGCACAAACGAGCGGCAACTTTTCCGACAATTTATAAACCTGCCTGACTGACATTTTATTTTGAGTGAGCGTACCCGTTTTATCCGAGCAAATAACAGTGGTACTGCCAAGTGTTTCCACAGCCGGAAGCCTCCGCACAAGCGCTTTATTTGCCGCCATCCTTTGAACACCAAGCGCAAGGGAAATCGTAACTATTGCAGGTAGCCCTTCAGGCACGGCAGCTACTGCGAGACTTATGCCGGTAAGAAGCATATTAATCATATCTTCTCCCCTTGCAATACCCGTAACCGTTACAACCAAGCATATAAACGCACATGCCAACAAAATATATGTACCCATTTTAGCTAACTTCTTTTGAAGCGGCGTACTTTCTTCTTTTACTTGTTGTATCATGCCGGAAATTTTCCCCATTTTTGTATTCATGCCTGTTTGCTCAACGGAAACTGTAGCCGAACCGCTATAAACGAGTGTGCCGGAGTAAACTTTTTTATCATAGCCCGGCAATTCGCTCTTTTCAACTGCAACCGATTCTCCCGTAAGCATTGCTTCATCAACCATGAGACTAACTGAATTTATTACTACTCCGTCTGCCGGTACAATATCACCGCTTTTTATGTAAATCACATCTCCGGGAACTATATTTTCCGCTTTAATGTCTTTTATTTTACCGTCACGAAATACTTTTGCGTAAGAAGCTGTCATAGAGCGCAAAGCTTCTATTGTTTTTTCTGTGCGGTATTCCTGAACAAAACCCATTATTGCATTAACGACCACAATTCCCACCATAACTATTGCTTCCACCCAATCTTGCATAAATGCGGAAATTCCGGTGCACGCCAATAATATAAGTGTCATAACTTCTTTAAACTGTCCCAAAAACAGCATTATCGGGGATTTCTTTTTATGTTGTTCCAATACATTTTTACCGTATTTTATTAATCTTTGCTCTGCCTCTTTTGTTGTCAGACCATCCATGAACCTGATGCCTCCTTATGTTGTTGTTACAAAGTTTATTCAGGATTGTCCATGAATATGAAAATTTTCGGGAAATAATCAGGGAAATAATTTTTGTATGTTAGAATTTATATATCATCACTGTACAAAAGGAGGTGTGAATATATGAAAAAAACATCCATTGATTATTCTTTCAGACTACACAATCTAAGACAAATCAAATCTTACATTTATGAGTATATTTGTCTTGAATTAGAAAAGAAATATTTATTATCCGAATGTCCGGATAAATATAAAAGTGCTAAAATACGCTACACAAACACTTCTTCACGCCATTTAAACGCAAAAAATAAATATGTTGAATATAACAATACAGTATCTTATATTGATTTTGCCGGAATCAAATCAAAGATCAAAAGTTCAGATGAATTCAGAATACAATTTATACTTGAAAAAATTTCAGAAATCACAAACAAATGTAATTATTTACAAAAAGCCATAAAAATCAGCTGTCATAGTATCAATTCCGTCAAATCCGCTAACGAAGCTAGTATAGACTTTAAAACAATAAAAAATATAACCGCAAATGAAATGCATGCTGCAAACGAAAACATTTATATATCAAATAAAGTAACAAAGTTTTCTTCTTCGATGTTTCAAAAAGACGAGCGTCATTTGGGAGAATATAAAGAAGCAAGCCACAAAAACAACTCAAATTTAAATAATACATTTTCTAACTATCTTATAGGTCTTCGGAATGAGGTATATAGATCAAAAAATGAAATTCTCGCATCACTATGTCTAAGAAATTGTGGATTATGTTATAGTATAGAGCCATTTTATCCCAACTCGAGTCTACGTGCCGATTTTGGTATTTTTAGTAGTTATAAGCAAGATATAAACGGACATATTTCCGTACTGAAAAGACCAAAACAAATCTTCATCGAAATTGCAGGTACCAGAGATAAACTCGAATACGAATCAAGACTGCAACACAAAATCAAAATAGCAAAGACAAACCAAATACCTTTATTGGTTATTGATGCAACCGATTATAAAGAAAATGTTTCAAAAACTGTTTTTGATTATGAATATCTGTGTAATTTGTTTATCGAATTATATTTCGGTATTCAAGAAGCAGATGGAAATATTGTAACTCCATACAAGAATAAATAGAAGAAACTTTTTCTGTTAAAATTTAAATAAATCACAGAAAGTCAAATGCATTTTCTGTGATTATTTTCAATTTCAACAGAAAATTTCTATTTACACATAATCAAAACCTTTAAAATTACTCTTGTAATATACTTTTAAGATTAATTTTCTGCCATTTTTTAAAATATCAACAGAAAATTCTTGTTCGGTCCATGTGATTTTCTGTTGTTTTTTCTATATTTAACAGAAAATCAATTAACACAAACGACTTGACACAACAATCTTCAATAGATTAAAATATTCCTGTGAGCAGATGGCTTTTCCCTACTGCGAACAACATCAAAAACAATATGATTCTACTGACGGCAAAGATTTGCTGAGCCGCAAGATTAAGATACAGATAAATTTTTCATTTAATTATTAATGAAGCTCTGTGCTCCTTGCGGCATAGAGCTTTTGTTTTTGTAAAAGAGGTGATAAAAATGTACAGCTTGATTGACAAATTACGAGACACTCAAGCTCTTACAAAAAAAGAATGGATTACGCTGCTTGAAGGTATAAATTCAGATAAATTCGATTCAGCTTTGACCGAGTATCTTTTCACACAGGCACGCGCAATTCGCGAATCACATTACGGCAAAAAAGTTTTCATCCGCGGGCTTATCGAAATTTCCAACATATGCAAAAACGATTGTTTGTATTGCGGCATAAGATGTTCCAACAAAAACGCACAGCGATATAGGCTTACTCCCGATGAAATTTTAAAATGTGCCGAAACAGGCCACAAAATAGGCTTCAGAACATTCGTAATGCAAGGTGGAGAAGACCCGTTTTTCACAGACGAAGTACTTTGCGATATCATATCGCAGTTAAAAACCAAGTACCAAGATTCTGCTGTCACACTCTCTTTGGGCGAGCGAAGTTTTGAAAGCTACGGAAAGCTTCGCGATGCAGGTGCTGACAGATATTTGTTAAGGCACGAAACAGCTACCGACAGCCACTACAGTATGCTCCACCCCGACTCAATGAAGCTTGAAACAAGAAAACAATGTCTTTTTGATTCAAAAAAAGCAGGCTTTCAAACAGGTAGCGGTTTTATGGTAGGTTCACCTTTTCAAACCTCAGAAAACATAGCCGAGGATATGCTTTTCTTAAAAGAACTTAACCCAGCCATGGTTGGTATAGGGCCTTTTATCCCCCACTGTGATACACCTTTTGCAAATCACAAAGCCGGCAGTGTAAATTTAACAATTTACTTAATTGCACTCTTGAGGCTGATGTTGCCAAAGGCATTGATTCCGGCCACAACAGCATTGGGAACACTCGACAAAGAAGGACGCGAAAAAGGCATTTTAGCAGGCGCAAATGTAATAATGCCCAACCTTTCTCCCGAGGACGCACGAGAAAAATATACGCTTTATAATAACAAGTTGCATTCAGGCGCCGAAGCCGCAGAACATCTTGAAATGTTAAAAGAAAGAATAAATAAAATAGGATATACAATATCAATAGAAAGAGGAGATTATTTATGTACAAATACGACCCAAAATCATTAATAGCAGACGAATTCATAAACGACGGCGAGATACTCGAAACGCTCAAATACGCCGAAGAAAACAAAAACAACATAGAGCTTATCGACAGTATTTTAGAAAAAGCAAAGCCGAGAAAAACAGCAGACGGAATATTCTGCACAGGACTCAACCACAGAGAAGCGTCTGTTTTGCTTGCGTGTGAAATTCCCGAGAAAATTGAAGAAATGTACAAATTGGCCGAGCATATAAAAAAGACATTTTACGGCAACAGAATTGTAATGTTTGCACCGCTTTATCTTTCTAACTATTGTGTCAACGGATGTGTTTATTGCCCTTATCATATGAAGAATAAAACCATTCCGAGAAAAAAACTGACTCAAGAAGAAGTTAAGAACGAAGTAATTGCTCTCCAAGACATGGGACATAAGCGCCTTGCCATAGAATCGGGCGAAGATCCCGTAAACAACCCGATTGAATACATACTCGAGTGCATAAATACGATTTATTCAATTAAGCACAAAAACGGCGCAATAAGAAGAGTAAATGTAAATATTGCCGCAACTACCGTTGAAAATTACAAAAAACTCAAAGATGCAGGCATAGGTACATACATACTTTTCCAAGAAACATATCATAAAGAAAGCTACCTCAAGCTCCACCCCACAGGCCCGAAGCACGATTATAACTACCACACAGAGGCTATGGACCGTGCTATGCAAGGCGGTATTGACGATGTTGGTTTGGGCGTACTTTTCGGACTCGAGCTGTATAAGTATGAGTTTGCAGGTCTTCTTATGCATGCGGAACATCTGGAGGCTGTTCATGGTGTAGGTCCTCATACTATAAGTGTTCCCAGAATCAAAAAAGCTTCTGACATTGACCCGACTGTATTTGACAACGGCATAAGTGACGAAATATTTGCAAAACTTTGTGCTTTGATTCGTATCGCTGTCCCCTATACAGGAATGATTATTTCTACACGCGAAAGCCAAGCAGTAAGAGAAAAAGTTATTCGTCTTGGTGTTTCACAAATAAGCGGTGCTTCAAGAACTTCCGTAGGCGGATATACACAGGAACAAAGACCCACGGATACAGAGCAGTTTGATGTATCAGATCAGCGTACACTCGACGAAGTAGTTCGTTGGCTTATGGAAATGGGATATATTCCGTCATTCTGTACAGCATGCTACAGAGAAGGCCGTACAGGAGACCGCTTTATGGCACTTTGCAAATCAGGTCAAATTCAAAACTGTTGCCACCCCAACGCTTTGATGACTCTTAAAGAGTTTTTAATGGATTACGCATCAGAAGAAACTCGCGTTATCGGAGAGGCTTTAATACAAGCAGAGCTTGAAAACATACCTAAAGAAAAGGTTAAGTTAATATGTTCTGACCATTTGGAAAAAATCGCCATAGGCATAAGAGATTTCAGATTTTAATCAGGAGGTTGTTTTATGGCACTTAACGATACGCCTGCCGCAAACAGAACTCATATAGCTTTTTTCGGCAAAAGAAATGCCGGCAAATCAAGCTTGCTCAATGCTGTAACAGGTCAGGAACTTGCCGTTGTATCTGATATAAAAGGCACAACTACTGACCCTGTTTTCAAAACGATGGAGCTTTTACCTATAGGTCCTGTTATGCTCATTGATACACCAGGATATGATGACGAAGGTATTTTGGGTGAGCAAAGAGTAAAAAAGACACGCCAGGTCTTGAACAAAACAGATATTGCAGTGATTGTTGTGGATGTAACTGACAAAGATTGCAAGGATATTGCCGGCAGCGAGCTTTTAAACTTAATAAAAAGCAAAAATATACCGTATTTGGTTGTTTACAACAAAATAGATGCTGTGAAGGACGCCGGCGAATTGGACTTTGCGACGGCAGACAATAATTATGTTATGGTTAGTGCGGTTGACGGTTCAGGCATAGAAGATTTAAAAAACACTTTGGGTAAATTGGCAAAGTCATCATCAGCACCCAAACCAATTGTGAGCGACCTGATTTCCGAAGGCGACATTGTAATAATGGTAACACCGATAGACAGTGCAGCACCAAAAGGGCGACTTATACTCCCCCAACAATTAGTCCTTCGTGAAATAATCGATTCGAATGCCATCGCTGTAGTTGTAAAAGAAAACCAATTAAAGGAAACTTTTGAAAAATTGGCAACAAAGCCTGCGCTTGTTATTACTGACAGTCAAGTTTTTGATATTGCAGACCAATTCACACCTGCAGACATACCGCTAACATCTTTTTCGATTTTGATGGCAAGATATAAAGGATTTTTGGATACTGCCGTTAAAGGAATCGAAGCAATAGACAAATTAAAAGATGGCGATACAATTTTGATTTCAGAGGGTTGTACACATCACAGACAATGCGGTGACATCGGCACAATAAAAATACCTGCGTGGCTGAAAAAATACACCGGCAAAAACTTCAATATTGAGACAAGCTCAGGCGGAGACTTTCCGGAGGATTTATCAAAGTATGCTTTAATTTTACATTGCGGTGGTTGTATGCTCAATGAGCGTGAAGTGATGTATAGAATGAAGTGTGCAAATGACGCCGGGGTTCCGTTTACAAATTACGGTACTGCCATTGCCAAAATGAAGGGTATCTTAGAAAGAAGCATAAGGGGGATTTACCATGAATGAAGAGACTCGTGTTGCCGTGGCTGCTGTAATTGTTGAAAATCCCGACTCAGTAGAGCCATTAAATAAATTGCTTCACGAATACAGCACGTACATAATAGGACGTATGGGCATCCCATACAGAGAAAAAGGCATATCAATTATCAGTATTGCAATTGATGCGCCCCAAAATATAATAAGTTCCCTGACAGGCAAAATCGGTCGCCTGCCGGGGATAACTACAAAAACAACTTATTCAAATCATTAAAACTTAATATTAATTAGTTCAAAGCCTGTATTAATTTATAGAGTACAGGCTCGAATTTTGCGCCGTACCAGTGCTTTTCTTCGTTTTCGCCGCAATCTTGTGTTACTCTGATACAATCCAAAACATAATCTGCAGCAATTTTAGCCGAAGTATACGCATCTTTGCCTTTTAAAAGAGCACCTGTAAATGCAGAAGCATAAACATCACCGGTACCATGACAGCCGCCGGCAATTTGCTCATGCTCATAATATGAATACATACTGTTTTCAAATACAACCACGCCTGTTTTGCCCTTTTCATAAGATACGCCCGTAAGAATAATGTTTTTAGCACCGAGGGCAACCATTTTACTGATCAACGCATCAATATAATCGCGTGAGTATTCTGTTTTAAACTCTGTATCTGTCAAGAAACACGCTTCGGAAATATTCGGCACAAGATAATCTGCCTCGCCGCACAACTTCTTCATTGCCTGCACGAAATCATTATCAAATCCCGGATAGAGTTTACCATTATCTGCCATTGCAGGGTCAACAATTTTTATGCAAGCAGCCTTTCCCGTTTCATTAAAGAATTCACTTACATAATCTATTTGTTTTGTACTGCCAAGATAGCCTGTATATATTGCATCAAATTTAATATTTTCTTTTATCCAATGGTCTTTAATCTTCGGCATATCTTCAGTAAGATCACGAAAAGTATATCCGCTGAAACCTGCTGTATGTGTCGAGAGCACCGCTGACGGTAAAACTGCCGTTTCGTGTCCGCAAGCTGACAAAATAGGAAGTGCCACAGTAAGTGAACACTGTCCCACACATGATATATCTTGAATTGTTAATACTCTTTTATATTGCATTATTTTTGCACTCCTTTAAAAGTATGTTTCGTTTTTTGACAACACGTATAATACACCACAACTGATAATGCAAAAATATCCAAATCAACAGTATTAAATATAACCAGATTGTTTTCTGCCCTCTCTGCGTGCCCTATTTATATGGCGCTCAAAATCACCGCTGTTAATTAAAGAAGCTATTACATATTGCTCAAAAACAGGCACAGTACATGAGTAAAAGCCTAAATTCTTCTGGAAAATTTCTAAAAGCTTCTCCGGCAAGACCATATAACCAACACGCATAGACGGCGCAATTGTTTTTGAGAAAGTATTAATATATATCACATTTTCCGTGCCGGTCATTGAAAAAACTGTGTCTGCAACCTTTGTTGAAAGCGTCAGCTCCGAGCCGTAATTATCCTCAATAATATAGCCGTTTCTGCGCTGCGCCCATTTAATGTATTCGTTTCTCTTTGACACGCTCGCAGTTATGTTACTTGGATAGCTGTTAAACGGAGTGACATGCAGTACTGTCGCTTCGGAACGTTCAAGCTCGCCGCTTTTTATGCCGTCATTTCCCATTTTCAGCATTTCATATTTTACACCGCAAGCGGTATATACTTGTCTGATTTTTTCATAAGAAGGATTCTCAATAGCATATAGCCTGTCTGCACCCAACAATTGAATAACAAGACTATATAAATATTCCGCGCCCGATCCGATGATAATTTGCTCAGGTTTAGCAAGAATGCCGTTGCTTCTTACAAGATAATGCGAAATTGCATTTCTAAGCTCAGAACATCCATGATTTGGAGATTTTACCAAAATACTTTCACCATAATCGAGCATTACTTTTCTCATTGTTTTTGCAAGCACAGAATATGGTATCACAGTCTTTGTAGCGTGACTTTCAGCACGCTTTACATCATATTCGCTATGCTTTTTAGTATATTCATTTTCTGCTACAGAAATAAAATCTTTTTCTTTATAAATAACAAAATATCCGCTTCGCTGTCTCGATTCAACATAACCTTCATCACAGAGAATTGCATAAGTGTGTTCTACAGTAATAACACTTACGCCTGCTTCCTCTGCAAGTATCCTTTTAGAAGGCAACTTTGCACCATAACTATATGCACCGCTTACAATATCTTTTCTTATTTGTAAGTACAACTGCATATACGCCGGCTGTTTGCCTTCTAAATCGTTTATTTTTTTGTTATCATCAACGCGATACTTCATTAAAAGCCTCATAAACAGCATTGCAGATTAACTGCATTCTACCACTGTCAATTTTAACAACTTGACGGTCATACGTTACAAGTCCGTTCGTTTCGTCTTCTACATCACTTACTTGTGTAAGAACGGTTGCACACAAACCGTTATTTTTTATTGCAGGAATAACCTCGTTAAAATAAAGAGCCTCCATAGCATCTTCAAATTTTGATTGTTCTGTAAAGAACTTATAGCCGTATGCATTTGAGGTATTAAATATATGACCTGTAACACCGAGAGAATATCCACCGAACTCAGATAAAACCAATGGTCTGCCGTCATTTTTAAGTTTTAAAGGCTTAAAATAAATATGTTCACTCAAAACATCGCTCTTACCAGTTTGGAACCATCCCGAAGTAGCATCCCAAACACGTGTGCTGTCCATTGCTTTAAAATGATCATAAAGTCTTTCTGCATCATATTGACCCCAGCCCTCATTAAATAATGTGTAGTAGAACACACACGGACAGTTGTACAAGAGCGACAGCGTTTCCGCAGCGGTAGTTTCAAAATTTTCTCTGCGGTATGCAGATGCGGAATGTTTAATGCCGCTTCTCTTACCTATTGTCGGCCATGCAGTATCAATAATAAAATTATATTTACCGCTGTTTACCAAATCTTGGAAAACTATCATGCCGTATTTATCACAGTAATAATAGAACAACATCGGCTCAATCTTAATGTGCTTTCTGAGCATATTAAAGCCAAGCTTTTTCATTGTAATAATGTCAAATTCAAAGCCTTTTGGCGTAGCCGGCAAGAAAATACCGTCACTGAAATAGCCTTGGTCAAGAAGTCCGTTAAAGAAATACGGCCTGCCGTTAAGCAATATGCGATTGCCTTCTATTGAAACTGTACGAAGAGCAAAATATGACTTTACTCTATCCTCTCCGGAAACAACCTCAAACTCATAAAGTTTCGGGTTCTCGGGTGACCATAATTCAGGCTCATCAGGGGTAATTTTAGCAATGTCGCCATTAAATTTTATTACCTTGCCTTCAAATAATATGGTTTTTTCAGCACTGCCACCGGTAACTTCTACAACAGCCTCCGTTAAAGACGGTGTTATTTTAATATTTTCAATTGCATCATTACTTACACTTTCAAGCCAAACCGTCTGCCAAATACCACTTGTAGGAGTGTACCACATTCCACCTCTTTTTTTGCATTGCTTGCCATACGGAAGCTCTAAATCAAGTGGGTCACTCACTTTAACAACAAGTGTATTTTCGTCATTTTGGCAAAAATCCGTAATATCAAAAACAAACGGAATATAGCCGCCTCTATGTGAGCCGACAATATTTCCGTTTATTAACACTTCGCATATTTGGTCAACTGCACCAAAGTGCAAAAGAACCTTATCTTTTTTGAAATCCGACGGCAAAGCAAATGACCTTGTGTATGTAAGCAAATCTTTTTTGCCTACTTCAAGTTCAACCCCCGAAAGTCTTGACTCTACAGGGAATGGTACCAGTATCTCACCGTCATATTTCACTTTATCATTATTTGTTATCTTTAAATCCCATTTGCCGTTGAGACATAAATAAGAATCTCTGCGCATTTGCGGGCGCGGATATTCATCCCACGGAATATTCTTGTCGTCAGCCGCTAATTTTTTTTTTAACTCCTCTTCAAAAGGAGTTTCGAGCTTTTCTGTCTTAGGTCTGAGCTTTGTGAAAACAAACAGCAAAAGAGGCAACAAAACGACTGCTGCGACCAAAGCCGCAATGAATATTTTCTCATTAGGCAAGAAAGACTCTGTACCATCATTGTTAATAATTTTTTCTGCATTCTTTAAAACAGCCGCACCGATTGCAGGACCAATAACTCCCGGAATAAGAACTTGAGAGAAAATACGCAAGCCCTGGAACATGCCCGCCTTTCCGACAGGCGTGTAATCACGAATAGAAGCACCGAAAACAGCCATTCCTGAGAGGTAACCGCTCATCATAAAGAGTGAGCCTATGAAAACAGGCACAGTAGTCTTTGTTAAGAAAAGAATTATGTATCCTATCGCAAGCCATGCAACAGAAATAAGAGCCGAAAACTTGAAGCCTTTTTTATCATAAACTTTTCCCCACAAAGCAGTAACAACTGAAGCAACGATTATTGCAGGTGCCATTATCAAAACATAATCTGTCATACCCAATGATTTCTCATAATAAAGAATAAGATATGGCATAAAAATTTGAATTGATATATTGAATATCGCAAATACAATCAAAATCAAATACAAAGGTACATTCTTAGATATTGTAGATGGTCTGAAACCATAGAAAATATTATAAAAATAACCTGTTTTGGTAGGTTCAATATCAGGATCTTTAATTAAGAAAATACCTAAAATACCGATAAGTATAACAACTGCGCCTATTATTGTATAAATCATTGTCCAGCTTGACGGCTTTGACAAATCAAAAAACATAAATCCGCCGAAAACAACAAGAATCGCAACAAGTGGCATCATTGCATTGATGCCTTCTGCCGCACCGCGATTACTTTCGTCAGTCGAGTCCGTAAGCCAAGCATTGAACGCTGCGTCATTGGCAGTTGAACCAAAGAACGTCATCACGCAGTCCATTATAATAGTAAGTGTCACACCAAGAGATGCTGCAGATACAGTCATGGGGAATATTTTTTCAATAAAATCAACTCTAAGCAGAGTGAAACTAAAAATTGAAATACCCCACAGTATATAACCTCCACACATAAAAAGCTTTCTTTTGCCTATTCTATCAGAAAGTGGCCCCATGAAAACTGTTGTAAGCGTTGCTGCAATCGCAGATGCCGCCACCATCATAGATATGTCAGCCGCTGTGGCATTAAACATTTCGTACATGAATACATTAAAATACATGTTTTCAATTACCCATGCAACTTGACCTATTAAACTAAAAAGTGTAAGTGCTAACCAAAAACGGCCGGAAAGCTTTTTCTTCATACACTACCTCCGAGTAAAATTAATAATGTCTTATTCTATCATATGAGACAACAAAAAAAAAGCTGTTTGCCACAGCTTTTTTAATAATTAATTATTCCTCTGAAAATTCATCTTTGCCTACGCCGCACAAAGGACAAGTAAAATCCTCCGGAACATCTTCCCATTTTGTGCCGGGCGCAATGCCGTTATCAGGATCGCCCTCAGCTTCATCGTAAACATAGCCGCAAACATCGCATACATATTTCATAACAATTACCTCCATTTATTAATATTTCTTATATTATATCACAAAAAAACAATATTACGACATAGTTACTGATAATTTTTTCACAATCAAAGAATCTTTTCCCTGCAAAACCATCTCTGCATTGTTGTTCTCTTGATTCAATTCAACAAGTGCTCTACGGAAATTGTATGCTGACAAATCCACACCACCAATTTTCCACATAGTAAGCATTTTGAGAATTTTAGTGTCGTTTTGAGCAATTAATTCATCGCATATTGAACCATCAACATCATTAACAGCAAGATAATATTTTTTATTAACAGAATAAAGTACCGTCACCTGCGCATCTGGCAAAAAAAAACATTATCTGTTAACTAATTAACATATTAAACACTTTATTTCGATACGACTCTAGTTATAATCCCTGCAATTACTTGTGCCACTATTAATCCAATCGACACAAAAAACATAATTTTACCTATAGTTTCTAACGAATGAACATCTGAAAACATTAATACCAAACCAACAATTAATGTTACAAACAATATTACAGCAAAAACTTTTACAATGACTTTGATTTTCTTCATAGTTTTCAATGTAATATTTTCTTTGGGTACAATCAGCGTCATTAAATATAAATAAATATTTAAAATAAGCTCTAACAGCAATTCAAAAATAAATTCAAAAAGGCATCCCAATTTAGCTTCTCCCTCTGAAACCAAGACCATCTATAGAAACAACTATCAAATTATTTCAAAATCAAGACACAATCGTGTCTGCGTAAAAGGTCTTACATATGTATCAGCAACAAAAACATGTTCAGGATGTACTGCATAACCCTTTAATGAAGTTTCATCTTCAAAAACAGAATAAAGCATAACATCGGCATTAGATGACTCCAAAGAGTCAATCTGCACCTTAATTTCTACAAGTCCCGGAATTTTTCCCATTAATCCCTCAAGACCATCTTTAATACCCTGTTTAACAGAAATATTATTATATTCCTCTTTAAGTTTCCATAAAATAATATGCTTAACCATATAGACACCTCTAAAAAGATAATTATTAATTAATCAATAATACAACAGTAAATCAAAATCGTCAAATAACAGAAAAAAAAACCTCGTTCTTTCGAACGAGGTTTTTGGCTCCCCCTGTTGGACTTGAACCAACGACCGATCGGTTAACAGCCGATTGCTCTACCACTGAGCTAAGGAGGAATAAATACCGGCGGATACATATCTTCACAAGACGTCACCATCTAACTATTGTCTGCATCTAGGAGCTTAACTGCTGTGTTCGGAATGGGAACAGGTGTGCCCTCCTCATTATCTCCACCGGATTTTCTCGGTACTCATCGT
>JBGVNN010000057.1:0-33521 GCA_045125595.1 Candidatus Egerieisoma sp.
ACTGTTACACCATGCAACAGTTGTAACCATTAAAGGGAAATCTTATCGACTGCAAAATTTCTACCGCGCCGAAGAAGAGTGAACTTAAATTTGTACATATTTATTTGATAAAAAATGTGCATGTTTATCTTGTAATTTATAGCATTTTCCATTTTTAACTCAAGTGTAACCTTTATTAAAAATGTTGTCCATAGAATTTTTAGTGGGTGTCTACTTTTAGTATATCACTGCATTTTGGAGAGAAAAAGTGCAGAAAACAAATCAAGCTCGAAGCATTTCCCGAAAGCGCTTTTCAACGTCAAACGCGCTTATAAAAAAGTAATGAAAAAAATTACTGAGCATTATGAAATCATAAAACGGCAGTAAGAATCTTCCTTACCTGCCGTTTTCATAAGTTAATGCCGTTATAATCCAACTTAGCTCTATTGCCCTATTACATTATACAATGAGTCACCGATTTGAAAAAACGAGACCGGCTCCTGAGTAGTGAAAAAGAATCCTTCTCGGAGTTCATATTCCTCATCAAGTATATTAACAGATGTAGCGCAAAGCAATTCATCCGAGTCATATTCGCTTACAAATTTATCCGAATTCTCAAAGCTGATTCGATATGTTGCATCGATCAAATTGTAATAGCCATTTTCACCTTTGATAGAATAGAGGTGACCAACAACATAATTGTCCTTTGTAATCACATTCATCTGCGCTTTTTCATTTTCAACAGTGCATCCCCAAAAATGTTTTTCAACAATTATCCAAGCCTGCACATCACTCCAGTGGCGACCATCTTCCAAATCACCTTCAAAGTCAAAGTAGTAAATTCTATAATCGCCTGTATCAATATATTCTTCATCAGCCCAAACACCGGCAGCCATATCCGGTGTAAAACCATAGTCACCTCTTTGAATTGCATATGGGAGAAAGAACAAAGCAATAATTAGTATACTAACAGCTAAGCAACCAAAAATTTTAAACACAAGATGCATTTTTTTGTTTTTCTGCACAATTACATTTTCCGGTTCTTTAGTTGCCATATCCGCAGCAGTAACTTCAAATAATTCTTCTAATGCAGCCATAGATTCAGGACTGGGCAAGCCAAGACCATTTTCCCATTTCGCAACTGTACTGCGACTTACAAACAACTTTTCCGCCAGCTGTGCCTGTGTCAGGCCTTTTTCTGTTCTCAGTTTTTTCAGATTGTCTTTAAATTCCATGTGGTAACATCCTCCCAACGCTTTCATTATAGCAGAAAGTCAGAAAATATGGTGTTACTTTTGTGTTACTTTGTAATAGTATCAAGGTTGTTGCTTATAGAAACAATTTTTATTTACTGAGATTTTCTGTTAAATTTCAAGAAAACGGCTGAAAATTCACTTCGCTTACCACAAATTTTCTGTTAAAATTCAGAAAAACGGCTGAAAATTCGTTATTATTTCAAGTTTTAACACTACAAACCCATCTGAAGCTCAAGATTTTCTGTTAAAAATTCAAAAAACAGCTGAAAATCCACTTCGCTTACCCAAAATTTTCTGTTAAAATTCAGAAAAACAGCTGAAAATTCACTCCGCTTACCACAAATTTTCTGTTAAAATTTCAAAAAACAGCTGAAAATTCATCTGTTATCAAACCAACGGCGAGCGACCAACTTTCCGTAGTAAAAAAAAGAGGTTACATATCATATCATATGTAACCTCTTTTTCTTTCACGCTGTCTTCACAGCCGCATTTTTATTAATTGTTAAATGTTATACAACAGGTCTGTATGCATAAAACATACCGGTAATGGTCTCTTTGAAAGGCTGTTTGCCGGGAGTTACCTCACTACCTTTTTTACATTGAATTCTTTCATCACTACCGTGGTCATAACGTAAATATACATTGCCGCCGAGATTTTCACTGGCACAAATAAATACGTGTCCCGGTCCCGGATCACTAAAATTACCGGTGAAAACGATATCTCCTGCTTTGAGTTTAGATACATCAGTGATTTTTTCAAATCCCATAGACTCAACCCATGCTTTTACTTCCCCAACAACGTATCCGTTATTATACTTTTGATTGGTAAAACCGCATCTGTAAAGAACCCAGTCAACGAGACGGTCACAACTCGAAAGTCTTTCGCTGGGTTTGATTGCTTTTTTTGTATCAAGCTCAGCCCAGTTAATACCGGGGTTGATTGATGCGTGTCCGTACTTAAATTTCTTATCTCTTGCAAAATCAGTTACAGTTTGTGCCTCTTTAAGAATTCTTTCTACGAGCTCAGCTTGAGTTCCTTGGAAATACTTTTGAGTAGTTTGTGTTGCTCCACCGCAATATAACACGATTTTACTTACAGCCGCACTGTGTGCATAATCACTCTTTGACAAATAAATATCACCATTATATGAAGAGTTAAATGTTATCTCAACATCTCTTACAGCATTTACCCAACTGCCGTCCTCATTATTTGCGAGGTACTTAGAAGCAATTACATTACCTTTTGCATCTTTGAGATACATTTGGTGAAGAGCCATAGGAGCACTTGCATCACCACTGTAAGAAACAACAATTCTGTCGTATTTGCTCAAGTCATATTTACCGATGCATACGCCTTCTTTGCTGTCGAGTTTTAAAATTTTGTCTGAATATCCTGCTTCAGAGAATTTCTTAGCATCAGACAACTTATTAATATCAATTGCAGTTTCAAGTGTTATCGGTTTCGGTGTAGCATTCGGATCTTGTGTAGCTTCTCCGTTATCACTTGCAGAGGGAGCATCAGAATTATCATCTGAGCTGCCACCGCATCCTACTAACGAAAAAACCATTACAGAACATATTATCATTGCCAAAACTTTTTTTAGTTTATTCATAAATAAATTCCTCCGTCAATTATTTGTATCTGCTTTTTATTTAGCACCTTTAATTTCTACTTTTGTAGCTGATGCAGTTGCATTATGAGACCAAACTTTGAAATAGCCTGAATTTCCTGCCTCACCGGGGCCCCAATAGATAAGTTTGTTATCTACAGGTCTGTAAATCGGATACGGATCTATAGGGTTAGAATCATAAGGTGCAGCTGTTGAGCCATAAACAGCCATCATACCGATAGTATTGTTAAATACTATTGAGCAAATCAAAACTTTTGTATTGTTTGATCTTACCATATAATATCTGATAACTTCACCGTCATCAGTAACTATTATCTTATGAGCAGATGTCATTGCTTCAGGAAGTTGGATAGCTGCCAAAGGAATTTCGTTCCAGTTGTTTTTAATCGGGTTTATACCTGCATAAACATAAGCTATATTGCTGGGTGAAAAACCGAGCCATACACCGCCACTTGCGCTGGCATCATTTTCAAGAGAAGGTAATCTTGCACCAACATAGCAGTTATTCCAATAAGCACCATCATTACGAGATGTCACTTTAAGACCTGTTATATGGAATTCAAATTGCTTATAAGTGCTTCCGGGAGTATATTTATAAGAAGGTTTACTTGTTCCCCAACCACCGTTTGTATTGTAAGCACCTGCATCAATTACTGTTGTAGTATTGTTTGAAGGTGTTGCCACTGTTTTTGAAGGAGCAACAAGCAATGAGTTGTACTCATCTGCCTTCGGCATATATTTATCGTTAGGTCTGTATGCATGAACAAATCCACCGATACCCTCTTTGAAAGGTTGTTTGCCGGGAGTTACCTCTGTACCTTTTTTACATTGAATTCTTGCATCACTACCATGGTCATAACGCAAATATACATTACCGCCAAGGTTATTACTTGCAACAATGAAAACGTGATCAGGACTTCTGTCACCGTTTGTATCTGTGAAACAAATATCTCCTGTTTGGAGCTTACTTACATCTGTAATTTTTGTAAATTTACATTCAGCAAAAATATCATAAAGATCTGCACCCTCTAAAGAACGTTGATGATTAGTAAATCCGGCTCTGTAAAGTACCCATCCTACAAGTCTATCACAAGCTGTTAACTTTTCATTAGGATCAATAGCTGTTGCAGCATTAAGGTCTTTCCAGTTAAGGGCAGGATTTATAGTTGCATTACCATATTTGAATCCGTTCTTCTTTGTAAACTCAGTAATAATCTTTGCTTCTTCGATAATCTTGTTTACAATTGCCGAGTTGTTACCTTGAGGAACTTGAGAAGGAACAGGTGTAGGTGTAGAAGCAGAGATACCGCTGCCGTATATTTCAATCTTGCTGATTGCAATTTGGTGTCCGGGTTCATCCTTTGTTAAATAAAGGTCTCCGCTGTAAGATGAACTAACTGTTAATTCTACTGCTCTGACACCGGTTGCCCAACCGTTACCGTTACTGCTTTCAAGATTTTTAGATGAAATCTTATTATAATCAGCATCATTAAGATGAATCTTGTGACTACTAATGTCAGCATTAGCATCAGCACCGTAGTAAACAACAATTTTTGTAACTTTACTCAAATTGTAGTTACCAATGTTAACTCCTGTATGCTCTTCGATTCTCAAAATTTTATCTGAATAACCTGCCTCAGGAAAATCAATTGAATCAGGCAAAGCAGCAATAGAAACATCTACTTTTGATGTCGATTGATTTGTAGGTTTAGCTGTAGGCTTGTTTGTCGGTTTAGCCGTAGAGCTCGCTGTAGGTTCTGAAGTGTTATCCTCAGTAGGTTCAGCTGTTTCACCCTCTGTAGGTTTTGCAGTAGGCGACGGAACATCTCCCGTAGGAGCATTTGTTGCTTCATCAGTAGCCTTTGCTGTAGGAGCCTCTGTAGGTTTTGCAGAAGGAGAACTGATAATTAAATTTGAGCCGCTTTCTTTCTCGTCGCTACATCCGACTAAAGAAAAAACAACTGCCGCACAAATTACGATAGCTAAAACTTTTTTAAGTTTCTTCATAAATAATTTCCTCCATGTTTTTTAAAAATCAATATTAAAATTGATGACATTACTTTGATTATAACATATTAAATCTGATATGGGAATACAAATTTGCAAAACTCACATGTCAGTGCTACAATCATTCGGTTACAAGGAGTGGTCGTTATCATGTTTTTATCCAAATCAAAATATTGCGAAATCCACCAATGCCCTAAAATAGCGTGGATGAGAAAAAACAAACCCGAAGAATTCATTTCCGACGACAGCGCACTTGCCCGTATGGAAAAAGGCAATGATGTCGGAGATCTTGCCATGGGCCTCTTCGGAAAGTTTGTCGAAGTCACCTCTTATGACGAGAGCGGCAATAATCTCGATTTATCAAAAATGATAGAATTAACAAAAACAGAAATCGCAAAATCAACTCCTGTAATATGCGAAGCTTCCTTCGAATACAACGGTCTTTATTGCGCCGTTGATATTTTAAGAGCACAAAACGGTGGCTACGCAATATATGAAGTCAAAAGCTCCACCCATGTCAAACCCGTTTACATTTCTGATATAGCTTATCAAAAATATGTATTGGAAAATTCAGGTATAAATGTCACCGGTACATATCTTGTCAACATTAACAGCAACTATGTATTTAACGGAAAGTTAGACGTTCGCCGTTTGTTTTGCGTCACAGATGTATCACAAGCAGTTGCCGCAGAAATATATAATGTTCCGACTGTAATCGAAAAAGCCGAACAACTCATCGAACTTGAAACGGAGCCCGCTTTTCCGCTTACCAAAAACTGCCACGAGCCGTACAAATGCGGTTTTTGGAAATATTGTTCTCGCAATTTGCCCGAACCGTCCGTGTTTGATTTATACCGCTTGGCTTCAAGCAAAAAATTTGAATATTATAACGACGGACTTTTATCTTTTGAGGATTTACTTGCCCGCGGAGTTATAAAAAACAAACACCAACTTCGCCAAATGCAATTTGAAGCAGAAAAAATAGACGAACCTTATGTAGATAAAGAAGGTGTACGCGATTTTTTAAGTACACTCTCCTACCCTATTTATTTCCTCGATTTTGAAAGCATGCAGCCTATCGTGCCTCAATTTATAGGTACTAAGCCGTATGCTCAAATCACTTTTCAATACTCTTTACATTATATCGAGAAAGAGGGCGGAGAGCTTATGCACAAAGAGTTCCTCGCAGAATCAGGCACTGATCCCAGAAGAGCACTTGCCCAAAAGCTGTGCGAAGACATTCCGAAGAACGTTTGTGTCACTGCCTACAACAAATCTTTTGAGTGCGGACGAATAAAGGAGCTTGCCGAGACTTTCCCGGATTTAGCTGAACACTTAATGAACATTCATGATAATATACGCGATTTACTTGCACCTTTTCAATCAGGTTACTATTATAATCGCGCCATGGGCGGCAGCTATTCCATAAAGAGTGTATTGCCTGCATTGTTCCCTGACGACCCTTCTCTCGATTATCATAATTTAGAAGGAGTTCACAACGGCAGCGAGGCAATGACAATTTTCCCTCTAATCGCCAAAATGCCCCCCGAAGAGCAAAAAAAAGCGCGTACTGATTTACTTAATTATTGCAAATTGGATACTTATGCAATGGTGAAAGTTTGGGAAAAACTCAAAGAAAGCATAAAATAATACTGATTCAAAACAACCCGTCTTTAATAACACGGGTTGTTTACATTAATCAAGAAATTATGATATAATTCAAAAGAGTATTAATATAAAATCAAGGGAGATATTTTAAATGTTTTTCAAAAAAACAGTATCATTATTTTTAATATTGATTTTACTAATGTCTGCTGTCTTGCCTGTTTTCGCAGAAGAAGATTTGGTTATAGTTCTTGACCCGGGACACGGTGCAAACGACATGGGTTCAGAAGGTAAATTAAACGGCAAAACTATCTACGAAAAAGATCTTAACAATACGGTAGCCAACCACTTATATGAAAGTCTTTCTCAATATAAAGGAGTCAAAGTTTATCTTACTCGTTATGATGATTCCTCTATGAGCTTGTGCACTCGCGCCACTATGGCCGGAGATTTAAAGGCGGATTTAATGATTTCTCTTCACATGAATTCTTTGGAAAACGCAGCTTACTGGGGCGGTACGGAAATTTTCATTCATACAGGCAACTACTTGTCCGAAGGCGAAAAGGCTACAAGGGCAATTGCCGAGAACATTCTTAATGGTTTTGAAAAGTACGGATTAAAAAAACGAGGTATAAAAACAAGATTAACAGATGAAGATTATACATATCCAAACGGAGCCCCTTCAGATTATTACGGCATAATTCGTTATGCTACAGCAGTAAATGTACCTGCTATGATAATAGAGCACGGTTTCATGAGTAACCAAAGCGACCTTGCATTTCTGTCCAAAAGCGAAAATCTCAAAAAACTTGCAGATGAGACTGCAAATGCCGTAGCTACATATTACAAGCTCGAAAAAGGAGCCGGACAAAAAATGACATTAATCAGTCAACCGGACGAGCTGATTATAGGCAACTTGCCGACCACTCTTACTGTAGGTGACGAAATTACATCTTTGACAGCGTCAGGCGGAAGCGGTTCAGGAAAGATATATTTTGAGACAAATGACAATAGTGTTATCCGTATAAAAGGAGACAAACTTATAGCCGTAGGCGAAGGAAAGGCCAACATAACGGCTGTTCGCAGTACAGACGGTGTATACCAGGCAAAAAAGAGCGACAATTACATAAGAATCACTGTAAACAAAGCTCCTGTGCCTACGGAAACTGCCGCACCCACTCAGGCTCCTACTTTAGCGCCTACGTCTGTACCTACACAAGTACCTACTCAACCGGCAGTATCTACACCATCAGCACAAATCAGCCCCACGGTTTCCGTTTCTGCTGCATCATCCGATGCAACAGCAAAAGTTTCCGGCAATACGGATTCTACATCCGGCAATTTTTGGACAGCTGTTCTCATTTGCGTGGGAGTTCTCGTTGTATTTTTGATAATTTCTATAGTTTTATTAATTAAATCAAGTAAAAACACAAGGAGGTAAAAACAATGAAAAAATTAATTGCTAAATTTTTATGTGTCGCAATAATTTGCACTATGTTTATCATACCTAATACGGGATGTATGACATATGATCAACTTGTAGACAAACTTATGGCTGAAGCTCAGACTATCACAAATTTTGCACGTGACAACAATTTTAAATATGGTAATGCCCATATAAATCCGTGCTACAATTGGGCTGCGCTCAACCCTAACGAAGCCATCAATCCTGATGAAAGATATGTTGCGTGTGACAGATTGGTATCTTGGATATTATTCCGAGCAGGATTTACAGATCAACCTTATATAAACGGTTGTGATTTAGAAAAACTTTTTAGAGATCATGATTTTGAAAAGTTAGATAAATTACATGATTTCAAAGCCGGTGACATAATTTTCGTAAACCCGGACGCAAACGGCAACCCCACACACGTTTATATGATGGCAAGTGAAGATTTGGGCGGCGAAGTTTATTTGCGCTATGACCATGGTAGTGACGCGAGAATACAATGTAAAACCGGTACAGAGGAAGTAGCCGGCCAACAACCATTCAGAGAGCCTGCCGGAAATGTTGTTTTTGCATACAGACCGAGCGCAAGCAATATGACAACATCTAATTATATGAATCTTTACGAAAAACCGTCAACAAAAGCAGCTATCCCTGCTAAAAAGCCTGAAAAAGTTTCTACTTTAGAAGGATATGACACAGGTGTAAGCGGTTGGGGCGACAACGAATCTGATTATGAATATGAGACAGGTTGGTCTTACGATCAATTTGAGTTACATATGGATTTAACGATTCCATTTACTCCGGATGACGAATTGCCGTGGCTGGCCACTTTTGTGGGAGCGCGACTACCGGCTTCCGACCAGAAGCCCACTTACGACGGCGGAGTGTGGTTAGCTTTTCAACACGGAACGAAAGCGCATCTATACGCCGGCATAAACATCAAAACCAACAACTGGAACCAAGTTCCTTTAGCGACTTTTGACTTACCCGAGCCTATGAATGAAAAACATAAAATAACTGTAGTCGATGACGGCGATATGATAAAATATTTTATGACAACTTCATCCGGTGATTTACATCTTATTTGTACAATCAAATTAGATACAGACCTCGATTGGATGGCAGTATTTGATCATTCAAATAAAATGGCATTTGTAGGTAAAGCTCTTGTTGAAGATTATGGTTACTTCAGAGTTTGGACACACAATACACAAACAGTGGCCGAGAACATTGTTGTTTATGGATATGATGACTAAAATGAAAGAACAGATTATTAAAAATGTTGAATTAAACAAACAGCTCATGCTTGATGCAGAGCGTTGGTTGTGGGCACATCCTCAAACGGGTTTTACAGAATGGGAAGCAGACAGCTACCTTTCCGAAAAATTCACAGAGCTTGGCTACACACTTATAAAAGCCGGTAATATACCCGGCTTTTATACTGAAGTGGATACAGGCAAGCCTGGACCTATGCTTTGCATAATCGGCGAGCTTGATGCTCTTGACATATCGGGTCACATTGAAGCTGTCAACGGTATGTCTCATGCTTGCGGACATAATGCTCAAGGAGCTGCTTTACTTGGTATTGCGGCCGCTTTAAAAATGCCCGGTGCTTTAGAGGGATTATGCGGTAAAATAAGACTCATGGCAACTCCGGCAGAAGAAATGATACAATTGGAGTTCCGTGAGGAGCTGAGAAAAAAAGGTATTATTTCTTATATAGGCGGCAAAACAGAATTTATGCACAGAGGTTTCTTTGATGATGTCGATTTGGCTATTTTGGTACATGTCAACACCAACGAAGACGGCATAGAATATAAATGCAGTTATGGTTTTAATGGCTGTATGGCTAAAACTATAAAATACAAAGGGCGTGCCGCTCACGCAGGTTGTGCTGCTCATATTGGTGTAAATGCTCAATACGCCGCAATGTTAGGGCTTCAAGCGTGCAATGCTTTAAGAGAAACTTTTGTAGATGATGACCATATACGCTTTCACCCCATTATGAAAGGTGTTACAACTGCCGTAAACATCATTCCTGATGAAATGCCCATTGAGACATATATTCGCGGTAGAAGCGTTGCTGCAATAAAACATGAGAACCGAAAAATAAACAGAGCTCTTGCCGGAGCTGCTTTAGCGATGGGAGCTCAAGTAGAAATTCACGACAGACCCGGTTATTCTCCGGAAGTACACGATCCCAAATTTATGAAAGTAGTTGAACAGTGCTGTGCTGATTTGGTTGGTGCAGACAAAGTAGAGTTTCACTATAGCGATTGGGGTGCTTCTTCCTCTGATTTCGGTGATATTACAGAAGTTATGCCCGGTGTACAACTTAATGCTGCAGGCGCTGTCGGTGTCTGTCACAGCGTTGACTATTATATGAAAAATCCCGAAAGATTTTGCATGAATTCTGCAAAGTTACAATTATGGGTTGCCGCAACTTTATTAAAAGATGATGCGGCAATCGCCAAAGACATTATAGCTTCTTACAAGCCCACTTACAGCTCGATAAAAGAATATTTTAAAGCTATAAACGAGCTTATCCTTGATAAAGAAGCTGTTGTTTATGATGAAAAAGGTAATGCAACCGTAGATTTTCAATAAATCCCGATAGCGAGAATTCTCCTTTAATTATCAAAGGAGAAGGCAACCTTGCTCTTTGAGCTTTGCTTCTTGCTCTTGAGGCCATACGGAAACATGTACTTCTCCGATATGCAATTTGCCGAGGAAATACATGCAAAGACGAGATTGACCTATGCCGCCGCCTATAGTATATGGGAGGCGGCATTCTAATATAGCTTTATGAAAAGGTAACTCTCGTCTGTCATTACAGCCGGATTTTTCAAGCTGCTCAGCAAGAGAGTTTTCGTCAACTCTTATGCCCATACTGGAAATTTCCAAAGCAATATCAAGCACAGGATAATACAATAAAATATCACAATTATATTTCCAATCATCATAGTCGGGCGAACGACCGTCGTGCGGCATACCCGAACGAAGTTTATCGCCAATTTGCATAAGACAAACTGCTCCGTGTTCTTTAGTGAAAAGTGTTTCTCTTTCTTTTCCTGTTTTTCCCGGATACATATCTTCTAACTCTTGTGATGTTATAAAAGTAATCTCTTCAGGGAGTGCGAAGCCGTTCATTCCCTTTGTAAGCTCAGGGTGCAAATTGCGTATGTATATTTCTGTAGACTTTAAGGCTTTATATATTTTGCAAACAGTAGCTTTTAATGTGTCCAAATTACGGTCTGATTTATTTATAACAAGCTCCCAATCCCATTGATCAACATAGATAGAGTGAATGTTGTCAGCCTTTTCGTCGCGGCGAATGGCATTCATATCTGTATACAAACCCTCTCCCGGTTCAAATCCGTATTTACCGAGAGCAAAGCGTTTCCATTTAGCCAAAGACTGTACTATCTGTACATCTGAGCCGGTTTCAAGTAAATCAAACTGAACGGGTCGCTCTGTGCCGTTTAATCGGTCATTCAATCCTGACTCAGGTGTTACCATAAGCGGTGCCGTAACACGCATCAAATTCAAAGCCGCAGCCAACTCTTTTTGGAAATAATCCTTAACTTGCTTAATCGCAATCTGCGTGTCTTTAAAATTTAAAATAGATTGATACATAATTAATCCTCCCATTCAACAGCGTGTCCGTCCAAAGACCAAGTTTGAGCGCTGTCTATATATACTTTAACAAATTTACCGGCTGCCTCACGGCAATTTTTTATATCCGATGTGAAATTCACAATTTTATTACCCTCCGTACGTCCTGTGAAGCGATTTATGTTTGTGCGGCTGAAGCCTTCACAAAGCACCTCTACAGTTGTACCAACCATAACTTCATTTTTCTTCCTGTCAATAGAATTTTGAAGTTCAACAAGTCTGCCGAAATGTGCCTTGACTTCATCCTCAGGCACCTGATTTGGATTCTTTGCAGCAGGCGTGCCAACTCTCGGAGAATAAATGAAAGTATACGCCATATCATATTGAACTTTCGTCACTAAATCAAGTGTTTCTTCAAAATCCGCAGGTGTTTCTTCAGGAAAACCTACTATTATATCTGTAGAAAGCACTATATCGGGCATTTTTGCTCTTATGCGCTCCACTAAAGCTAAATACGACTCTTTTGTATATCTACGGTTCATTTTGTTTAAAATCGCCGTACTGCCTGCCTGTACGGGCAAATGAAGCTGCTTGCATACCGCAGGATATTTTGCCATAACATCAATAAGTTCATCAGATAAATCCTTCGGATGTGATGTCATAAAGCGAATTCTTTTAAGACCCGTTCCCTCGATTTTTTCACAAATAGCCGTAAGTAAATCAGCAAAACTGCGGCAACCGTCATTTTCCGTCAAATCCTTGCCGTACGAATTTACATTTTGTCCCAAAAGTGTAATTTCTCTGACGCCGCTTGCAGCCAAACTTTCTATTTCATTTAAGATATCAGACATCTTTCTGCTGCGTTCTCTGCCTCTGACATACGGCACAATGCAATATGTACAGAAATTATTACATCCGTACATAATTGTAACCCATGCCTTGAAATTGCTGTCACGCTTTATCGGCAAGCCCTCTGCAACTTCGCCCTCTGTGTGAGAAATCTCGCACACACGACAATTGTTAAAAATGGAATTATAAACAAATTCAGGCAATCTGTGCAAATTATGTGTGCCAAACAAAACGTCAACATTTTTATATTTTTTATTTATTTCATCAATAATATGAGGTTGCTCAGTCATACAACCGCACACAACCGTTATCATTTCAGGCTTTGTGCGCTTGGCACCTTTAAGGGCTCCTATATGACCGAAAACCTTTTCTTCAGCATTTTCGCGTATACAACAAGTATTAAAAACTATCAAATCGCATATCTGTCCGTCATATTTGCCTTCAATTTCATCAGGCACAATGTGGTAACCCATGCGCTCAACCATACCGGCAATTTTCTCCGAATCATGTTCGTTCATCTGACAGCCGAATGTCTTTATGCACGCAATAGGCTTTTCTGCTTTACCCAAATTCACATCGCGCACACATTGCATATAATAATTTTGTTTTTCTATATCTTCATACGGAATAACTCTCGTTGCCATATATTTCCTCTCCTGTTAAATTCTCTTCTCAGCCTTTTGGTTTAGGCGATACAGAATATTAAGTGCCTCTATAGGTGTCAAAGACTGCACATCGAGCCCCTTAAGCTCACTTATTATTTCATCTTGCATTACCGAATTCGCAGTAAACGAAAGCAAATCGAGCTGATTTTCGCTACTCTGCGCAGATGGCGAAGCCTTGCTTTTGGTTTTAGACTTTTTACCGCCGTTCTTGCCGTCTTGCTCTTCAAGTTGCTGCAATATTTCCTTTGCGCGAAGTGTTACTACCTTGGGAATACCTGCCAATGCCGCTACGGAAATACCATAACTGCCGTCAGCACCTCCACGCTTCATTTTTCTTAAAAAGACTATATCATCGCCTTTTTTCTTAACATCGACGCAATAATTTTTTACTCCGGGCACACTGCCCTCTAATTCGGTAAGTTCATGGTAATGCGTCGCAAACATAGCTCTGCTCTTTAAAGTATGAGAAATGTATTCAAGTACCGACCACGCAATACTGAGTCCGTCAAATGTACTCGTTCCCCTGCCTATCTCGTCAAGGATCAAAAAGCTCCTTGGAGTTGCATTTGAAAGAATATTCGCAACCTCGCTCATCTCTACCATAAATGTACTTTGACCCGATGCCAAATCGTCAGAAGCTCCCACTCTCGTAAACAGTTTATCCACTATTGAAATTTTAGCCTCCGATGCCGGTACAAAAGAGCCCGCCTGCGCCATCAAAATTGTGAGTGCTACTTGTCTCATATAAGTGGATTTACCCGCCATATTCGGTCCCGTTATAACAAGCAATAAATTCTCATCACAATCCAAAAGAACATCGTTTGGTATAAATTCGCCGCTCGCGTTCATTTTCTCCACAACAGGATGGCGACCGTCTTTTATTGAAATCTCCGTAGATTCACCGCCGGACATTTGAGGTCTGCAATAATTTTCTCTGTCAGCAGTCTCCGCATAAGCGCAAAGAGCATCAAGCTTAGCTATAGCACTCGCGGTCATTCTCAAGCGCTCTGCTTGAGCAAGAACATATTCACGAATACGACAAAATACTTCAAATTCAAGACGAGTCAATCTCTCCTCTGCTCCTAAAATCGTATCCTCCATCTTTTTAAGCTCGTCAGTTATAAATCTCTCGTTATTAACAAGAGTTTGTTTTCTGATATAATGCGGCGGCACAAGGTGCAGATATGATTTGGTAACATCTATGTAATATCCAAAAACCTTATTAAAGCTGATTTTCAGGTTTTTGATGCCCGTTTCTTCTCTTTCTTTTGCTTCTAACTCTGTGAGCCAAGTTTTACCATTGACGGAAGCTTCTCTGCACTCATCAACTTCTTGGTTATATCCTGTTTTAATTAAACCGCCCTCTTTTAAATGAACCGGCGGATCATCTGCAATTGCCTTATCCAAGAGCTCCCACACATCAGCGAGACTGTCTGTTTCTTGATTAAGCACCTTTAACAGTGCCGTATTGCAACCGGAAAGAGTTTCTTTAATATACGGAAGTTTTGCTGCAGATTGACGAAGCGAAACCATATCACGAGCATTGCATGTGCCGAGAAAAATTTTACCTGCAATTCTCTCCATGTCATACACACCCGAAAGCAATTCTCTTAACTCACTTCTAAGTATAAAAGCGTCTTTAAGCTCTGCCACAGCATCAAGCCTGTCATTTATAGCATCTACATCAATAAGCGGTTGTTCAAGCCATTTTTTTAATGTCCTACCACCCATTGAAGTTACCGTCTTGTCCAAAACCCACAAAAGCGAGCCTTTTTTATTTTTATCTCTTAATGTCTCTGTTATTTCAAGATTGCGACGTGATGAAGCATCAATTGCCATATACTCGTCAACTCTGTAATGAGTTGCAGTAATTTGATTTGAAAGATTCATTTTTTGTGTATCTTCTATATACGACATCAATGCGCCACACGCTCTTACAGCAAGTTCATCCTTCAAAAGTTGCTGAAGAGATATTTTTTTATCACCGTTTAAATGTATGTCGTTAATATACTTTTTACCGCTTTCATAATCAAACAAGTTCTCATCAGCACTTGCAACATACGAATTGCCTAATACAGCGGCAAAGTTTTTAATTTTTTGAATAGAGAGAGATTGTGAATTAATTATAATCTCAGAAGGAGCAAATCTCGCAATTTCATTAGCTAAATGATTATATGTACTGCCTACAGTAAGAGATGTTATATACATTTCCCCTGTCGTAATATCAGCGCACGCCAAACCATACATACTGCGAAACTCAAATATTGCTGCGATAAAATTATTGCGTTTTTGAGAAAGCATTTGCTCATCTGTCACAGTACCCGGTGTATAAATACGAACTATATCTCTTTTTACAATGCCTTTTGCAAGCGCCGGATCCTCCATCTGCTCACAAACTGCAACCTTATAACCTTTGGATACAAGTCTGCTTATATAGGAAAGGGCGGCATGAAACGGTACGCCACACATAGGCGCACGTTCTGCCAGCCCGCAATCTTTTCCTGTTAATACAAGTTCAAGTTCTCTCGATGCAACTTCGGCATCTTCAAAGAACATCTCATAAAAGTCCCCAAGACGAAAGAAAAGGATGCAGTCTTTGCACCGCTCCTTTATCTCAAGAAATTGTCGCATCATCGGGGTTGGTTCTGCCACGATAAATTCTCCTCTCGTCTTTAAATAAGACTATCTGTTAATGACAACCGCTGCAAGTAGAACAGCTGCCGCTGCATCCGCCGTTGTCACCTTGAAGGAAATGTGAAATGATGTCATTAACTGTACGCATCATTGTCTCAAAGCCCTTCTTGCCATCAAAATAATTCTTAGTAACTTCATATTCATTGAGTTCTTTTTGCTTGTCCATAAGAACATCACGAATCTTTTCAAGCTCGTCCTTATCCATATCATCACGTGATGCATGAACGAGTTTCATTTGAAGATCCTTAAAATCACTCATAAGTGTCTGTGCTTTCTCATCTTGAAGCATTGCAAGCTCTGCACTCTGCCAAGCTTGAAATTCAACGCTGTTTCTTATTGCTTCTCCCAATGCTGAAGCTGCTTCTACATAATCCATAATCTATACCGACCTTTCTTTAAATATCAAACTGCATAGCGCTATATATAATAGCACATTTAAAGTTTTCACACAATCAAAAATATGATTATTTATCTTTCAAAACAATATCATATCCACCCGAGCCGTATTTTAAGCATTTATTTACTCTTGAAATAGTAGCTGTGGATGCACCTGTTTTTTCAACAATGTTATTGAAAGTCTCTCCTTGTTTTAAAAGAACAGCAACATCAAGTCTTTGAGCCATAGCATTGATTTCATTTATTGTGCAAAGGTCTTCAAAAAATTTATCGCAATCTTCAATTGTTTTAAGCTTCAATATAGCTTCATATAACTTTTCTTTCTCTTGAGTTCTTGCTTTATCGTCGTTCATATTTGCCCTCACAATTTATATAATAATCATTATTTATTAAATCCGGCTGCTAAAAAAGTCTTTGTTTTTTCAGATTTCGGATTGCCGAAAACTTCTTCAGGAGTACCTTCTTCTTCGATAACGCCGTCAGCCATGTAAATAACACGATCAGCAACGCCGCGCGCAAATTCCATTTCGTGCGTAACGACAACCATCGTTCTTCCCTGCTCTTTAAGAGAGCGAATTACTCTCAAAACTTCACCTGTAAGTTCAGGATCAAGCGCCGATGTCGGTTCATCAAAGCACAAAATATCAGGGTTTAATGCAAGTGCCCTTGCTATTGCAACACGTTGTTGTTGTCCTCCGGAAAGTCTGCACGGATACTCATGAAGTTTTTCTGAAAGTCCTACCATGTCGATAAGCTTCTCGCCTTGCTCTATAATTTCAGCTTTAGCTGCTTTTATTTCACTTTTAGGTGCTTTTTTCTTTTTCAACTCAGTTGTTCTGTACAAAGTCGGAGCAAGTGTCACATTTTTAAGAACATCATGTTGAGGAAACAAATTAAAAGATTGAAATACAAGGCCAAAATGAAGGCGTCTGTCTCTCAACTGTGCATCACTGAGTTTTTCTCCGCTGTCAGCAGCAAAAACTTCTTTGTCGTTTACATATATACTGCCTCCGTCCGGTGTTTCTAAAAAATTGAGGCATCTCAAAAGCGTCGTTTTACCGCTTCCCGAAGAACCGATTATTACAAGTACCTCTCCCTGTTTCAAGGAGAAAGAAACACCTTTAAGAACTTCTTGCTGTCCGAATGATTTTCTGATATTTTTCACTTCAAGCATATTCATAAAATCTACCTCACTTCTTAAACAGAGTAATAGCTCAATTTTTTCTCTACATAGTAGAAAAGAAGTGTGAGCAAACCGCTAAACGCCAAATAGAACAAGCACGAATATAACAACGGAGAGAGCACCGCATATTTATTAACTTTTTCAAATGCAACGGCAATTATTTCTATTACACTCAAAGCCCTTGCCAATGCCGTGTCTTTTACGAGCGTAATTATCTCGTTGCTCATAGGAGCTGTAATTTTGCGTACAACTTGCATTAGAACAACATGTCTGAATATTTGCCATTTTGTCATGCCGAGAACTTTGCCGGCTTCATGTTGTCCGACGGAAATATTTTTTATACCGCCTTCTATTATAACAGAGAAATAACACGCATAGTTTACTACAAAAGCAAACAATACAAACATGAATTGTAAATCTGCCATCGTTTCAAGTCCTAAAAACTCCTTGAAATCTTTATTCGGTATACCAAATAACATAGATGGCACAAATGTTACTATCAAGCATTGAAGTAAAAGCGGGGTTCCTCTTATCACCCATATAAACAGCTTTGTTATCAAACTGATCGGTTTAATCTTTGACATAGACATAAATGCCAAAACAAACCCTAACGGTATAGAAAATACCAATGTTAGAGCAAAAAGCTTCAGTGTTACACCGAAGCCGATACATAAGTCATAAATCATTCCCCAAAAATCCATAAATCTGTTACTTTCCTTTATTAAATATAATCAGGACGGTTCTATATAAATATACAACCGTCCTTTAATGTTTGGTTTATTGTTTATTATTCTTCAGAAGGAACTACAACGCCTTCGCCTGCTGAACCTTTTTCTACAACGATAACTGCGTCTTTTGTAGCTTTTACAAACTCATCGTAGTTAGCGCTCTTATATTTCTCACTGTTAGCTTTTGCTATAACAGCAACTTGCTTGTTAGCGAGATAAGGAACTGAAATTGACATGCCTGCTTCTCTTTCAGGTGTAATTGTCATACCGTTCCATACAAGGTCGATTGTACCGTTCTCCAAGAGAGCTTCTTTTGAATTCCAATCGATTATCATAAATTCAACTGCAATTTCTGCCTCATATTTTGCATTTAAGTAATTAACAACAGCTTTTGCCAAATCAATATCAAAGCCCTTAAGTACAGCGTTTTCGCCATCGCCTTCGTTATATGCGATAGGAGCAAACAATGTATAACCTACAACTATTTTCTTTGCTGTAACAACTTTGTTCCATGATTCATCGCTTGCAGCTTCAAGAGGATTCTTTGTATCAGCCTTAACTAAAAGCTCTGTTGTAAGACCATATGTAGCAGCGATTGTTTTGTAATCTGTATCAACAAGTCCGATAAGAGCTTCGTTAATTTTTGACATCAAAGCATCATTGCCTTTTTTAGCTGCAATACCGTATTTTTCTTCAGCCAAAACTACGTTCTCCAACACTTGGTAATCTTTGAATGAATCTGTGTCATTCATATAGTAACCTGCCATAACGGAGTCGATAACAGCGATGTCAGCATCACCTTTTTTAAGTCCGTTCAAAGCATCGAGCTGTGAAGCATATGTAAGGAGCTCCTTACCGAAATTATTTTTTGATCCTTCGTCTTCTTTCTGACATGCAACAGAAAATACCATACATACAAGTAAAATTGCTGCAATTACAACTGAAATTTTTTTCATATTAATTCTTTCCTTTCTTATAATAGAATTTCTAATACTCTTCGCCTTAATATTTTAGCGCTTTGCTATATTAGCACTTTATTCTGCTAAAGTCAACCGGTAAATTTAATTATATTTTTAATACATCAACCATACACCATAAATTTTCTGTCATTTTTTCAAATTTTGGCTGAAAATCTTACATTCAGCATGAGAAATTTCAGCCATTTTTTGAAGTTTTGACAGAAAATTTTATTTCAAAAAGCTGTCCGAAACCGATAAAACTTCCTTTAGTATAGGATTTTCAGTTAATTTTGCGAATTATAACAGAAAATATTTGGACAATACAACAAATTTTCTGTCATTTTTTCAAATTTTGGCTGAAAATCTCACTTACTGTTTTCTCTCATAGAATAAAAAAGGTATTGTTGTGCAAAACCTGCCAAATCTCCGAAATATTCCGCAGCAAAACTTTCCGCTTCTTTTTGTGAAACTTCTCTGTGAAAATACAAATCCTCAAGCACTCGGCGTACCCAAACATCCACAGGGAAAACGTCGGTTCTCAATCCGGCAAACAGCAAAATACAATCAGCGACTTTTGGCCCTACCCCGCAAAAGCTTTTTACAAGCCCTCTCGCCTCACTAAGTGTTGACTCACCCTGCGAAGCATTAGTTAACAACTCCGGATGTTCCATATAAATCGCTACAGTTTTTTCTAAATACGCACATCTGTAGCCGGCCTTGCAACACGCACTGTAATCATCTGCTTTCACATTCAAAAGTTGCTCACACGACGGAAAGGCATGCACTTCTCCCACCTCTGCGTCCGTTTTTTCTTTTAAATACAGCTTGAAAGCATCACTAATCTCTATTTTATTACCATAATCACGACAAATTTTTTCAACGCAACCCTTTATTCTCGGTATATTGTTGTTTGCCGATAAAATAAAAGATATTAAAGTTTCAAACTTTTCTTGGCGCAATATTCTTATACCCTTGCCAAACTCAGTAGCCTGTTTCAAATGTGAATCTTTTCCACTCAACTCACTTATAACACAGCTGTAATCACGCCCAAAATCAAAATAATCATACCAAAAGTCATTAAAATCTTGCAATGTAGAATTTGCAATCGTAATAACTTTTTTGCCATTCTCGCAAAAAGTAGAAACAGCCGCCGCCTTTCCGCCCGCAACACCGAAAAACAAATCGCCGCCACCATTGCCGTCAGGCAAAAAATTCCAACGAAAACACTGCCCGCATTCAAATATGTGGGCAGTTTCAAATTCTTCACAGCCGCGTATTTCCACAACGGAAAGTCCGTATTCGTTTTGTTTCTCTACCGCTGTTATTTTCATTTTTCAAGTCCTGTAATTCCTGTAAGTTTTTCTATGCTTCTTGACACAGCATCTCGTGAGTTACCCCAATCAGCATCTTTGTTTCTGTAATCGAACTTTTTGGTAAACCACTCAACTTCATCTTCAATGCGTTTAAGGTTGGCAATTTGCATTTTGACAAGCGTGCCTAAAAACTCTTCTTGTCTTGAGCCAAAAAGGTTTTTCTTGGCCGCTTCAATAAGCATTTTAAAGTGAGGCATACAAAAACCCAAGCCGGCATCAAATCGTGTACGAAAATCTTTTTCAGCAAAATACATATATGTAATTACTTCACAGTATCGCTCCATTGTTTTAACGAGATCTCTGCATATACAGCATTCTTTTTGTTGCTCTTCTACATATTTTACAAGATTATCTGCTGCTTTTGCATTATCTCCGCCACCTTTGAGCGATGCAAAAAAGCCTTTCTTGCTACTGCCGTCACCATCTCCTGCTGATTTTGCCAATTTTGCAATTTTTTCGTTTTGCTCGTGCATATGAGTATGTATTATGAGGCCGAGACCAAGTCTGTTAGCTCTCGTGTCATACATCAGCGCAAAGTGTTTGGCGCAAAAACCGCTTTCGTTCGTTTCAATTCTATTATCCGGCTCCATCAAAGAAGGTCCGAGATAATAATTAACTCTGTCATTTTCAAATCTGTTTTCCAATTTGCACATGGGACACTCACACGGTGTCTCAAACGCTTCATTTACAGGAATTGTATAAATTGTTTCTTTCATACTGATTCAAAATCCTCATTTTTATTTTTATAATCCGCTTTAAGAGCAAGGCTTTTAACCGTAAGAGCCACACCCGACACATTTAAAGAAGTCATGGTTTCTATTTCTTGAGAAAGCGCCCTTCGTATTTCTTTGAATATCTTTGCAATTTTATACCCATAGTACAAAACGAGGTCCATTTCTATTCTAATACCATCTTCTGACTTTTCTGCCCTGAAACGCGTAATATTAGCTACTGCCTCGCACTTTTTTGTAACATGTTCAACGAGCTGATAAATTGTATAGTCAGAAATTGTATATCTGCCAAGATAACTAAAAGTAGGCCTGATAACCGATTTTTCACCCAAAGTCTCATATTCGCCAAGACCCTTTCTTCGCAGAATATTAAGCGGGTCAAGCATATATCCCGAAAAGTCCTTTTTAAGCTCTAAAGTTGGCACGGGAATAACATGTTTTCCCTCCGTTCTGCGAATATTTAAAGCCTGTTGTATCTCATATTCACTCGAAATGTCTTGTATATAAACAGTCTCGTCAATACCATGAAGACCAAGTCGCTTGGCTATTTTCAAAACCATTCCGTCAGACGTGCCGAGAATAAGCAAGCGCTCCACCTTGTTTTCTTTTAAAGCTTCAACCACTTCAAAAACATGGCTGTCACTTGAAAAAACAGCAGTTTTTACAGCTCCCACTCTCGTCTTTTCGCGTTTCGCCGATTTACCCGCAACAACACCGTTACCTCTGATAAGGAGACCATCATCAATTATATATTCTATATTGTGTTCTTTCGCAACTCTTATGGCACGATAACTTTTGCCGGTACCGCTGGCACCTACAAGCGCACAAATATACAACTTACTTTCTCCTCCTCACTTCAAAATACTTATAATGTGTTGCAGTGCGTCATTTATTGTACGGAAATTTACTCGCACCGCCTCAGGATTTTTTACATTTACTCCTACAGTATACCCTGCATACTGAAACATTGGGTAATCATTCACGCCATCTCCCACCGCTATGGTTTCTCCGGGATTAATCCCTATCACCTTACCGAGATACTCAAGACCTGTGTATTTTGTAATTTCAGATGGTGTAATATCAATTGAATCGCAATGTCTGTATACTGTCAAGTGTTTAATATTATCTTTATTTTCGTCAATACAGCGCTGAAATATTTCAAACTCCTCGTCATTTTTAGGAAAAGGAGTCAATCCTACTTGATTTGGCTGGTACCATGTATCAGGAAGAATTTTGTCAAATTCTTTTTTCAAAAAGGCAATTTCACTGTCAGCTTCTGCCGAATGGGGCGAAAACAAAAACTTAACCGGCGGCAAATCAACACCGAATTGAATAACTCCGCCGTTTTCTCCTACCAAAATAGCATCATTGATACCTACTTGGCGCATAAAGCCACACAAATAGTACACAGGTTTACCTGAACATATTGCTATTTTAGCACCTGTTTTTGCTATTTGTTTAAGCAAATTGACATTTTGTTCTAAAACCGATTTACCTACAGCAGCAAGAGTATCATCCAAATCGAACACGACCAGACGATACTTGCCGCAACTTTCCGTAGAATATTGCACTTTTCAAGCCTTCTTTTTTAATCCGAAATATTTAGCGATAACCTCTGCTTCAGCTTTTGCGGCTTTCGCAAGATTATTATCGTCCAAGAGCCACATCGTCGCTCTTGTATTTGTATGGAAACTGTGTTCCAATATTATACCCATGGTATTTACTGCCGCCGCACCTCTTAAAACACCGTAGTACTCGCCACCGTTTCGTTCACGCTTAAACAACAAAACATCTTGCTTTGTATCCATAAGTTCTTTAACACATTCGCCGAGCATCTGACCGAGCTTATCGCCTCTGCCGTCAAGCTGAACTATTGACTTTGGATAATCAACATCCTCGTGTACAAAGTCATCAACTGCATTTGAGTGAATTGACAAAAACAAGTCGCAACCTTCAGACATACAACCTCTGTCAAAAAGAGCCTTATCCGTCTCTTGATCTTCTCTTGTTTGAATTACCTCCACTCCCTCATATTCTTCAAGTCTTGTTTTAAGCATGAGATGAAGTTTCCAGTTCATATCGGATTCATAATACTCCGGTACTGCAGGTGAACGGTTATATTTACCATAATGACCTGCATCAAGACATATTTTAATATTTGCCATAATAAAGCCTCCTTAATCCCTCATTATTTATACTGAATATACGAAGTTAGCACGACCGATAGGCGCTGCATCTCCGTCTGTATAGAAAGAGTCAAAATTGCCTGTCTCGCAATTATCACTCCACTTAAACTGTATTTCAAAGTTGTTTCCTGTAATACCGAGAGCCGATTTCGGTATAGAAACCATCATATAATTTCCCGAGATTTTACAAGATACATTTGACATTGACACCACCGAATATGTATCTCTGTCAGCCAACTTACCGAGATATGCCGTATTGTTTGTCGGCGCTTTACAGTTAAGCTGGTAATTATAACCATTCCAGCCGTCAGATGCACCTGTTGAAATAAACAAATTCATCCAATTTGTGCCTGTAGGTGTCGTCATCGCAGAAGCAGTTTTCACAAAGAAATAAATATTATTTGCATCGTTGCACACTTTAGCCTCTACAATGTCATTTCTGCCTGTTTTGTTTATATATGTCTGATAATGTGTATGGTCTCTGTTTACTATATCATTATCAAAATCCTTATAATATGCTCTGACATAATCCCATTGACTGAATCCACCGCTGACATTTACGGAAACATTGCTGTCAACTTCCACATTCTTCTCCGTACCTTTAAATTTGCGGATATAATCCATCATAAGCATATAATAGTTATCTCCGTATCCCCCCGACATCGGCTCCGCATCTCGACTGGCCTCGATGCTGGCACAATCAACAAAACATATTTTACTGTATATTGTGGAACTTTGTCTTTGAGCAATCCATTCATTCCATCCGGTGATAAATATAACATCAGGATCTTTTGAAAGTGCAAAATCCCATTGCTCCATGAAGTTAAATCCGTAATTTACAGCAGGTATGCCTGTCGTGTAATTTTTATTTCTGTAATTCCACTTATGGCTTGAATTATAGCTTCTTACTCTGTCTTCACTGTTATACCATGCTCCGGCACTCATTTCACATGTATCATTATGTTGAGCAATAGAAACATTCATTACAGATTTACCATCAATCGGAGAAGTGTACACAGAGCTGTTTTTCAAAAGACGATAATTAAACTCCATCCAAGGGAAACCATCATTGCTTTTCGCTGATGTGTTTGGCCATTGGCTTTCTTTTATACGAAAGAAATTCTTTACCTCGGTACTTGCGTACGCAGACTCGCCTACAATCATGGGCTTAGCATTATTTCCCGATGTATCGGTCCACCAATTGAACCACAAATGCGAATACTCGGGATGAGCTCTGTAAAACTCTTGATATATAACTTGCATTGCGTTTGCCGAATTAGAATGTGTATAAAAAGCAACCTTCGGTACATCCCAGCCTTTTTTGTAATATTCATCAAGAATCTGTGTAAATGCCAAAGCAGCTGCAATATAAGTATTGTTACCACCGCCATTGCTTGTAAAACCGGAGTTTGTTGAAGTTCCCGTAGCATTTGTAGTATCAAACACCACAAAATCAACATCTGCATCTGTAAGCATTTGAACATGTTTACGAAGTACCCACGCATCATTCGCTGAATAGTAGCCAAATAAAGGTTTTCCCCAAAAGTGTGCGGCTCCGACACCACCCCATCTGCTTGTATTTGACAATGCATCCGAATATGTATTTACAATTTCTGTATTATCATAAAGTCCCGAGCCGTGTGCTCCAAGCCACAAGAAGTAGAAAATACCTACATATTTATCTTTTTGAACGCCGCCGACTTTAGATTGAGTGCTGAGTTCTCTACCCAAGGCATCCGTACCGCCGTAAGATAAAGAATAATCACTGACCTGGTTATTATAATCTCCGGAGTCAACAGCCGGTATGTTTTCTCTTTTGGGATATGTAATATCCCATTCTGCCAAGTCTTGTAATATCATCGTGAGGTCATTACCGTCTATTAAGTTATCGCAATTTGCATCTGAAGCAGGTTTATATGCCGATACATCCCATTCTGCCAAATATTGCATCAGCATAACAGCATCTCTGCCGTTCACCACACCATTTTTATCTACATCTCCTGACACATAATCCTGTGTATATACGCCTGCATAACTTTTTTGATTTATGGGTCCCATTAATATATACGACAGAGATAGACATAAAAATAAAACAGCAGAAATAACTTTCTTCATAACAAACCTCCTTTATTTTTTCCTTTTGATAAGCATAACAATCATAATAACGGCAACTATAATTACAGGTATCGGAATAACTATAAATACCCACCAATATAATATTTTGCCGCCTTTTTCTTTTTCTAAAATAGAATAATCGGGATTTTCTATTGCAGGAGTTTGAACAGAAACAGCAGAATTATTCATTATTGTTACTTTACCGGGAGTAATCTTGGCTCCTAAATTTTTACCGTTTTGATCAGAGCAAAAATCACATTGCAAGTCAATCGCAGTATTCGGAGCTGTTGTATCTTTAACAACTTCAAATGTTAATGTTGCTATTTTACCGTCCCCTGTTACATTTGAGGCACTCGCCCACACTAACACATAAGGTGTGGTATCACTGCTTTGTGATGTTGTAAACATCATATTTTGAGCAATACCAATGCTTGTTGCTGATTTAAGTTTCAGTACAGTATTATCATACTCAACTTTCAATTTCAAAGCATTAAATCCCGGATTGTCACTGACTTTTATATCAACATCAACCGTTTTGCCGGACATGGAGGAAACTTCATCAACCGAAAACACAGGTACATTAGCTGCAAAACTCACGCTTTCACAACATACCAAAAGAATTATTGCAATAACCAAAAATGCCGTTGTGCCTTTGCACAAAGCACGCAAAATTTTCACCTGTATAAACCTCCGCACGATAAGCTAAATTTGTTTCATTTTAACATAGATTTATTCCAAATAAAAGCAGAAAATTTTTGGCATATTATAAGTTTTGCTTGCGCAAAATATATTTGCATTTTAATTACAAAAGAAGGGATAACCGAATGAATAAATTATTAAAATCTTTTTTAGTTTGCTTTATGCTTGTAGGTCTTGCGGCTTACGGTATATATTTTAATATCAAAGCTAACAAAAACGACCAAATTATGCAACAACAATACCAACGTACTTTTACAGATATGTCTGATTATGTAAATCAAGCAGAAAACTATCTTTTAAAAGCGATGGCGGCGGGCACCCCCTCCACCGTTTCCGTAATGTTAGAAAGAGCAGCAATGTGTTCTGCTCAAGCAGAATCGTGTCTGGCATCCCTGCCAATAGAGCAGCATTCCACAGAGAAAATTTCAAATTATCTTGTGCAACTCAGCGACATCGCAGACTCTTGGAGCCACAGAGCAACAGATGCAGGCAAACTTACCGAGAAAGAATACGAAACGCTTTCTTCTTTATACGGTTATGCACAAGACTTAACAGGCATTATTTCCGCCTTGGGAGAAGACATTACGAACAATTCATATACTTGGGGTAAAGTCGGCAAAAAAACTTTGCAAAGAATGAGCGATCCTTTCACAGATTATCCAAAATTGACATACAATGGCAAATTTTCAGCACATATGTCAAACAGCGAGCCAAAAGGTCTTGTCGGCTATGATATGGACCGCGAGGATTGCCGCGGCAAGGCGACAAAACATTTCAGCAAAATTTGTTCTTGCCCCGCAGAGCAAATAAATGTCGAGTATTGCGGCGAAAATTCGCTTCAAAAAATTGACACTTGGTGCTTTAAACTTGATTGCCCCGAAAACATCAGCGCTCATATCGACATCACAAAAAAAGGCGGCCATTTATATTCCATGATGATTTCGCGAGAAATCGGCAATATCAATCTGACTCCCGAGCAAGGTATCGAAGCCGGCAAAAGTTTTCTCAAATCTTTGGGCATGAAAAATATGAAAGAAAGCATCTACTCTGCTGACGAAGACACAGTGACTGTGACATATGCCTACGAAAAGAACGGCGTTCTCTACTATCCTGACTCTGTCAAAGTCAAAATTGCTTTGGACAACGGTACCCCAATAGCATACGAAGCTCACATGTATATAGGTTCTCACAACATCAGTTCCGATCGTATCAGCAAAGCTTCTATATCAAAAGAAGATGCTCAAGCCTTGCTCAGTTCTCATTTAAAAGTCGATTCAGTACGAAAAGTTGTTATGCCTGATAATTACGGCGGAGAATATTTGGCTTATGAATTCAAAGGCACCGTATCAGGTCATCCTGTTTTTGTCTATATCAATGCAAAAACAGGTGCAGAAACTGATATATTGCTCGTTTATGAAAACGAAAACGGCGTCATGTCTGCTTGACAGGCGCCGTTAATCTCAACAAAAATCTTTAGTAAATCAATGGTCTTTTTTCTTTACCATTATTACTAAGTATGTTGTCACTGCCGCAATTACTACTACAGCGGCAACAATTAATACTATATTCTTTTCAAAGAAATTATCTGTATCTTGTGCCGCATTAAACTCTGCTTCTATTGCATCAGAATAAACTGTCAAAGTCATCGGCTCAGAAAAGAAAGTGTATACTCCATCAATAATCTGTGCATACTCTGCCAATAACACAACTTTTCCGGCCGCTGTGAAAGTAATCTCCGAACCATCTATACTTGCGTATTCTTGACCGCTTAAAATGTGATATTTCACATTTTTTTCTAATTCACTTACTTCTCTTTTATGATTTTGTTGTTGCACGCTTAATTGAACCTTGTTATCTGCGTAACATTGTGCGACATTTACATGGTCAAATGTTATTTTTTCTATCATATCTCCTGTCCATTGACAATGGTCGGTGGTAATGGCGGCATGACCGTCGAAAATACAATTGTACACACTGCTCTTATCATTTACTGTCCATGGTCTTGTCGTTATTCCTCGGAAAAGCGACGCTCTTATATACGATGCTCCGTAGCTCGCATATGCAGGATTATAACCGGAGTTATACTTACCAACAGTTTTAATAATATTTGTCAACGTACTTTTACCTGTATACGTTGAGTTTGTGAGAAAGCCGACCGGCATTTCCGGATAATACTGCTGCATATATTTCAGCTGATTAGTATGTTCAAATGTGATTACATAGCTTTGTCCGTAGAAGTCATACTTGTCAATGAGTTCTTTTAAAGGCTCAATTATAGCAACTTTGTTACTCTTAATCTCTATAACAAGAATCATATCTTTGCCTTTAAATTCTTTTATAAAATCTTCAAGTGTGGGCATATGTATTTTGTCGTGCCCGTTGTACGTCAATTCTTTGAGCTGCGAATATGTGCAATTTTCTACTTGAAGATGTTTGTTGTAATGAGATGTTACCGCATCATGGTTTATTACAATTACATTGTCTGTTGTTAAATAAATATCAAGCTCTATCATATCCGCGCCTTGTTTATACGCTTCAATAGCGCCTTCAAGTGTATTTTCAGGCTTCAAGCTTGGCACTCCTCTGTGTCCTATAATTTGAGGTGCACGGGTTACTGTTGTAGATGTGAAATATTTATTCAGTATTTCATATACATTTGCAGGGTCGTCACAAACAATGCCGTGTGCTCCCGATATTGCCATTGTTAATGCGGAAACTTCGCCGGTTGTTTCTGCTTGTGCTTTTACCCATACTGTCATTTGCCTGTCTGTTAGATATGTTACAATATCTCTTGTGATATCTTCCTCTGCAAGCATTACTATTTTTGATTTATTTTTATTTGTTTCTTTTCTTATTTCAAGCAGTTTATTTGTATTTTTGAGGTCGAGCTCAGTATTCGTATAATCTATTGCTCCTCTTACTGCAGTATTTTTTTCTCTTACCGCTTTAACAAGCTCGGGTTTTGAACTCATTATGTTAATATCAAATATGCCCGTACTTTTAATATATTCGTTCAGTGATTGTGCTGTTTCTTTATCTTGAATATAAAATGTCGGTGTTGCTTTATTATCCAGCACTTTAAACGCATCGGCAATATCACCGTATGCATTATTGCCGTCTTTATCTGTCAATTTAAGTTCTTTGTTGATGTATACAATTATATTGGCCGGCATAAAAGTTTCTTTTGCCGTTTCCAATGCATCAAGTGAAGCTTTATTTTCGATAATCGAAGAAAACATTATATCGCCTATGATTTTTGTAGAAGGCTGAGTAAATTCCACCAATGATTTATCCGGTACATAACTGTCGTTAAATGTACCGTTATATTTAGCATTGTTTTGTATTTCACTTTCACTTAACGCTCTGTCGTAAAAGCGCATTGATTTGTACTCTGTTTTGTGATTTTTCTCAGAAGATGTATGTCCGAAGAAAAGCGTTCCTGATGCGTTGCATGTTTCTTTAACATCTACTTCAGAAAGTGCTATACCGTCTACATAGAGCACGCACAAACCATTTGTTTTAAATGTAATGGCGATAGTTGAGTTTTCTAAAAGACTCTCACCGTTTTCAAGTTTTGGTCTGGCATTTTGTGATGATTTAAATTCGAGAAAATCGCCATCTTTTCTTATAAAAAGTGCAAAATTATCATTTCCTTTTGAATTGATAAGCGTTGCAAAACTTGTGCCGAGAATATCAACCTTTCCCACTTCGAGCTCTACAGTAAACTCTGTACCGTTTACTGTATCTAAAACTTCTTGAGGAAAATTAAACTCTTCATTTTGAGTCAAAAAAGCATCTGCCGTGAAATAACTATTTTCATTTTTTGTAACAGCCACATCATTTTCCCCTGCCAAGTCTTCCCAAACAAGAGCGTCCGCATCATGACCGGCAGCCGTGTTATTTTCCGCATCGTACCAAGCGACCAAGCCGTCGGTCACAACTTCGTTTCCAACTGCCTTAGTGTAAAACGTGTTTGTCATAGTCACACATAATACGACAGCAAGTACTAAAAAAAATACTCTTTTAAAATTTTCTATTTTCATTTTTGGTTCCTCTTTTAACATGCATTCTATTTGGTTATTTCAAAAAGCCGGCAATTATATTCATTGCATATACACGAATAAGCCAATCATTCGGATGATTAATATGATTACCGCTTGTGGCAGAAAAATCTTTGATTTTTAATATATCTTTGTGTACATTAAACATATTAATAAACCCTACTCCTGTTTTAGAAAGCTTCTTATATGCTTCAGGGAACTGAACATGGGTCGTTAAAAATCCTGCTTTTTCGTTGGCTACCATGGGCGCAATTACTATAAACTCGCACTCCGGATTTGTCTGTAATACAGTATCTATAATTGACTGTATGTTTTCTGCTACTGTATCTCCTGTTCTGCCCCCGTCATTCATGCCAAAGCCTATAATAACTAAATCCGGCGAATGGTCTGCTGCCAATTCTTTGGCATTTTCTTTTCCCCAAACTGAGGATTTACCACCTACCGACGGATTGTGCAGTGTAATTTCCGAACCGAATTTCTTTTCTAAAAATTCTTTTGTAAATTGCGGAAATGAGTCCTGATACGGCTTTCTGTTGTGCATTTTACTGGAGTCACAGCCTGCAAATATGCTATCACCGTAAAATACAATTTTCATGGGCTCTCCTGCATTTAATTTTTTCATGGTTTTGGGAATATAATCACCAATATATTCTGTGCGACTTCCCTGCCACACTTCATCATGCTCATATGTTACATAAAGCTGTTTGGTATAATAAAATTTTCCCGTGCAGAACAATGCATCTCTAAACCTGCAACGACCTTTCTCGTCCCACGGATTTTTCTCTGTCCAACCAGCGTCTGTTTCGCCCCATTCCCACACACGAGTACCGTCTTCATTTCTACCTTCTAAATCATCTCGCGTAAAATACGGAATTTCGGAATTCTCTGCAAGTTTTAGTTTATTTGTCCCTTTTTCCCATATATAATCTTTGCCTTGCTCATAAACTTTTTCTAATGAAGCATCGCGCACTTCCAGTATTTTGGTAGGCTTAAACAATAAATTTGCTGTTATTTCTCCGTTTTCACTTTTTATCATTGTTGCACATTCATTGAATGCAATTTTTGTCTGCCAAAACGGCACTATTTTATTATTAAATTCATCATCGCAATTAGTAAAAAAATTCACAAATTTAGCCTCCTCTTAAAATTTTCTTTATTTTCGCATATGCAAAAACAAAAGTCAATTATAATAAAAGGAGGCTCTTTTTAAATTATATAAATGTCCTGCTGCCAACGTACTAACTGTCTCACGATTGTCAAAAAATGGCTGTGTTTGTTAAGAAAGCTCTATTATCTCTACTGCACCGTTATTTTCATAGAAAAGAGCTGACTCAGTGATTGCAAGAATTCGAGGTCTGTTATTAAATTCTGCCACCAAAAGGCTTTCGCCGTCGGGAATATATTTATATATTTTCATGCCATCCGCTGCCGGGATTCTATAATACAAATCATCTGTTTGAGACAAATATATGAAATCAATGAAGTCAAACACTTCGTTATCGCAAGGGAAATCCATTGCTATGGCTACAGAATCATTTCCGTCTATGAGATTTAGCTTATAAATTGTAGCAATAGAGCGGATAGCATAGAAAATATCGTTTCCGACCTTGATGAGCTCATCAATCATTTCTTTATCACAATCACCACGCAAATATGTTTTTTCTTTTGTTTTACAATTCATAGAAAAAATCGAAAAAGTTTTAGATGCATGCTCAATAAACAGACAGTTTTCACCGTCAAAAACCTGATGTAAAACATCCTTCAAAAAAAGCTCTGCTTGGTTATTTTCAAGATTCACTCTGAATTCATAATTTGCCAAAGATCTTATGTACAAAAAACCATCATGTATTTCAAAATCATGTATACGAAAATATTCATCTGCCTCTTCTAACATGGACTTTTCCCACACAAGTTTTATCTCGCGTGTGTCCAAATCAAGCTTTTTGATATTGTCAGACAGATTAATATACAAATCATCCTCGTACAAAAGCAATCCGTCCGCTTCGTCGGAAATAATTTGTCGTTCTTCTTCGCTGCCTTTGACATGCTCATAAACACCGTCTGTTGCACAATAAAAGTAACTGCTATCAGTCTCAACAACAGCCATCAAAGAAGGCCCCGACACATCTGTTTTTATGTTTTTAATCCAGACGTAATTCTCCTCGTTTTCAGGTACTTGCGTCGGCGTCGAAGTTGTCGCAGATGTAACTGTGTTACATTTGTGTTTTGCTTGCAAGCAAATAATGTAACAGTAAGTATAACGCTCATTAAAACAGTAATAATTTTTTTCGTTTCAAACCCCCAATATTTACTATATTTGTTACTTCTGCAATTAGCTTGTTATAAACAACATTAAATTGGTCACCTGTCGTTGCTCTTGGTTTAATTATAATCTCTCTTGTCATTTGTTGCAAGTCATCATAAGTATATTTTCGTACAAGGACATTATTTTTGTATATTTCCGTTATATTATTGCAATCATCGTATACAGAAATAAAAGAAAACAGCCGCAAGGAATGTTATCCCATAGGCTGTTTTGTATTGACACCAGTTTAGTTTTTCGTACTTTTTACCTATCAAAAGGGACGAAATTTCTTGATTTTGCCGTGGCAAGAACCACAAGCAGTGCCAACACTTATACTGTAAAATTAAAAGTCATTAAGTTGTTTGAGTTCCGAAGCCGGCAAATGTCTTTTTTGATTGTATTCAGCGAGAAAATCTTTTAAAACTTTTTCCCACACGCTGTCTTGCATTTTCTTTGCTACTGACAAACTGTATTTGTACGCTGTTAATAATTTTTCATCCGATACGCAAATCAATCTATCATAAATCAAATAAGCTCCCGGCCAATTCAAATCCTGCAACCATTCAAAAAGATGTATATAATACAATTGCAAATCTTCATCACTTTTGTTTATCAAAACCTTAGCACAGTTTTCCCAAATAGATTTACTCTCGACCGGCATAATTAGCACAGACAAGTTACTGATTTGACTTGCCAACTCTATTCCGTATTTTTGAACTTCATTGTCATTATCCCATGACAGATACTTAAATATTTTATCAATACTAATGTCCATACCAAAAACCTCCGGCATTAAAGCTTTAATCTTTCTTCCCCACGGGAATGATTGCAATTTTATATAAGCTTTCTAATATATCAAATTCGTTCCAAGGAAATGCAGAAACTCAGTTATCAAGAATCCCAATTATGGTAGAGTTTTTGTAAATGTTCCAACACATCTTCGGGTAATTCTTGTTTTAATTCTTGATTATCAAGCAACTCTGATAAATAGTCCAACCATATTAAGCCCTCGTCATTATTTAATCCAACGGCAC
>JBGVNN010000058.1:0-10899 GCA_045125595.1 Candidatus Egerieisoma sp.
TTTGGCATTGATTTCAGCTCATCTGCACTCATAAGAGGTCTTTCTGTCATCTGCAAACTTTGCGATGGATCGTTTCTGCTTCGTGAGACCGAGCCTGTCATAACAGTCCTTGTTCCCAATGCTTTGGAAATTATGTCTGCAGTTTCCGATGTGGGTGCGAAACCTCCAGCTATAGTTATTTGGCAGTTATCCTGAATAATTGCCGCACCTTCTCTACCGTAATTTTTCTCAAGCTGTTGATATGATTGTATGATACTTACCAAAGATAGCTTTCTTGATCTCGATGCCGAATACATCATTTCAACAGAGTTGATTGGAGGAAGTGTTCCGAACTCGTCCATATAAAACATAACTCTTTTATCCAAAGTACCGCCCTTTTCATCTGCAACAGTTAATATTTCTCTATATAACTGCTGTAACAAAAGCGATACCATGAAATATGTGGCAGGGTTTTCTTCAGGAAGTACAATGAATATTGCGCACTTTTCAGAACAGAATTTTTCTGCATCAATGGCGGTATCAAAGCATAATATTTGTTCAAGTTCCGAATCAAGAAACGCATTCAGCCTCGACATTGCAGTTGACATAATAGATGCCATTGCTTGCTCACTTGTATTCAATGCCGCACCGGCAAACCATCTTGTTTTATGGTCAGATGGTAATAATTCCATTAACATCTGAAACTTGTTTTTTCCTTTTATTTTACTTGGGCCAAGCAAATCTTGTATCAGTTTAAACACAGACACAATGTGCCTTTGCTCTTTTGGGGCAAATTCAGCAACCAACAGTATCGATGCTGTCATAAGTCCTTCTGCCGCATCATAAAAGAATGCGTTTTGTCCGTATGATGCCGAATCTCCCTCGCTGAAAATAAGTGTCTTGGCAATAATTTTGGCGTACTTTTCTGCCTTTGCTTTGTATGACAAAACTTCCGGATTTTCTTTATATAAATCCATATATTTATTTACAAGGTGGAGCAAATTATTTCCGTCAGAGCGAGTCGGATTTCTCAAATCTATTACAGCCACATTGTAACCATAATAATCTTTTGCTATATTTCCGTAATTTCTATAAAGGTCACCTTTTGTATCTGTTGTCAAAAAAGACATTCCCGATGCACACGCATATTCAAGGTTCGGATATAACCAGAATGCAGTCTTTCCGCATCCGGCAGCACCAATCATCATTGTATGAACATCTGATGTATCTACCATTGCGTAGTTCTTTCCATGTTTTTTCTTTACTCCTACTATAACGCCCGGCTCAAGAGTTGTGCTTCCTTTGTTTTTTCTCCACTCTTGTGGTGTATACGGAATATGTTTATACGCTCTTTTCTGCTCTCCTTTGGTCAAAAATCGTGCAGTACCGTGTTGTCCATCTCCCACAGTTTTACTTTTTATGTTATTTAAACTATATAAATGTGACAGCAATGTAATGCCACCAATTACCGCAAACATTACTGCTGCCACTATAATTAATATTAATGTTCCTGACATTTTCCTTCCTTTCTCATAAATAATAAATCCTCATTCCAATCTTTGTTTTTCGGAATGAGGATTGTTGATTGATATCCTTTTAAAAATAAATCATTTGAAATTATTCTTGCTGCTTTTTGCCCCGCTTGGTCGTTGTCAAAACAAATATTTATTTCGTTTATATACGAAAAATCTTGCATACATTGAAGTAGTGGTTTTGATGATGTTCCGCAGGCGGCAACATACGAGTGCTGTTGCCAATTTTCCGTATGCATTGATATATACGACAGCATATCAATCGGTGCTTCAAACAGATATATTTTATTGCTCGAACCTATCCAGTGAAAGCTGTATCTCGGATCACTGCCGGGTTGATTTTTCCTGTACTTACTATAGAGCGAAATCGATCTGCTTTGCACGTGTTTAGGTTTGCCTTCTTTATCGTATCCTACGAAAACCACATTGTGATACCCTGCTGATTCGTAAATCATTTTCTTGTTTACAAAGAAAAACAGAACTTTTTTATCTATTCCTCTTTGCTTCGCAAGATATATATATGCCTTTCGCATATTATCATTGAGTTTAGGTAATGTTAGTTCTTTGGTTGGCTTGTCCATATATATCGGTGTGTTTACGATGGTGTTTTGGGTTAAAAACTCAATTGCCTCAAAAAATCTTTTATCAAAGTATTTTCTAACAAATTCTATTGCATCACCGCCAACTCCTTCGTAGTGATCAAACCACAAGCAGCCTTTTATCGACACTTTGCTATGACCACTATCCCACTGGTGTTCACTACCTACTCTTTTAACTTTGTATCCTTGACCAAGCAAAAATCCGACAATATCTGTCTGCTTGGCTTGAAGAATTTTATCTTGCACATTCATTTTATCGCCTCGTTTCTGTAATATACAAAAAGAGTACTGTTGTACACAGCACTCTTTTTGTATTATTGTATTGAATTTTCTTTTTCTGAAGCCTCTACTAGAAAATAGTGTAGAACTAGAAATCCGTCGCTAACCAAAACTGTGCCTATGTAGTTTTCCTTTGTAATGCTTCCATCATCATACACATCCACGCCTGTAGGCAAACAAACAAGCAAGAACTCATTTGTGTCTGTGCCGTAATCCATATACCATACGGTTGGCACCTCGCCATATTGTGCAGATACCGATAAGATGTTGTTTTTAGCTTCGTATAAATTCTTGTACGGCAACTTTATTTTTTTAACGCCTGGTTGCTGTAGCAACATCTGCTTATAAATATTAGCCATAAAACCTCCTACTTCACATTCCGAATAAAACACTTAATGCTGGCTTACGCCACCTTGAGTCCCTCCAAGTATTAACCCAGCTTAAGCATATTTGCTCCTCTTTATTTTCATAACCAGGGTCCGCAAAGTAATAGCCGGAATTGTACCTGCCGGGTCTTGATACAACCGGAACCCCTAGTTTTCTCAACCAAACAATCACTTGTCGAACCCTTTCCCTACTAGAACCGATTCGATTGCTGATAGTGTTCAATGTAAGCGGACTCCTTTTTGAACTGTCTTGTAAAATTCCCAAGACCTGGGAAAGTATGATTTTCTGTGATTTTGTTAAATTTTTTAGATTTTCTCGCATTTTTTTACCAACCTCCTGCTTCAAATTACCAATTATAGTTTTGAATGTAGTATGAAATACCGATCTAAAACGTACAGACAATGACTTACTCTCTGTAATATTCATTTCTAAATGATACATAAGCAAAGCGCCACTAATTTGAAAGTCGTTTTTAACAATTTCTTGCAATAAAGATAAAGTTGACACTCCCTCCCTAAATGGCGTATAACTGATACCTAAAAGCTTGTCAAGCTTTTCTTTAAAACTCGAACGTGCCTTAAGTCCTTCGATACCCATAACTTGATTAAGCGGTAGATCTCGTAATGCATATTCAAAAAGCCGATCTTTTTCTGTTTTTATTTCTTTATTCATACCAATACTATCCTTTCTTGAATCACGCGATTTCGTTGCCCAGTATACACTGCTGCTCTGTTTTAAACAATCCATAAATGTTCGGTTGGTCTTGTTTCTTTCGATTTATGCTTTTCTTTTAACCGCCAAGTCTTTGCCCTTGTGCCAGCTTTTTCTCATCAATTTCTTTAAGCATTTTTCTGTCTGTTCTTCTGTTTGCTCCACTATTTGTTTCCAACTTATCTTGAAATATCCTGGTCACTTGATAAAACAATCGTACAACACCTCGTGTAACATACTCGTTTATTACCGGTTTTTCAACTCTATCATTGGTATCATTTTCTGTTCTTGTTTCTCCTTCATTTGTTTTCTTTTCTTCTTTTTCCTCTCTTGTTTCAGCCATATCTATCTCTTGCCTAATCCTCTCAGCTTCTTGAATTACTGCATTTCGTATAGATTTAAACTCGTTATTTGTCGCAAGAGGAACCCTTTCCGTCATAGCATCCTGATATATCGAAACAATATTATCTTTCTGCTCATACCATAATCTATAAAGCTCTGAAATATTTTCGTCATTTTCAATCTCATTAACTATACCATTTACTATGTTCTTTATCCTTTTAGGCAAATACCCATACACTTTCTTTCCCATATAATTGCCAAGCTCCAAAATTAATTTTTCAATAAGTATTTCAATGTTTTTGTTGGTATATGTTCCCTGATTAATTTGCTCTGCTATCTCTTTAATCTTATCTCTGCCCATTTTTCTTAAATCATTTCTGTATCTGTTTTGTTCCTCATAAATGGTATATAAGTCTTGTTTGAATATTTTTTTAGCAAGTTCGGACTTCAATCTCATCAAACCTTCTTCTGTCATATACGGTTCTTCCCCTACAGAATATGTAACTAAGTGAATATGCGGATGCGTTCCCTCGTTATGGAACGCTGCATACCAACGAAGGTCTTGAAAAGGAATTTCCATGCTTTCCGCAAGAAGTTTAGCGTTGCTCCTTAACATATCTCGCCACGCTTTTGCATTGTCATAGGCAAGTTTTTGAGCATCTTTTCTTTTTAATGATATGATTGTATTCCACACAACTCCGTTATGTTCTGCAACTTCGGATGCTACTTTTTCCAAATTTATTTCCTCATCTTTTTGTGAAAACAAACCATGCTTGCCCTGTTTTTCTACTCTTGGTCTTTTAGCAATGTACCCAATATAGTTCTCTTTCTTGCCTATGATGTCTAAATTCTCGTCAATAGCTTTTGAAATATATTGCGAGGCATTGTATTTTGTTTCTGCTTTTTGGAATTCCTTGTATTCAAAGCTGTCCTCTGTGTTCGGAAAATCTTTCGCTAGATTATTGACCAACCGCTTTTGTTCTGCCGTTGCAGGCTTGTTTTTCCAAGAGTCCTCACATTTTTCAACACCATCTCTTGTTGCAATATACTTAACGAAAGTATCTTTATGAGAACTTTGATTTGACTTGAAGTATCTCCATTTTAGTATCATTCTTGGCACTTACTTCAGCCACCTCTCTGATATTTTAATGCTTCGTCAAATTTAATCATCCCCTGAGAACACTTTACATCTCTAACACATTTTCCCCTGAGCTTAGTTAAAGTATTTTCATCAATATTTGTATCGGCAGCAACAATATGCATGAGCATCGAAAGCTCTACCGCATATTTAAACATCATCATTGCCATTCTGTTTTCAAAGCTGTCCATCATTCCCTGTATTGTAGTTGTAACAATTTCAGGAAAATAGCCTTTATAGTTCTCAGCTGTTATGTATCCAATATAAAATTTTATAGCTTTTTGAATAAAATCCGACCTATTCCTACTCCCGTCAAACTTGTATGTTTCTTCAATCATTTCCATCGTTTCGTTTTTTAACCATAACGAAAATTTAGTCTTGCCCTTCGGCTCCGGCATTTTCTTTCTCTCCTTTTCTGTGTATTTTGGTTTAAGCACCCACTTTTTTGCCTAACTATAGGCAAATTCTTCATTTCTAACGCTTTTTCGATTTAAGAGGGCAAAAGCAACGCTTTTTTCTAATATGCAAGTTTTCGCTCAACGGTGGGCATTGCCACCCGATGTGAACCGAGCAGGAGCCCACAAAAGCTCCGGCTCTTATTCCTGCAACCATTTTAGGACGCTTTTTCAGATCCGCTCCCTTTTTCCGGTTTCGCCACATTTTGCCCCAATTTCGCCATTTGCCCTATTTTCGAGTCCGTGTTCGCTTATAATTTTACTTCGCCAAACACGCCCCAAAGCTCGCCAAATATCGGCGAGCTTTCCCTATTTACTTTCTTGTATTTCTTTGCCCGCCAAAACTTCAAACGAGCATTCGGTATAAGACAGACCATTTTCCTTTACAACCTTGTCCATTACCTTAAGTAACAGCTCTTCATTTGCATCACCTTCACATACAACCGACTGGTAACATATCCATTCTTGTGCATCCGGTGTGTCCTTTACAAAAATATCGTAATAGCACTTATCTTCTCTTCCGCACATCATTGTACATTCGATTTTTATGTATCCCGCAATGATTCTTGAAATTAAATATTCACTGTTAGGCTTTACCACGATATTCTTAATTCGCTCTTTTTCTTTTTCGGAAATAAATCTGCAATACGAATATTTATTTCCGAGTAATGTTTTCAATTCTTTTCTCAAGTTCATTTTTATCTACTCCTTACATTAATCTCATATCTTCTGAATAATAAAACGGATCAGTTAATGTTTCATCTTCTGTTTCGTATTCGTCATCCTGATCATCAAACGGATTTTCTTCATCCAAATCAAACAGCGATTGATATATTTCTTGTGTCTGTGATGCTTTTGTGTATATGTATTGGGCAGTATTTTTTACCGCATCAAGTAATACATTTTTATCCAAATCAAAATCATCATAACCTTTTGATACAATGTCATAATATAAACTTGAGGGCATTCCAAAGTTCATCCTTTGATTCATAACATAAACCATCGCTTCAACTTTTCCTTTACCAATATTTACATCAATATTTTCTTTTGTATAGTGAGTTGGATATCCTTCATATCTGTCGAGTGATTTCTCATCCCATTTAGAGATCATCCATACAGCAACAGGAACGCTTGCTCCTTGCTTTGGTGCTATTGTTGCAAAAGCACCGTTAGGTCTTCCTTTAAATTGCAACTCATAATCTTCTATTACTCCTGTTGCATATACTTTTGAATCGGGACATCGGTATTTCATTTGTTCTTTATTCAAATTACTTCCGTATGCCACATATAATTTCATTCTTTGTTTCATTTCTTTCATCCTTTCTTACATTGTAATGTTCATCGACGGAAATTCTTCCTCGGTTTGAGTTTCTTGTTCTGTTTGCGCTATACTTTCTTGTTGCATTCCTTCTTCAAGTTCCAACGCTTTCTTTGCCGCAAGTCTTTCTTTTTGTGCCAATGCTTGTGCCGGGTCTTTCCACGCAATATTTCCGTCAAGCTTTTCAAGCAAGTGAAGCCTTGCTGTTTTGAATTCATCTCCAATCAACCCAAGTCTTAAAAGCCATGTTCTGAAAGTGTACTTTTCATTGTCACTTGCAGTTTTCATTCTGGATGCACCTTTTTGAACAAGTGCCTGATGACTTATCGCAAGGCACAATTGAATGTACGCTTTAACTTTTCCGGCATGAAGAGTTGAGTTGAATAATCTGAATTCAATTGTGCCTTTTGAAAACACACTATGTAGATTCAGTCCGTGATACCTTGTGTGGTTATAGTGATTGTTTCTTCCTGACCTTCCGTTGTACCACATTTCCTCAATCTCGCTCATTGTTTTTGGTCTTTTGTCATTTAGCTTATCAAGAAAACGAGTATCAGCTTTCTTGCAGTAATTTATTTCTCTGTTAGAACCTACCTCAAGTGCTTTGTATAACAAATCTTCTTTCGCTGCCATGATGTTTACGATATTTCTTAATGTTTTAACATCGTGAGTGGAAGCATCTACATGAATATGTATTCCGCAAGAAGTATTTACTTTAGCTCCGGCAGTTCTTAACTTTCTAATTATTTCTTGTAGAGTTTCAATATCTTCATACTTACATATCGGTGATACTAATTCTACGGAATATGCTCTGCTGGATGTACTACCGTTTCTCGTTTCACATTTAATAGATGCATCACTGACAACTTTCCATAGTCTTGATTCATTGTCTCTAACAGTATACGAGTCGTATACACCGCCTACATATATTGCTTCAGAATTAAAATGACCGGCAATTACTTTGGCTGCTTTTGTCCTCGTAATTCCGGTCATCTCAATCTCTATTCCGAATCTTTGATTTCTCAATTATTCTCATCTCCTATTCGTTGCTTTGTTCAATATTCACTTTTGTAACAGGATTGCTTTTAATCCTTCTTGTAGCTTTATTTTCTTTTTCCATTTCATTTTTTGCTTTCTTTGTTATAAAATCTCTAACCGTTAACGGTACGGATTTTAAATATAACGCTTGAAGCATTTCTTCTAATTCTGTTTCAACTGTTAAATTCTTTTCTGATAAATACATTTTAAGTGCTTGTAATTGTTCGTCGTCAAAAGTGACTGTTACTGTTGATTTTTTCATATTAATCTTTCCTTTCTTTTTAGTTGTAGTTAATGTTCGGAATGTAAAACCACTCTGTCCATCCACCTTGCTTTATATCGGTTTCCGCAACACCTTGTGTGATGTCCTTTGCTTCTATAACTTTGCCATTCCCAATATAAATACCAAGCTCTCCGTTTGAATATACTGCAATGCCGGGTACTTCCGGAATGTTTTCTATCAAACCTTTTTGCGTTGATAAGTTATATAATTCTTCTGCTGTCACATCAGATATTCCATTTATGTTTGGTTTAATAAGATTAGTTTGAATATCATACCAAGCATAACTTTTTATTATACCTACTCCATCAACCGTTCTGCTTCCAATCCAGTTGCTTTGTATTTCTGTTTTGTGTTGCCCAATTTTTTCAGGATGTCTATTTGAAAGATTTTCAAGAAGTTCTTCATCTAAAACAAATCCGTATGTAGAATAAACACATCCCCAATTCTTTATCGCTGAATACTTTGCCCAAAGCACAAGATCCGTGCTGTTTTTTGTTAGCGGATTTACAAAAATGCTCTTATCAATATACTGTTTTCTTACGCTCGAAACGATGTCAGTAAATTGTTGACTGTCTATTTCTGTATCAAACTTGGAATTGATATTGTCTATTAAATCATCGTCATCTTGATCTTTTTCAAAACATCCAACAAAATCATCCACAAAGTCATCATCATTTCTTTTATCAAAAAGTGCCATTGTTAATAACAGCTTTGCATCTTCTTGTTGTATACCTGATAATTCAGCTTCTTCCATTTTTTCTTCAATTTCATCCCATATATCATCTGCCTCATCTTCTTTTTCTTCTATCACATCTCGTATTTGCGTTGTGTCTATTTCATAGTCATCACTAAAAAATCCGACCAAAAATATAATCGGCATCAAAGCAATAAAAATAAATCCTATTACGATGCCGATTACTGTATTTCGCAGTTTTTTATTAGAGACAACTACCGTTACCGCCTTTTTTACTATCGGTATTATCGGAGCTGCCATTATCTGCCACCCGCATTTCCGAACAATTTTGATTTATACTCAGGTGCGATAACTTGCAATAAATATCTTTCGTTTCCGCAACGATATAAACAAGTTCCCCTTTCCGGATACTTGATAAGCTCAAACTCACTCTGTTCAACTTGAAGAGCATCCATGTATTCTCTTTCATTGATTCGTCCGGGGTTAAATAAAAAATGATGTGTTGGAATGCTGAATAACGGCTTTGTAAATTCACGCAGTTCAGGAAGCAAAAAGTCTTCAATATTTTGTGATGCCAAAATAATAGATGAGTCCTTTTTTCTTACACGCTTCATAAGATTTCTCACATATTCTACTGCAGTCATATTTGTAAGAAACAAATAAAACTCGTCTATTGATGCTGTCGTATTTCCTTTTACTAACAGTTGGTTTGACATATACGACAAAATATTAAAAAGCATAGCATCTTTTAACCTTTTGTTTGTTTCCATCAAGCCCTTTACTCCAAAACACAAGAACATATCGTTGCTTATATTTGTGTGTCCATTAAAATATTTACTCTCTGAACCCACACACATAGAATTAATACCCAGACATACTTCTTGAAGCATTTCTTCTGTATATAAATATTTTCGCTGTGAGTCATACATATAATATTCATCCTCACATAACTTATAAAAATCTGACATAATTGGATAGTCGGTAGATTCAAGCTTGCTGTAATCCGTGCTGTCTGTAATTCCGAACCTTGCATAGAGCTTTGACAATAGTATTTCTATTGTATCAAGCTGTGCATCTGTAAAATCTTTGTAGCTCCTAAAAAAGTCTTTTAAAAATGCTATGTGTTGACTTAAGCGAGTGGCTTTGTTAAATGCTGCCGGTGCTTCATTGTCGTTGTCATCTGCATCATCTGCCCAAGCTTTTGGCTCAAGTGGGTTTATCTTGTATTCGCCTGTCAAAAAATCAATATAACAGCCACCAAGATTCGAACACAATTCTTCATATTCTGATTCGGGGTCAAGACAAATAATTTGCTTTCCGCTCTCACGGATGTTTGTCAATATCATTTTAAGCAGATATGATTTACCTTGTCCGGAATTACCGAGTATAAGCACATTGCTTGTTGTTTTATCTTCTGTTCTCCTATCAAAATCCACAAGTATGTTCGTGCCGTACTTGTCCCTGCCTATGTATATTCCGTTCGGGTCTGTTTTACCAGAATAGTTAAACGGAAACAAGTTCGCAACACTCGATGCCGGCAACACCCTTTCGTACAACGCTCCGAATTTATTTGTGCCTGTCGGAAGGACAGACAAAAAACCTTCTTTTTGTCTTAATGTCAATCTGTCTGCAGATATTTTTGAACGAGTAAGCTCTATCATAATATCACTTTGTAATTCTTTTAAAGCATCCAGTGATTTTGCTTTTAATTCAATAAATACCGAACAATGCAGTAGCGGTTCTTTATCTTTTCGCATATTGGCAAGTAAATCAACTACATCTTGAAGATTACCTTCTGCTTCGATGTTTTCCTGAATATCATTACCTCCGCTTTTCATCTTGTTTCTTCTTGTAGCATTTTGAATTATCTTTCTTTGTTCTGAAGCATCTACAAGTCTGTGGTATATCCTGATGGTAACATTACTTCTGTCTGCCAATTGAGAGAGCAATGCCTGTTCTTTTGTAGAAGGCGGATATTCCCGTATTGCCCAAACACTCCTGTAGCTATCTCCCACGATATAGTAGTCTGTCATAAACTTTATTGTTGCAGGAGCTATCATATCAAAGAAATCTTTTGTCCTTATTACTTCTTTTTGTTCTTCAGTTAACTCTTTCTTTTTCCTCATTTTTACACCTCGTTTTTT
>JBGVNN010000059.1:0-2125 GCA_045125595.1 Candidatus Egerieisoma sp.
TTCTCAAAGAAGAATATATGCTCAGGCATAGCAAAAGCGACATACTTTGTAAACTCCATCACCAACGTCAGACGACGCACAAGTATTCGCCTCAGAGGACTATACTCTTCGACATTCTCCACGATAATCACGCCATCGTCAAGTCTCATCGGATGGTACTCCTTGAGTTTATCTATATAGTATGGCAGATTGAGCTCTGCCGGGTCCTTGGGTGGATTGTCAAACTTCTCGTATATCTCTTTTATTACATCTTCTGTCACCATAATATATTCTCTCAATTATTATGTCCGTTTATAGATATAACAAGTCAACAGCAAAATTGCTCACCGACCAAGCAAAAAAAATGAAGTGACACCCGAAAGCATCACTTCACCTTTATAGGATATCGATCTGAAATCTATTATCCGAGGAATGCGAGAAGCACACCGGCAGCCGTAGCCGAACCGATTACACCTGCCACATTAGGACCCATAGCATGCATCAACAAATAATTGTTAGGATCTTCTTCACGTCCAACCTTTTGTGCAATTCTTGCTGCCATAGGTACTGCGGAAACACCGGCTGCTCCTATTAAAGGATTTACTTTACCTTTCGTTAAGAGACACATCAATTTACCAAATAGAACACCGGTTGCTGTTCCCATTGCAAAAGCAAAAAGTCCAAGGAATAAAATTCCCAATGTTTTTGCATTTAAGAAATTTTGTGCACTTGCTGTAGAACCAACGGAAATACCGAGTAAAATAGTAACAATATTCATAAGTTCATTTTCGGCAGTCTTAGCAAGTCTGTCACAAACGCCGCTTTCTCTAATTAAATTACCTAACATAAGCATACCAACCAAAGTACCTGCTGATGGTAAAAGTAATGAAACTACAATAGTTACCAATATAGGGAAAATAATTTTCTCTTTTTTAGAAACTTCACGCAATTGAGTCATTTTAACTGCACGTTCTTTTTTAGTAGTTAGCAAGCGCATAATCGGCGGTTGAATAATTGGAACAAGCGCCATATATGAATATGCAGAAACCGCAATAGCCGGAGTTAAATGTTCAGCTAAAGCTTGAGCCGTAAAAATCGCAGTCGGTCCATCGGCACCACCAATCATTGCTATAGCTCCTGCCTCTTTTGAAGTAAAGCCAATTAAACTTGCACCAATAAAAGTTATAAAAATACCAACTTGAGCCGCTGCACCAAGCAATAAACTTTTAGGATTAGCTATTAACGGACCAAAATCAGTCATAACTCCGATTCCGAGAAAAATCAAAGGAGGATATATTTTTAATTTAACACCTTGATATAGATAATAAAGTAACCCACCTTCTGAAGTAGAAGCTAATTCTGCAAAAGGTAAATTTGCCAAAAGCATACCAAAAGCAATCGGTAAAAGTAATAATGGTTCAAACTTTTTAACAATAGCAAGATAAATCAATACTAAAGAAATTAAAAGCATTATCAAAGTTTTCCAACCGCCGTCAACAAAACTCATTATAATATAATAGAAACCTGAATCTTTTAAAAGGCCTACAATAGTTTCAATAAAAGCACTCATTTTTATCTCCTCTTTGCTTTACGAAAAGCAACAACTTTAAAACTACTTAAATCTGCACTTTCACCAATACTTTGTCTATAAGCGGCAATAGCAGCAGTAATAACACTAACCAATGTATAATCATCAACATCATTATTATTTTCAATAACAATTTTATCTGATTTAACAATTTCGGAAACATCATTATTTGATGTATCTTTGGATGTGTTTTGTTTGTTTTTCTTGCTGAAAAACAAAGGGAAAATTATTAACAAAACAGTTAATAACAACAGTATCAAAAACACCAAAACAATACCGATTAATACAACTTTTGTAATCATAAGGTATAATCTCCTTTGATGAAATTTATATATATAAATATACCTATATAGCGTATCACTAAATCGATAAAAAATCAAATAAAAAATGGCGGATTGCAATATCTGCAACCCGCCAAAAATGAACTAGAATCTAAAAACAATTAACCAATCTTTTCTTTTAACCAGTTATAAACTTTCTTGTTTCTTGATCTGAATGCACCAACTTGGTTACCTGTATCTGTCTGTAATGCAGCATAGATATTATCAAGTGTGTAAG
>JBGVNN010000060.1:0-22923 GCA_045125595.1 Candidatus Egerieisoma sp.
GTGTGATATAGTATATTCGTTCAGTAGAAGATGCTTCTACTGTTGTAAAAAATAAAACCGATTTGTGTGGCAAAAATGCTTGTTTTGTTTGACAAACAGTGCTGATTGTTATAAAATCATCCTAAGTTTTAAATCGTAAGTTTTTAAACGAAAGGTAGTGTTTAAATATGTCGTTTCCTGTAGCATTACAGTTATATTCTGTAAGAGATGATTTAAGTGCGGATTTTGAGGGCACACTTAAAAAAGTGAAAGAATTAGGTTATCAGGGAGTAGAGTTTGCAGGACTTTACGGACATGATGCAGAGCAAGTGAAAAAACTTCTCAAAGAAAATGGACTTGAGGCCGTTTCGGCACATATTTCAATTGATGAATTTTTGTCAAACCCTGAGGGTGTGATAGACACATATATAAAAATAGGATGCAAATATGCAGCAATACCGTATCTTGTTGAAGAACGCAGACCCGGAGCACCGAAATGGGAGCAGACGGTAGAAGAAATTAAAAAGATTGCAACTATTGCAAAAGCAAAAGGATTGCAACTTATGTACCATAACCACGATTTCGAGTTTGTGAAGATAAACGGCAAATATGCTCTCGATGAGCTTTATGATACAATTTCTGCAGATTTACTCGAGACAGAGATTGATGTTTGTTGGGTAAATGTTGCAGGTGTTAATCCGGCATCTTATGTAAAACAATATGCAGGCAGAGCAACAATTCTTCATCTAAAAGACTTTACCGGTGGTAAGACTGATAATATGTATGAGCTTATAGGCATCGAAGGCGATAAAGCGCAACAGACCAAAGCGTTTGAATTCCGACCTGTGGGATACGGCAAGCAAGACGTGCCGACGATATTGGAAGCGGCAGAAACAGCAGGTACAAAATGGCTTGTTGTAGAGCAAGATTCTCCGAGTATGGGCAAAACTCCTATGGAGTGTGCGCAAATGAGCATTAATTATTTGAAAACGTTACTTTGATTTATAATAGAAAAAAACAATGAGGTGTTAGTATGAGTAATATTTTGGACAAATTTAAAGAAGTTCAAGAAGAAAACAAAGAAATTGATACAAGCAAAAAGCTTCGTATTGGTATTATAGGTACAGGTTGGATTGCTGAGCCCCATGCTACAGCATATATGAAAATGCCTGATGCGGAAATCGTTGCACTTGCAGACCTTATTCCCGGTAAGGCAGAAGCATTTGCTGACCGTCTCGGCATTAAAGGCGCTAAATATTATAACAGCCACAAAGAAATGCTTGATGACGAGTCATTAAATCTCGACGCAGTAAGCGTTTGTACGTATAACTGTCAGCACGAGCCTTGTACAACATATGCACTCAAAAAGGGCGTTCATGTAATGCTCGAAAAGCCTATGTGCGTTACTATGGAGGAAGCTATTGCTATTTGTAAAGCAGAGAAAGAAAGCGGCAAAATTGTTTCAGTAGGATTCCAACCGAGATTTGATGAAAACATGAAAATGCTCAAGAGAATTATAGATTCCGGCGTGCTCGGTAAAATTTACTACATCCAAACAGGCGGTGGCAGAAGAAGAGGTATCCCTACTCCTTTTGGTACAACATTTATCGAGAAAGAAACAGGCGGTATCGGTGCTTTAGGTGATATTGGATGTTATTCAATTGATATGATAATGAACGCTATCGGTCATCCGAAGCCACTTACAGTAACAGGTTACAAATCTGATTTCTTCGGTAAACGTCCCGGTTATTATCCCGGACATCCTGAGTATGCAGAAAAGTTTGGAGTAGACGATTTTGCAGCAGGCTTTATAAGACTCGAAGGCGACATTATATTGGATTTCCGTATTTCATGGGCAATGAACATTGACACTCCCGGAGATACAGTAATTTTAGGTACAGAGGGTGGTTTGCGTATTCCTTCAACAGAATGTTGGAATGGTACAATCGGTGGACCTATGACTATTTATCACGAGGTTGCAGGTGACCAAGTAGAGACAAAAATTCCTGTAAGAAGCACAAAAGGAAGTGTTTTTGATATGAAGATTCGTTCTTTCTTGGATGCTATAAAAGAGGGCGGCCCTGCTCCGATACCTACATCAGAGATTATCTATAACCAAGCAATTATTTCCGGACTTGCAAAATCTGCAGAGCTCGGACACGAAATTGAAATTGAAATCCCTGAGATTTAATTTTTAAGAAAAATTTACCGGAGACTGCCATACAATATGACAGCTTTCTCCGGTTTTTTTGCGTAATACTTAAAGCGGAGTCGATATAATGAAAACATTGAATGTTTCTTTGCTGGATAAAAAAATAACCGAACGCCAAAATGCTTTGATTGAAAGCGGTAAATTAGGCGGATGTGAAATACTCGTTAAGCAAAACGGCAAGACAGTTTTGCACAAGAGCTTTATTAATGAAATCAACAGTATGTACAGATTGGCTTCTATGACCAAGCCGGTTACATCTGTTGCGGTTTTAATTGAAGCAGAAAGAGGCCATATTTCACTCGATGATAAGGTTTCTAAATACTTAAGCGGTTTTGCAAATATGTACGTAGGCATGGTAGACGAAAACGGCAACGCAGTTCCCAAAGAGCCTGTTAAAAATGAGATTACGGTAGAGCAGCTTTTGAACCATACAAATGGTTTGTTCTCTGATCCCGATGGTCCGGGAATGGCGCAAATGAAAAATTTCACTCGTGCCGACAGACAAAATCTTGCCACATACGCATATAAAGTTGAAAGGTCTCTTCTTTCTTTTCAACCCGGTGAATATGCATATTACAGCGGCGGTGCGGCACATTCCATAGCAGCAAGACTTGTCGAAATTGTATCAGGATTACCGTTTAATGAATATGTGCAAGAAAATATCGTCAACCCACTCGGGATAAAAGATATGACTTTTGTGCCGACTGACGAGCAGTGGAGCCGTATGGTGCAAGTCCATAATTTTGACGGCGAAAAAGCAACTTATCAAGATATTGGCAAGACAATGTTCGGAGGTATGCCGCTTACATTTTATTCAGGTGCAGCAGCGTTGGGCGGTACGGCTGAGAGTTACTCTGTGTTTGCGGAAATGCTCCTCAACGACGGCGGCTCTCTCTTAAAGCCTGAAAGTATTGCACTTATGAAGAAAGCTTATGTGCCGATTTCTTGGAATGAAGCAGATTCACAATGGTGGGGCTTGGGTGTAAGAGTTATAAATAATGATGCGTATGTACTTCCTAAAAACAGTTACGGCTGGAGCGGTGCTTACGGTACGCATTTTTGGGTTGATACAGAGAATAAAATAACTGCCGTATATATGAAAAACTCATACTATGACGGCGGTGCAGGGGCGCAAACAGCAAACTGGTTTGAAGAAGATGTAATGAACAGTTTGCAATAAGGAGAGTGCATAAAATGATTAGTGAAACAGGAAGCAGAGACGCTGCAACAGCGGCAATTTCCGTAGCGATAACAAAAGATCGCAACTCGGAGAAAAATACGCAGCTCAAATTTAAAAGCGAGGGTGTGTTGACAGCAGCAGTTGATTTTGGCGGTGAATTTATAGCATCCGTTACTAAAATGATAGAAAGAGCTGTAGTTGCGGCCAAAAGAGAAAATTTGATAAGCGATTCACACGCAGAAGAGGGTGCCGTTGCAGGCGCTGCGAGAGAAGCTGTTTCGCAAATAGTAAATAAAGCAATCGGTCTCAATATAGGAGGCAAAATAGCAATTGCACGTTTCGGAGAACATATTAGTGTTGCTATTTTCTTTGGGATAGGTCTTTTGCATCTTAATGAGATGTCGATAGGACTCGGTCACAGAGTGATATATAACAGTATGACGGCGAATGAGGAGGATAAACATGAATCATAATATTGCAATAGATGGCCCTTCAGGTGCCGGTAAAAGCACATTGGCAAAGAAAGTTGCTCAAAAATTCGGATATATATATCTTGATACGGGAGCAATGTACAGAGCCTTCGGTCTGTTTGCTATAGATAACGGAGTTGATTTCAACAAGCCGGACGCTGAAATTAAAGAAAATTTAGAAAATTTGACAGAGAAATTCTCTCTTGATGTAGTATATGAAAACGGCAGTCAACAAGTTTACGCCAACGGCAATAATGTTACCGGTTTGATACGCACTCCTGAGGTTTCGATTGCTGCATCAAAAGTAGCGGTAGTACCTAAGGTAAGACTTAAATTAGTAGAAATACAGAGAGAAATAGCTTCTAAAAACGCAGTTGTAATGGACGGCAGAGATATAGGTTCGTACGTTTTGCCTAATGCTTCCGTTAAAGTTTTCTTGACTGCATCGGCAGAGGTCAGAGCGCAAAGAAGATTTGTTGAGCTTCAAGCAAAAGGTCATAAAGATGTAACTTATGATGAAGTTTTAAGTGATATGAGATTTCGTGATGCAAATGACAGTTCACGCGCTTTTGCTCCTTTAAAGCAAGCGGAGGATGCGGTTTTGCTTGACACTTCTGAAATGACAGAGGATGAAAGCGAAGAAGCGTTAATCGGTATAATAAAGAATAAAATAGGAGAATAATATTTACTGTTATGGAATTTTTAAGAGTTATTTGCAGATTTCTTTTCTTTTTCTTTATTCGTGTTAAAGTTTACGGAGCGGAAAAAATGCCTGAAAGCGGTGGCGTATTGGTGGCGGCAAACCACGAAAGTATGCTTGATATGTTCATGATAGGTTATCGCTTACCTCGGTATTTAAGATGGATGGCCAAAGAAGAAATATTTAAAAATAAATTATTAGGTAAAATTTTTACTGCGTGCGGTGCATATCCCGTAAAAAGACATTCTAGAGATATTTCTGCAGCAAGAACTACTTTTGATTTGCTTTCAAAAGGGGAGGCGGTAGGTATCTTTCCGCAGGGGACACGTTCAAGAGGCAACGGTAAAAACAACAAAGCAAAGCACGGTGTGGCAAAATTTGCCATTGAAGCGGGTGTGCCGGTGCAACCTGTAGCAATTTGGGGTAAAATACGCCTGTTCGGCAAGGTTTATGTACGATTTGGTGACCCGATTGTATTACCTCAACCGTCAGAAAATGAGAAATACAGCAAAGAACAATATAGTAAAATGGCGCAGGAAATTCTCGATGGCATTTATGATTTAATGGAGGTTCCTACAGATGGAGATAATAAAGGCTGAAAGAGCCGGTTTTTGTTTCGGTGTCGCAAATGCCGTTAACAAAACATTTGAAATATTAGAGAACAACAAAGAATCGCGATTTGTTTTCTCGTACGGAGAGTTGATACATAACGACAGAGTTATTCGTAAGTTGTCCGATTTGGGAATGAAAGTTATTAAAAGCGTTGACGAAATAATCGCTTTGACATCAGGAAATCCCGAAAAGGCTACCGTGATAATTCGTGCACACGGCATTTCGCCTGAAGAAATGCACAAAATTGAGCAATTGGGTTGTGAAATTATTGACGCGACATGCCCGTTTGTAAGTAAAATTCATAAGTTGGTACGAGACGAATACAGCGCCGGCAGAAAGATTATTATTGTAGGCGACCCGCAACACCCGGAGGTCATCGGCACTAACGGTTGGTGCGACGGAAAAGCGACGATACTTTCTGCTGCAGCCGATGCCGAAGAGTTTATTTCCGTAAACAAAAAGAGTGATTTTTACAGTGTTGTAGCACAAACTACGTTTTCAAAGAAGATTTTTAATGAAATATGCAATATTATAAAAAAATACTTTGACAATGTGAATTTTTTTGATACAATATGCAGTGCGACGTCTCTCAGGCAAGAGGAGACGATTAAAATTGCATCACAAGCTGACTTAATGATAGTAGTGGGTGACAGGAAAAGCTCCAACACTTGTAAACTGTTTGATTTAAGCTCTGAGCTTTGCGAGAATGTTTTGTTCGTCGAGGATGCCGGAGAGTTAGATATATCGCAGATTGACAAATATAAGAAAGTTGGTGTGACAGCGGGAGCATCGGTTCCTGACTGGATCATCGGGGAGGTTATTGGTAAGATGAGTGAAATCAATCAAGAAATCGAAAATGCAGAAATCACAACAGCTGAGGTTGTAGAAGAAATCGCAGTTGCTGATGATGCGAATGTTGCTTGTGACAATGAGTCTTTTGAGACATTGTTGGACAAGTCATTGACAACTATTACAAGCGGACAGATTGTAAAAGGCACTATCAACAAGATAGACAGCAAAGGTGTTTATGTTGATCTCGGATTTAAATTCGAGGGCTTTATAGCAATCGACGAGTTTACTGAAATTCCCGGCTTCGAAGCTGATCAATTGAACATCGGTGATGAAGTAGAAGCTATGGTAGTTAAAGTAAGTGACAAAGACGGAGAGGCTATTCTCTCAAAGAGACGTGTTGACAACAAGAAGAATATGATTCTCCTTGAGCAGTCATATGAGAGCAAGACACCTGTTCTTGTACGTATTAAAGAAGCTGTTAACGGCGGCGTTGTTGCTTATCTCGGCTCAGTACGTATCTTTATCCCTGCATCACAACTCACAGAGAGATTTGCTAAGGATTTGAGCGCTTTTGTTGGTCAAACAGTAGAAGTTATCATCACTGCATTTGAAAAAGGTCCTAAAGGACACAACAGAATCGTTGGTTCAAGAAAAGTAATTCTTGTTGCTGACAGAGAAGAGAAAGAAGAAGCTTTCTGGAGCAAAATTGAACTTGACAAAGTTTGCACAGGTGTAGTTAAGAGCTTGACACCTTTCGGTGCATTTGTTGATATTGGAGGATATGACGGACTTATCCATATGTCTGAGCTTTCATGGAACAGAATTAAACATCCTTCAGAGGTTCTTAAAGTTGGTCAGGAAGTTGAAGTTAAGATTCTTGAGTTTGATAGAAAGAAGAAGAGAATTTCTCTCGGATATAGAAAACAAGAGGATAATCCTTGGTTTGATGCTGAGAACCTTTATCAGGTTGGCGACATCCTTGAGGTTACAATCGTTCGTTTCGCTGCTTTCGGTGTATTCGTAAACATCGCACCCGGCATTGACGGTTTGGTACATATTTCTCAAATTTCAAATCAAAGAATTTCAAGCGCTGCTGATTGTCTTAAAATCGGACAAAAGGTAATGGCTAAAATCATTGACACAAACATCGCTGAGAAGAAAATTAACCTCAGCATCCGTGATGTTCAAGCATATGATCCTGAGCCGAAGCCTGTAGAGCTTGATGAAGAGGGCAATCCTATTGTTCCTGAGAAAAAAGAAAGACCACGCAAAAAAGACCGTGGCGAGCGTCCTGCTAAAGAAAAACGCGTAAAGAAAGACGCTGAGGATGAGATTGTAGCAGATAAGGCTTCTTCAATGGGTACATCCATTGGCGATATCCTTGCAGCTAAACTCCAACCTGCAATTGAAGTGAACGCAGATTCAGTAGAGTCTGAGACAAACGAATAATTATTTGATTACAGTAGTTAAAGACTGATTTCACTTTTATATAAAAAGCTTGGCAAGTTAATTTGCCAAGCTTTTTTGATGTTAAAAAATAATAAAAATAATTACAGTAAAATATTGTATTAAAGTAATAATACTATCAGCCGTCTTTCAATTCTTTAATGGTTCTAATTTTCTCGACAGGCTCTTCGATATAGCGGAAAAGTTCCTCAATATCATCGGTTGTATAGTAAAGTTCCTTGCAATTGTCGCGAATGAAATTTTTCTTCATAGCTTGATCTAAGACATTATTTATGTCATCGTAATAGCCCATTAAATTATAAAGTGCAATAGGTTTGTTGTGTCGGCATAATTGCTTTAAAGTTAAAATTTCAAAGAATTCTTCGAATGTACCGATGCCTCCGGGAACTACGATGAAAGCATCCGCATTATCCTCCATCAATTGTTTGCGTTGACGCATCGTGTCAGGCTGAATGAGCTCGTCGCAAAAGTCGCAAATAGCCTCTACGTCTTCTTCATCAAAAAATTTCGGAATAACACCTAAAATATATCCGCCTGCAGATTTAAAACCTCTTGCGGCAGCGCCCATAAGTCCGTTGCCTCCTCCGCCGAATACAAGAGAATGTCCTCTCTTTGCAAGTTCGCGTCCCATTGTTTCGACCAACTCCATATATTTTGGGTCAATGGTCGGTGATGCGGCCCCATAAACACATATTCTCATTATAATTACCTCTTTCTGATTTGTTCGTTCTTTTTGCAAAGCTGTTACTTTGTTTTGTTGCCAAAGCTAATCACTTTGATATTATTGACGGCAACTGTATATATTTTTATTATACGCTAATAAAAAATATACTGCAACTTAAAATGAAAGCTGAAAAGATATTTAAAATCATCAAAAAAAATGTTTGCATTGCAATAAAAGATATGTTACAATAGCAGACGCTGTTTGAAGATTTTCAAGGGAGGTGTGTTTAAATGGCAAGATGTGAATTTTGTTCAAAGGATATGATGTTCGGACGCCACATCAGCATTACACGTTCACAGGTGAGTAGACGTGCAAAGAGAAATTGGAAGCCGAATGTAAGGAGAGTTAAAATCATGGTAAATGGCACTCCCCGTTACGCTTATGTATGTACTTCCTGCTTGAAATCAGGAAAGGTTACAAGAGCTATATAATTATTGTACAAAACATAGCATTATGGCCGGTTGCGATAAAGCAACCGGCTTTTTGCGTTGCTTTATTAATTGACTTTTAAGATAGTTTACATTATTATAATAAAAAATGTAGAAAAATTTTAAAAGCATTGTGGGTGTAGTGATGATGAAACAATTATTTAAGGCTAATAAAGCCAAATGTTTGATTAAGCTTTTAGCATTGGGAGTGATTTTTACAATGATGTTTACTATGGTAGGTTGCAACAATAAGTATTGTGTTAAAACCGCAAAGGCAGAAATGAATGCATATTATTTTGAAAATCTTGATGAAGCTAAAGCTTGTGCTGACAATTTAGCACAATATGGATATCAGGTATATTCTGGTAGCGAGGTTGTATATACAACTCATTCTGAATTTGTTGCGGAATTATTGAGCTGTGGCAAGAAAATAACGGATTTTGTTCGTAATGCCGGTTTTATATATGGTCATGCACCTATGAATCCTGCCATGGATTGTGAAGCGAAAATCGTCAGCTGTGACAGATTTGTAGGCTGGGCACTTTATGATGCCGGTTACAAAGATCAACCTAAAGAAAACGGTATATATGTTTTTGATGCTGCAAGAAATGATCATGATTTTGAAACATGGTGTGAAAGACATGGTTTTATGAGAATAGAAGATGAGAGTGAATTACAGGCAGGTGACTTGGTATTTGTTAATCCTACCAAATCAAAAAGCGGTGTTATTTATCCCGGACACACCTTCTTGTATGCAGGTCACGACTCGGGAGCTAATCACTTTAGATATGACTGTGGCTCGGATCATAGAATACAAACAGAGCAGCCTTTTAGTGAACCGATTAATAACTTTATGTTTGCATACAGACCTGTGGAGATAAAAGATTAAATTAGCTAAAATAAAAGAAGCACAGAAAAATTACTGTCAGTGTTGATAATTGAAAAAAATAAAAGCGAATTTGATTTTAAATCAAATTCGCTTTTTTGTGGTGACCCCTACGAGATTCGAACTCGTGTCGCCGCCGTGAAAGGGCGATGTCTTAACCACTTGACCAAGGGGCCGGATGGTAGCGGCGATGGGATTTGAACCTATGACCTGCCGGGTATGAACCGGATGCTCTGGCCAGCTGAGCTACGCCGCCGTATGAACTCACTAAACGACCTAATCGTACGTCCAGCGAGAACGCTCGGCTATTATACTAAATGAAGAGGGGGCTTGTCAACCCCTTTTTTAAAAAAATAATAAATAAAATAAAAAATAATTTGTTATATCAAAGGCATTACTGTCATTCTTAATTTTGCAGCGCCATAAGGAACGAGTTTGATCTCCTCCTTGTCTGAAATAGGTTCCAATGACTTAGGAATTTTTGCACATACTGTTGTATATCCTTCTTCAAAACCCCAATCGATTTTTTGCATTTTTGCACTTACTATGATTGATGGCTCATCAGCGGAAAACGGAACTTCTCCCGGTATTTTTGATTCGACGATTAATGATGAGTCGGCAAAAGCATAATTCCAATCACTTTGAGGAATAAGTTCATAATCGCAATATGGGAATTTTCTTTCGACATTATTACGAACGTACTCATGCATTGTTTTTTCGGATTTAATAGGTAATGAAAATACGAGGCTGCCATATTTAACGTATTTAAGATTATATGAATAATCTTCGAAATGTGGCTTGAGCTCAAATACTATTGTTATTTCACAATGGTCTCCTTTGGCAATATTGAAAGTTAATTCGTCAATAGAAGCCTTTTGACCGTTTATAATGATATTTTCAGCATCTGTCGGTATTCTGATTTCAAACTTGAAATCTTTATCTGAATCGATAGTGTATTTTAGTGTGTTATCGAAAGGATAATTTGTATCAAGAGTGATATCAAAATCGGCTGTTTTCAATTGACAGGGAACAGGTATAACATTTATTACGCTTTTATCATTGTACATAAATGATGAAAGTGCAAATTTTGGCCAGCCTTGATTGAAGTTTGCTGTACAGCATCCAAAATTTGGCTCTAAGCCAAATAAATGAGCCTCTGGACCATTTGTTCTGAAAATCGGCTTGATGTCAATAAATTTTTGACATGCAATCTGATTGTTCATCTGAACATATTGGTGTGTCCACATATCGTCACTGATTGTCGCAGGTAAAGCATTGAAAGCCAAGACTTCAAGTCTTTCTGCCCATTTTGCGTCTCCTGTATAGGCAAAAAGCAATTCATAAGCATACATCTGTTCGACAACAGCGCATAATTCAGTGCCTTGAATAGGTGATATACCTGAAAGACATTCGTCTCCTGTGAATGCCTCGACAACTGTGCCGTTATATTGCTTTAAAATACCTCTGAGTTTCTCTGCCACATCTTCATATTTCATGTCAAGAAGTTCACAACTGACAGCTTCGTATTTTAACATCATTGCGATATTAACGATGTGTGTGTAAAAAGCCCATTCGTTTTTTGGCGCGTCCCAATGTACGGAACATGCTTCGTAATCGCTTCCTTGCTTTTTGATTATTTTAGCAAGATCCTTGAGCCAGTCTTCTTTGTATCTTTCATATGTAAAGTTAATTGCGATGAAGAATTCAAACCATCTGTACTCTGCCCAACCGAAAAGCTTTATCTGTTCTGTGCTGATAAGTTCATAGTAGTTCTTCAAAGTTCTGTAAATAACATCAGGGATTCTCTCGTCTTTTGAGCACTCGTAATATACAGTCAAAACTTTGGTCATTAAAAATACAGCCCACGCATCGTAATTTGCTCTGTTTTCTTTAGCACAAGGACAAAGCCAACCGTCGTCGTTTTGTTTACTTACAATAGCATCAATGTATTTTTTTGCCCTCGCAATCATATCTTCATCTTCAAGTAAATATGCAAGGGGAATAAAACCGTCAAGCCAATAAGGTACTCGTTCCCAACCATCTTTTGTACCGCCAATCCAAGAACTGTCTCTTATATCCGGCCATATTTTGTCGAGATTTCCACTAAGACCTGCTGCCTGTATCTGCAATTGCTTATAAAGCCAGCCTTTTGGATTTATTTCACTGGTTGTAAACATATTCCATTTTTTCATATTGCTCAAACTCTCTTTCTGCTTTTTATCTTTATTTATTATAATAGTTGGTGCTTTTTGCGTCAATAAAATTAAGTCTATTGTCGTTATAATTATATTTGCTTTTAGATGGATTTGGTATATAATGATATCTGTGTATAAAAACGGAGGTGTCTACATTGCTGAGTAACGCAAACAAACAACAATTAGCAGAAATATCGGCTTATATCGGTGCGGATTTTGGCATTGCCGACGATGTGGGACATGTTTTGTTTTATAGCGGAGAAAGCAGTGAAGATTCCGTAAGTACAGAGCTTGCGACTGTTTTTGCTGAACTTCAAAACGACGATACAGTTAATTTTTATGAAATGACTCAATTTGCGCGTGGCGGCTATCTGTTTGATAATGTTACAGTTGACAGCGATGAGATGATTTTCATGTTTGTTAAGATTGATTCTTATAATGGCGGGGAGTCAGAAACGTTAAAAGGTACTTTGAAAAATGTACTTGCATTGGCGGCACACGGCTTCAGATACAGAGAATCACAAAGCAGCAAAGACCTTATCAATATTTTTAAAAAACTACTTATTGAAGGCAGACGCACGGTAACAGAAGAACAGCTTGAAGCAGTTTACGGCGATTTTATGGCAAACGCAAACGGATATGCTGTTGTACTTGTGGCTCTGAACGTGGTTTCCGGCACACCGGCGGGTGACAGCGACCTTATATGTCGCATTTTACAAGAACTTTTTGGTACGGAACGTGGCTTTTTGATTATACCGATTGATTATGCAAGAACTGCGATTGTATGCCCGTTGAAAGAAGATATGACATATGACTATGTTATTGAATATGCCAATATGATAAAAGATACATTGCTTCTTGAAGCAATGGTGGAGACTTATGTTTCCGTAAGTTCTCAAATTTCATCGTTGATGAATTTGAATGAGGCGTACATAGAGGCTGACAAGGCTAAAAATATCGGTGTTATCTTTGAAATGACGGATAAGTGTCTTGAGTATTCTAAGTTGGGTTTAGAAAAGTTGATTTACTCAATACCGATGGATGCTTGTATAAGATATGTTCAAGAAACATTCGGGGAAGGTTTTGTACAAGACAAATCGGCAAAAGAATTGTTTAACACTGTCAAAGTGTATCTCGAAAACAATCTTAATGTCAGTGAAGCATCAAGAATGTTATATATACACAGAAATACTTTGATGTACAGATTAGAAAAATTTAATAAAATGACGGGGCTTGAATGCTCTAAATTTGATGTGGGTATGAGAATAGGAATTGCTCTTTTGATATTGCAATTTATTGAAAACAAAGAGCCTGCATTGTTAAACAAAATTTAATATAAAAGGAAGATTATATTACAATGGATGATTTCACAAAAGAAAACAACAAGACCAAAAAAGGCTTGTATAAAAATGAACATAGAAATCGACCTATCATTATTTTTGATAATGTTGAAAAGAAATATCAAAATGGTGTTGAGGCTGCTAAAAAATTGAGTTTTCAGATTGAAGAGGGCGAATTTGTTTTTTTGATGGGTTCAAGCGGAGCCGGTAAATCCACTTTGATTAAGCTTATTTTGCTTGAAGAGAAACCTACTGCCGGCAGAATTTTTGTAAACTCGCATAATGTTTCAAAGATAAGAAATTCAAACATACAAAAATACAGACGAAGCATAGGTGTGTTTTTTCAGGACTTCAGATTGCTTGAAAAAAAGACTGTTTTTCAAAATGTTGCTTTCGCAATGGAGATAACAGGTGCATCAAGAAAAGAGATAAAAGAAAAGGTAGATATTACACTTTCTCTTATGGGTCTTAGCGCTAAGAGAGATGAATATCCGACACACCTTTCCGGCGGAGAGCAACAAAGAGTTGCTTTGGCGCGCTCTATTGTAAACGGCCCGGATATTCTTATTGCTGATGAGCCTACTGGTAATCTTGATCCCAAAAACTCTGCGGAAATTATGTCGCTCCTTAAAATGATTAATTCCTACGGTACTACAGTACTCGTTGCTACGCATGAGCAAAGTATGGCGGATGAAATGGGAATGAGAGTAATACGCTTGGATCACGGCAAAAACATTTCCGAAGAAATAGTCTCAAAAGAAAATACAAGTGAACTTGAGACAGAGCGTGACATTGAAGCGGAGAGTATGCCTGAAAATGATATTGCAGAGGAACCGGCAAAGACAGAAGCAGAAGAGCCTGTACAAGTTGAAATACCGGTGGCTTCGATTAACATAACATCTTTACAACCTAAAAATGAAGTTGAAGAGAAAATTGACGAGGAAGAAGTAAAAGAGGAGAGTGAAGAAAATGCGTAAAATCAGAACTTTTTATTATATTTTGCGCCAAGGTGTAGCAAACTCTTTTAAAAATTGGCATATGCTTTTCTCGTCGGTGTTTGTAATTTTTGTTTCTTTGTACATTATGGGGTGTCTTGTGATGCTTTCCGTAAACTTGCAAAGAATACTCACAGATCTAAGCGATAACCAAAGAGAATTGATGGTGGATTGTTCTGCGGATATAAGCGATGCGGCAAGTTATTCTATTGCGGATATCATTATAAGTGATTCAAGAGTAGATAAAGTGGAGAGGATTTCAAAAGAGGAAAATCTTAAAAACGCAATTGAAATGTTCAAAGAAGAACAAGACCTTTTTGAAAATTTTGATGCGGATTATATGTATGTATCCTTTAGAGTGCAACTCAAATCTGTGAAAAACGTTGAGCAGTTTTCGGCGGACATGAAGATGGTACCCGGAGTTGAAGAGGTTACGGATAATACATCCGTATATAAATATTTTGCTTCTATCAACAAAGGTGTCAGAATAGGAAGTATAGCGGCTGTGGCTGTTTTCGGCTTTTTGTCTGTATTGCTGTCGGCAAATACAATAAGATTGACGGTTTTTGCACGCCACAAAGAGTTGAAAATCATGAAAAACATCGGTGCATCGAAGGCATATATGCGCGGTCCCTTTGTTATAGAAGGTATTATTATCGGCGTAATAAGTGCAACTTTTTCATATTTTGCACTCAGATTGACATATTCATATGTATATAAACTTGTCGGCAACGCTTCTTCGGGTTTGAGAGATATTCTCGGACTTGTTGAATTTTCGGACTTTTCTTTGAGCGTTGCACTTATGTTCCTCGCTGCCGGCATACTTATTGGCGTTGTTTCCGGCGTAATAGCAGTACGACGTTATGTGAAAATTTAAGCAGGTGAAAAAATGATAGAAGAAAAAAATGAGATAAGAGAAGACAAGTCTTTTCGTATCAACGGTAGCGTGTTGTTTGCCGGAGCGATTATTCTTGTTGTAGTAACGGTTTTTTTGACATTTTTGGTTGCAGACAGGATTTATTATAATGGAGCACTGTTTCGCAAGTCTGAAAGTGTGAGCTTTGCAGGAGACGAACTCGATGAATATAAAGTAGCAAAGTTTCAAGATGTGTTAAATTTTATTAATGAATATTATTGCCTTGATTATGATATAAATGATTTGGTAGAAGGGGCGATTGCAGGTGCGGTTGACGCCTTGGATGATCCGTATACCGTCTATCTAAAGCCCGGAAAGCTTGATGAATATGTTGATTTGATTACAGGAACCTATGTCGGTGCCGGATTTACGTATTCAAACAGTGATAAAGGCATGGAGGTTATTTTCGTTGAAAGCGAATCTTCTGCAGAAAAAGCAGGTATAAAGCCGGGGGATATAATTACACATGTTAATGCAAAGACAGTTGCTGAATATACTGACGATGAATTAGATAAGCTTTTTGTTAAAGAAGGTAGTGAACTTAAATTGCAAGTTATGCATCTTGACGGTACTTCGGCTGAAATTACGGTTGAAATAGCAAGAGTCAGCAGACAGTCTGTTTTTGTAAATGATTATGATGGTGTGATGTATATAAAAATTACACAGTTTGATGAGGATACCGGAGCTGAATTTACTGCGGCTATGGATAAAATAGAAAAGCTTGAGTGCAAAGGCATTATTCTCGATTTGAGAGATAATGGCGGAGGATATGAAACACAGGCGAATATTGTTGCAGACAGGATATTGCCTGAAGGGTTAATTGCGTATTCCGAAGACAAAAACGGCAACAGACTCAGTGAAACAAAATCTGATGCCAAATGTATTAGTGTACCTCTTGCGGTGCTTGTTAACGGAAATACGGCAAGTGCTTCGGAGCTTGTTACAGGAGCTATAAGAGATCATAAAGCCGGTACTATTATCGGAGAAAAAACGTACGGCAAAGCACTTGGTCAAACGAGAAGAGATTATACTAATGATGGCAGCGGCGTTATTCTCACGATAGCGAGATTTTTTACTCCTTCGGGAGAATGTATACATGGAGTAGGTATTACTCCTGAAATTGAAATACCGCTTGTTGAGGGTAGTGAGACAGATGTCCAGCTTGAAAAAGCTTTTGAAATATTGAAAGGGTGAATTAATGTATAACTTTATTTCGCATTATTACGATATGCTTTTCCCTTATGATGTTTATGTTGAGTGGAAATGCATGACAAGACCTATAATTCAAAAGAGCAGAGCTATACAGTGTTTTAAAGAACGTAAAGAAAAGCCGTTGGTTGTGGATGCCGGTTGCGGCAGTGGTGCTATGGCGTCTTTGCTTGCTGTTTATTATGATGTAATAGGTATTGATATATCTCCTGATATGTTGGCAGAGGCTGTTAATACTTACCCTGAAGAAAATATTACATGGGTATGCCAAGATATATCAAAAATGGAAATCGGACGAAAAGCGGCGGCAATCTATGCTACTACAGATACACTTAATCACATTACAAATAAAAATAAATTGTTTGCGTTCTTTAAAAGAGCTTATGAATCATTAGAAAGCGGAGGTTTCTTGTTTTTTGATGTTGTAATGCCTGAATTTTTTAAAAAGAACTATGGCAGAGGCGAGTGCTCTTTTGAAGATTTTGATTGGGGAAGCTTCTTTTGGACGTGCGATTTTTCACCTAAAACAGGAAAAGTTTTATACCAAATTACAGCCTTTGAAAAATGTCAAGCCAAACCCGGCAGTAAAGAAGAATTGTACAGAAGGCATGATGAAGAAATTTCAGAAAGAATTTGGTCGACAAGTGTTTTAAGAGAAGGTCTTATTAAAGCCGGTTTTATGAATTTCTCTGTTTATGATAATATGAGGCATCCTTTTGAGTTTGCATTTTTATATCCGGAGAAAACGCTTGATGATTATGAACGGCTATATTTTGTTTGTGAAAAGCCATAATTGAGGAGGTATATATATGAGTGATATATTGGTTTCGGGCATTGCGGCTGACGGTTTTTTGCGTGTGATAGGTGCGGAAACAACACAGCTTGTTGAAGATGCCAGAGTGACACATAACATGTCTGCAACAGCTACCGCGGCATTGGGACGTATGCTTACGGGAACTGTCTTAATGGCAAAAGAAATGAAAAATGAGACAGACAAGCTTACAATACAGCTTAAAGGCAAAGGCCCTATTGGCGGTATGGCAACCGTTTGTCGTATACATACTAAAAACGGTGCGGCAGGTGCATTAAAAGATGTTATTGTAAAAGGTTATGCAGATCATCCTTATGCTGATTTACCTATACGTGAAAGTGACGGTAAGCTTGATGTCGGAGGTCTTGTAGGCAAAGGCTTTATGAATGTAATGATGGATTTAGGCTTAAAGGAGCCATACTCAGGTAGTGTGCCGCTTCGTTCCGGAGAAATAGCAGAGGATTTTTCGTATTATTATGCATTGTCCAAGCAAGTGCCTGCAGCGGTATCGTTAGGTGTACTTATAGGAGAGGATTTAAGCGTAATGAAGGCCGGTGGCTATATGGTGCAACTTTTGCCGGGAGCGCCGGATAAGCTTATAGACGATATTGAAAGAAGTATTTCATATATGCCGTCTGTTACGACTTTGCTTAATGCAGGTGCTACAATAGAAAATATATTGGAAGATATTACAAGAGGGTATAACTTGGATATATCTGACAGAGTTGAATGTAAATTTGAGTGCGATTGCTCTAAAGAACGTATGGAAGAGGCTCTTCTCAGTATAGGCAAGGATGAAATTAAAAAAATCCTTGAAGAAGATCATGGCGCAGAAGTTTGTTGCCATTTCTGTAATAAAAAGTATAAATTTACTGAAGAAGAAATTGCTGCTTTAATATAAAATAGGGATTGACGGACAAGTTGTATCGTGATAAAATACAACAGTTACCGCTCTGACGGGGCTTACAAATTCGCAAAGCAGTTGTTTTGCGGTGCCTTACGCAAGTGACATCTTCGCACGGATGTCATATACAGGCGAGATTGTTATGGAGGTGCAGAAGTATGTATGCTATTATAGTTACAGGAGGCAAGCAGTACAAAGTAGAAGAAGGTGCTACTATTTTCGTTGAGAAAATTGACGCAGAGGTAGAGTCTTCAGTTACATTTGACAAGGTACTTGCAGTATCTGTTAGCGAGGATGATGTTAAATTCGGAGCTCCTTATGTTGCAGGAGCAACAGTTGTTGCTACAGTTGCTAAACAAGGCAAAGGCGAGAAAATCCGCATCATTAAGCACAAAGCTAAAAAGGGTTACAGAAAAAGACAAGGTCACAGACAACCCTATACAAAGCTTACAATTGAGAAAATCAACGCTTAATATCGCAATATGATAACAGCGATAATTTTCAGAAATAATCAAAATAAAGTCACGGGATTTGAGGTTTCGGGACACGCGGGATACGCAGAAGAAGGCAGCGATATAATATGTGCGGCTGTATCTGCTATAGCGTATACGGCAGTCGGTTATTTTTCTGAAAAGAAAATCGGCGGCAATAAGTCGCGATACTCCGAGAAAGACGGATATATGAGATTTAAGCCTGACATAGACTCTTATATTGAGTCTGATGATAAAATATCTGCATATGCAGTTATGGAGGCTGCCTGTATTGGTTTTAAACAAATCGAGTATTCGTACGGTAGGGAGTACATTGAAGTAATTGATAAAACAACTGATTGACTAACATAGGAGGTGTGAAGTCATGTTAAAAATTAACTTACAGTTATTTGCTCACAAGAAAGGTTTGGGAAGCTCAAAGAACGGTAGAGATTCAGAATCTAAGCGTCTTGGTGTTAAAAGAGCAGACGGACAGTTCGTACTCGCAGGTAACATTCTTGTAAGACAAAGAGGTACAAAGATTTACCCCGGTGAGAATGTTGGTATGGGTACAGACTATACGCTTTACGCTTTGAAGGATGGTAAAGTTTCTTTCCGCAGACTTGGTAAAGATAAGAAACAAGCCGTAATCATTGCTGAAGATTAATAATTTTCAAAAGGCGATATTGAAAGACTGTGATGCACTTATATGAAATATATTGTGTATAGCAGTCTTTTTTGCATTATATTATAACGGAGAAAGGCCATGTTTATTGATAGAACCAAAATTTTCGTTGCTTCCGGTAAAGGCGGCAACGGCGCTGTGTCTTTTCACAGAGAAAAATATGTAAATGCAGGAGGACCTGACGGTGGAGACGGCGGCAAAGGCGGAGATATTGTTTTTGTCGTTGATGAAGGTGCGTCTACTCTTGCCGACTTTAAATATAAGAGAAAATTTAAAGCTGAGGGTGGTGCTAATGGTGCCAAAAATAAAATGACAGGTAAGAGCGGTGCGGATGAAATTGTTAAAGTCCCTCAAGGTACACTTGTAAAAGACGCTGCTACAGGTCGTATATTGGCAGATATGGTAACTCCGGGAGAGAAAACTGTAATTTTAAAAGGTGGCAAGGGTGGACAAGGCAATATGCACTTTGCTACAAGTACAAGGCAGATACCTAATTTTGCCAGAGCGGGTGAAGATGGTAAAGAAATGGAGCTTCAGCTTGAACTTAAATTGTTGGCTGATGTGGGCTTGGCAGGATTTCCGAATGTAGGTAAATCTACCATACTTTCTGTAACGACAGGTGCAAAGCCTGAAATTGCCGATTATCATTTCACTACAATAAAACCTAATCTCGGAATTGTGTTCAATAATGGTGAAAGAAGTTTTTGTTTAGCCGACATTCCCGGTCTTATTGAGGGTGCTTCCGAAGGTCAAGGTCTCGGACATGAATTCTTAAGGCACATCGAGAGAACGCGGCTTTTGATTCATGTTATAGATATTTCGGGTCGTGAGGGCAGAGATCCTTTTGAGGATTTTCTTCTTATAAACAAGGAGCTTGAGCAATATAACAAAGAACTTTCAAAGCGTCCTCAAATTATAGCTCTCAATAAAATTGATTGTGAAAATGCGGCAGAGAATGCAAAAGTTTTCAAAGAAAAGTATCAACAATGGCTTGAAGAAAGAGGCGAAGAGATACTTTCTGATAAAGAAAACGGCGCGTGGAGAGTGTTTGAGCTTTCCGCCGTGACTGCTCAAGGAACGAGGGAACTTGTTGCGTATTGCGGCAGTATTCTCGATAAAATGCCTGCCGGCAGCATATTTGTGCCTGAAGAAGATGAAACGGTTTACAGCTTAGAAGGCGAAGAAGAACCGTTTACAGTTCGAGTTGAGGACGGAGTTTATGTAGTTGAAGGTCCGTGGATTAAAAATATTGTTGATTCTGTAAATCTTGAAGATTATGAGTCTTCGCAGTATTTCCAAAGAGTTATTAAGAAAAAAGGTCTTATTCGTAAGCTTGAGGAAATGGGCATACAGGAGAATGATACAGTTAGAATTTATGAAATAGAGTTTGATTATTATGTTTGAGAATAATGAGCAATATACTGCAAATAAAATATTAATATTATTTGTGCTTAATAAGTTGGGCATGAGAATGACTGATAATGCACTCAGCGCAGTGCTTCTCGGTCCCGGGCTTGTGAATTATTTTACGGTGCAAGAGTGCCGAGAGGATCTTATTGCCAAGGGTTGCGTGAAAAGGGAGCTCGACAGTAATGGCTGCGCGTTGTTTTCCGTAACCGAAAAAGGTAAAGAACGCTTGGAGCAGATGAAATATATGCTTTCGGGCGGCTTGGGTGCAAGATATGAGGCGTACATTGAGGAGCATCGTGAGGAGTTGGAGCATGCGTTATTGGTTAACGCTGATTGCTTTGAGGATTCAAACGGAAATGCTTATGTTCGTTGTTATGTCAGAGAGGGCGTTAATTGCATCGTAGATATGAAGCTTCCCGTTGCTAACCGTAAAGACGGTGCTGATATTTGCGAGGCATGGAAACAAAAAACATCTAAAATATATTTGCAGATTGTAAAAACTTTTTATGACAGCACAAAGAATCAGGAGGAAGTATGAGTACGGGTAAATGTGAATGGTTGATACCGGATGCGTTTTTTCCGGTAAAGGATAACGGAGATTATGTGAGCCATGAGGCAATATGCATTTTAAATACAGGTGATGAGGATGCAACTGTTGATTTCACTTTGTATTTTGAGGACAGAGAGCCTATGGAGGGCTTTACGGCCGGCTGCGGAGCGAGAAGAACTCACCATGTGAGAATGGATCGCATTAAGTCAAAAAGCGGTGAATCGGTGCCCAGAGGCGTGCCCTATGCGGTGCTTGTTAAAAGCAATGTGCCTGTTGTTGTACAGTACAGCAGATGCGATACTACGCAGTCTGAACTCGCTTTTATGGCTGTAATGGCTTATTGACATTAATTGTATTTTATTGTAAACTTGACCATATGAATATAGTTTTTTAAATGGTATTTATAAATTTAAAAATAAGGAGTGTAGATACATAATGAGTTATGTTAAAGAAAGTTATGAATTAGCAAAAAAGCGTTATGCTGAGTATGGCATCGACACAGATAAAGTTCTCGAAACGCTTAAGAATATCCCGATTTCAATGCACTGCTGGCAGGGCGACGACGTTATCGGTTTTGAGAATCCCGACGGAGAGCTTACAGGTGGTATCCAAACAACAGGTAATTACCCCGGTAAAGCAACAACTCCCGATCAGTTAAGAGCTGATATTGAGAAAGCTTTCTCTTTTATTCCCGGTAAACACAGAATTAACCTTCATGCTATTTACGGCGACTTCGAAGGCAATGTAGAGAGAGATAAAATCGAACCTAAACACTTCGCTAAGTGGGTAGAGTGGGCAAAGAAGAACAATGTTGGTCTTGACTTTAACCCCACATGTTTCTCACATCCTATGTCAGCTGACGGCATGACAATCAGCCATCCTGATAAAGAGGTTCGTGATTTCTGGATTCGTCACTGTAAAGCAAGCCGTGAAATCGCTGCTTACTTTGGTAAAGAGTTGGGAACACCTGCTGTTACTAACTTCTGGTTCCCCGATGGCATGAAAGATATCACAGTTGATAAATACGGCCCCAGAAAACGCATGATGGAGGGTCTTGATGAAATATTCAGCGTTGAGTATCCGAAGGAGTACACACTCGATGCTTTCGAGAGCAAAGTATTCGGTATCGGTGCTGAGGCTTATACAGTAGGTTCTAACGAGTTCTGCGTTGGTTATGCAGTTTCAAGAGGCAAATTGGTTTGTCTCGATGCAGGCCACTATCATCCTACAGAAGTTATTTCTGATAAGCTTTCTGCTGTATTCTGCTATGCTGACGAGGTTCTTCTCCACGTTAGCCGTCCTATCAGATGGGATAGTGACCACGTTATCGTTCTTGACGATGAGCTCAAAAACATCGCTGCTGAGCTTGTTCGTAACGGTTTCGTTGACAGAACACACATCGGTCTTGACTTCTTCGATGCAAGTATCAACCGTATCGCTGCTTGGGTTATCGGTATGCGTAATATGCAAAAAGCTTTACTTATCGCTCTTCTCGAACCTACAGCTGACCTCGTTGCTGCTGAGCAGAAATTTGACTTTACAACACGTCTTGCTACTCTCGAAGAAATCAAAACATTGCCCTTCGGTGCAGTTTGGGATTACTTCTGCGAAATCAACAACGTTCCCGTTGGTGGCGAGTGGCTTAAAGAAGTTAGAAAATACGAAGAGGAAGTTCTCCTTAAGAGATAATAACTTCATAAATAATCAAAAAATTAAGGCATCCTTTAATGGGATGCCTTTTTTGTTATAATGATTTTATTGTTGAAATTTTGGTTTGATGTTTTTTCTCCCACATAATCCTTGTTTTTTGGGAGAAACAGTAAACAAACTGTGATAAAAAGAGCCCGAATGCACTAGTCAACAAAAAGTAGACACATTTTTTAATTAATCACCATAGAATTTGAAAAATATTCACGATACTGTTTAGGTGTCAAATAGTTCAAAGAATACGCAGGACGTTGTTCGTTGTAAAAGGAAATATATGAGGC
>JBGVNN010000061.1:0-46847 GCA_045125595.1 Candidatus Egerieisoma sp.
TTTGATTATGAAGAGTATAAAGCTAACGGTTTTAAGTTAAATCATTTAGGAGATTATGATTTAAAACTTGAAAGAAAACCTGAATAAAACTTTTTTACTTTTATTTTCTCTTGTGCGATGAATTTATTTGTATTATACTTACAAATATTATATTGCAAATTTTTATAAGAAACTATGTTTATAAAATATTTTATACAAAAAGGTGGTTAAAATGATAAGAAAAAAAATTGAAGTTGTCCTTAAAGTTTTACTTTGCTCAATTCTGATTTTTGTTATGCTTTTTGCTTCTGCATGTGACAATGCACAAAACAATACTGATGATGATGCTACTAACAAAAAGCCTCCGATTCCTGTTGAAAAAATTGTTTTCAACGATGAACTTCCAAGAGTTCAAGCTAATGAAAATTTACATTTCACAATGGAAACTGTAGATGAAGGTTTTAATGTATATGCACCAGTCGAAGGTACTAGTTGGGGATATAGATATGGTCCAAGTATAATGTATTATCCTGACGGAAGTGTTGATGCATGGTTTGCTACTCCGGGAGTTCATGGAGAATGGGATTGGTTTACATACAGACATTCTGACGACGGCGGTAAAACATGGACTAATGAAAAAGTTGTTCTTCAACCTACAGCTGACTCTATGGATCATTACTCAGTATGTGATCCTGCAGTTATTTATTTTGGAGGATATTACTATTTAGGTTATACATCTACCATTGTAAGTACAGGCGGTGGTGTAAATAATAATGGATTTGTTGCCAGATCAACACATCCTGACGGTCCTTTTGAAAAATGGAACGGTTCCGGTTGGGGAGGAGATCCTGCACCGATTGTTTATTATGATGAAGATGACTCAAAATGGGGTGCGGGTGAGCTTAGTTTTGTTGAATTAGATGGTAAACTCTATATTTACTATACTTGGACTTGTCCTGAAGGAAACTTTACAATGGTTTCTACTGCAGACGCCACAAATGAAAATTGGCCATCAACAATGAAGTTTGAAGGTCAAGCATATAAAAAGGCTGCAGACCAAGATTCTTGTGATGTTGTTTATGTTGAAGATTATGGTAAATTCTTAGCATTTTCAACTATTGAAAGAATGACAGCAAATAGTGGTATAGCTATTTTTGAATCTAATGATGGTATTTCTTTTGAAAAAGTTGGAATTGTTAAATCAGGTATAGCTCAATATTGTCATAACATGGGTATCTCAAAACGCTCAAACGGCCATATTCAAATGGACGATGATATCTGTTTTATTGGTTATGCTTTTTCTTCCGGACCTGATTCTTGGGGTAATTGGCCTACTAAATTCCAAAATATCAAATTATCAACATATGAAGGCAAAATTCAAAACACAGATAAGAATGGCAAAGGTACATTAAATACTAATTATAACGTTCCAAAATATACAGATGATCAACTTTGGACAGTTGCAATCGGTATTAAAACCAATAAAGATGACATTAAATCTCGTGTAATTGAATTCTTTATAGACGAAAAACAAAAAGATGTTCCGTTGTTCTGGTATGATACTTGTTTAAAACCACACAGCATTACTTCTGCAGATGGTGTTAAATTCTCAAATTATGACAAAAACATAATATCTTTTGATGGATTAAAAGTAAAAGCTAAGAAAGTTGGCAAAACAAGTGTTACTGTATCATATGACGGATGCTCAGTTGAGTTTAAAGTGTATGTAAGAGATTCCAGTTTCCCTAAAGATAAAATGAATCCTGAAATTTCAGTATTCAAACCCGTTCAGGAAGAAATTACTATCTATAAAGGTAAAGCATTTGGTGCTTACCATAAAAAACAAGTCCGTGGATATGTTGTTTTTGAAACTGAAAATTGGGGTGAAGCTTATAATGATAAGTCAAAAGATCATCCAACTTATCCGGCTAAAATACCTGCTGAAAAATATTTAATGAAATTTGAATCTGCTGACGAGAATATTGTTAGAGTTAATGATGTAGGTATACTTACACCAAGAAATGTAGGTTCTACGACTGTAACTGTTAAATTAAATGATTTATCTTTTACTGTAAAAGTTAATGTAGTAGATGTTCCTGATGATGTAAATTCAGATTTAGTCTGGTAAAAATTAAAGGTGGCTAAAAGCCACCTTTTTTTAATCTTGAATATAGAAATGCATTGGATAAGACAAATGTTTAATTTCATCTAATTTATCTACAGTTATATATCCTGCCGGCGCATTAAGAACATCAGGTATTCTGTTTACAATTGTTGCGCATGTGTGTTCAACTGTGGCCGGTTTTATTAATTTAAATTCAGTATTAGGTTCACCTAAAATTTTCCAATCACACATATCGCCGTCTCCGGGTCCATATACTTTGCCGATACATTGAGTTTCAATAATCGGGCCTTGATGTGTATGAGTTGTTACAACCGCGCTCATGCCTATACAATTTCCTTTTTTGATTGTAAAACCACATGTTTCAGAATATAAATCATCATTACTGTAATATGGTATACATTTTTGAGTTTGAGATTTAATTGTCCAACCCATTTTGTTACATAGTGATTCGTTCGAATTCCAAACATAACTAGGTTCTTGTGATGCAGACTTAGCTATAGTTTTCTCAAATTCATCAGTAGTTAATCCGACTCCGTGCGCTTTAGCCAATGCAATACCGTAATCTTCTACATTATAACTTACCGCACCTTGAATCTTATCAATTTTATTTATGCCACCGGCTATTTGAGCAATCATATTTATCCAATAAATATCTTGCATACCTGATCCTACAACCGTACATCCTGTTTCTTTTGCAATTAAATCAATATTATTTGTTATATATGGGGAAGTTGTCCAAGAATATATTGCTTCTTCACAAGTTGTTATAACATTAATTCCTCTTAGAACGCATTTTTCTATTTGTAAATTTATGTCACTCATATAACTGAATAAAGTAACAATAGCAATATCAGCATCACAAGAATCTAATACATCATCAGCATCTGATTTTATTACAATTCCTGTTTTATATCCGAAATCAGCATAATCACCAATGTCCATACCAACTATGTCGGGATTGATGTCAACAGCACCAACAATTTCCGCACCTTTATCATGCAGATATCGTAAAATATACTTACTCATTTTACCACAACCAAATTGAACTACACGGATTTTTTCTAAATTCATAATATAACCTCCTGTTAAATCATATTATGAGTATGTCCTTTAATATAAACAGATATTCATTTTTATAACTTGACAAACATATTTTATTGTACTAATATGACGGAGTTTTGAGCACATTTTGTTTAAATAATTTTATATTGAAAAGTGGTAATGTTTATTTATGTTAAATTATATTTTGATGCTTGTTTCAGTTTTTGTAAATGTGGCCGCAAGTTCATTTAATAATAAATTTGCAAAAAAGCAATTGCTTGGTCCGGCTGATAACTATATTTTTAATTTAGTTTTATCTATAAGCAGTGCAATAGTATTGATACCGTTTTGTATTAAAACTTTGGATGGAGTATCTACATACACTATAATACTTGGCTTGATATTCGGAGTAATTAACAGTGCAACTTTTCTTGTTAAAACTACTGCATTTCAAAACGGACCTATGTCGTTCACTGTATTAATTTCAAGTTGCGGAATGCTTATACCTACTGTTTTCAGTGCAATTATGTGGCCTGAAGTCGATCATATTAGTATTATTCAAGGTATCGGTATTGTTATAATGCTTGGAGCAATATATTTAGTTCTTTCTAAAAATGGCTCTGATGGAAAAATTACGCCAAAATGGGTTATTTGTTGTGCCGTTATTTTCGTTTTGGCCGGATTAATTGGCGTTGCTCAAAAAGTACAAAGAAATTCTGATTATGCAAATGAAAATTATGCATTTCTCTGTATAGCATTCTTTACTTCTGCAATACTTATTTTCTTCGAGTTGATAATCAAGACACATAAAAAACATACATTTAAAGAGTCTTTTTCTTCATGGGGGGTCAAAAAAATAGGATTAGCTTGCGTTACAGGTTGTTTTACTGTTATAATGCATATAATTAATTTGAATTTATCAGGTGAATTACCGGCAGCAATATTCTTCCCGATAGTAAACGGAGGAGCGATATTCCTTTCAGGTCTTGTAGGTTGGGTACTCTTTAAAGAGAAGTTTAAAATATCACAGCTTATAGGTTTTGGATTAGGTTTATTGTCAATAATGATGGTTGGTAATGTCTTTGCTTAATTAAATTTATTATGGAGGAAATTTTATGTTAAAACCGATTTTTTCATATTTATATGATGGTAAAGATTTAAATGAAAATAATTCTTCAATTAAAACTACAATTACTTCAAAAGAGTATCCTGAATTTAATGCAATTGAATGGTATGTTACTTATGAAAATATATCAGACTCAAACAGTAAAATTTTATCTGATATTTATGATTGTAACATGCTTTTAGAGCTTCCTGAATATCATCGCGGTTCTCCGACGTTACGTATTACAGAAGAAGCGCCCAAAATTATGTGGATGCAAGGCATTTTAGAAGGAGAAGCATATTCATTTGATGACGAACGTTCAGCACAAGAATTTTCTACACATATCGATTATTTGTTTGCTGAAGGCATGAAGAAATCCTATTACAATAACGAAGGTAGAAGTTCAGATGAAATTATGCCTTATTTTGAAATTGCTTGTAACGGAGCAGGTTATATTGCTGCAGTTGGTTGGACAGGTAGTTGGATAGCTGAATTTTCTCGTGAAGGAAACGGTGTAAGATTTAAAGCCGGCATGAGAAATGCAGAATTTTACTTAGAACCTGGAGAAAAAGTAAGAACTACTTCAATATTAATTATGCAATACGATAAGGGCGAAGATCAGTATAATAAATTCAGAGATATGATGGTTAAATATTATACACCTAAGATTGTATCAAAAGATCATCCCGGACTTTTGTCTACTTTGTTATGGGGAAGTCTTAGCTCTGAAGAAATGTGTAACAGAATTAATCGTTACAAAAATAATGGTGCTAAATTTGAAGAGTATTGGGTTGATGCTGCTTGGAATGGTAGATTTGCTGCAAGTCAGAATAATTTTGATACATCATGGTCAGATGAAATAGGCGACTGGGAAGTAAAAAAAGACTGTCATCCTGATGGCTTTAAAGATGTTGTCAAAGCAGCAAACGATGCCGGTGGAGTATTTTTACTTTGGTTTGAAATAGAACACGCTACATCAGTAACACCTATTTTTAACGAACATCCTGAGTATTTTATACAAGATGGTAATAAATATATGCTTCTTGATTTAGGTAATCCTGAGGCGTGGAATTATGCATTTGAGACTTTATGTAAAAGATTTGAAGAATACAATGTTACTTGTTACAGACAAGATTTTAATACACCTTGTGATGAAGCTTGGAAGTTTGCTGATAAAGAAGGTAGACGAGGTATAACTGAAATTTACCACGTATTGGGTTTATATAAGCTTTATGATTCTATTCTTGAAAAATATCCTCATATGTATATAGATAACTGTGCAAGCGGTGGTAGACGCATGGATTTTGAAATGCTAAAAAGATCAGTTCATCTTTACAGAACAGATTATCAATGTATTTTTAATCCTGAGCCGGATGTTACAAATACGCATCATACAAATGTTTCTAAATTCTTACCTGTGACCGGTTGTTCTACAAAACGTAAAATGGATATTTACGCTGCAAGAAGTACATATTCTTCCAGTTGGGGATTCAGTGCATTTGGTACAATGATTCAATCTATAACTGACGATGAGATCAAATGGCTTGCAAATGTTATTGAGGAATACAAATCTATTCGTAAATATTTCTTATGTCATTTTCATAATTTCGGATCAGATAAATTTGACCAAAGTTCATGGGTTATTTGGCAATATCATGATGTAGAAAATAACGAGGGAATTGTAATGGCTTTCCGTCGCAAAAATTCGCCTAACGATAGCGCAAGTATTTCTCTTAAAGAGTTAAATGGAGAGTATAAATTTACAAATATTGATACAGGAATATCTTATATTGGTTCTTCTGATATGAAAATAGTGTTGCCTGATCAATACAGTTGTACAATATATAAATATCAAAAGTATAATAATTAAAGTTATGACAAGTTTATTATTAAAGATTTTTATTAAAGATAAAGAATTTACCACTGCAAAGGCCCGCTCTAAAGTGGGCTCTTTGTCAGGTTTTGTTGGCATATTCAGTAATATTTTACTTTTTATAGGTAAAATTATTGTTGGTTTGCTTTCAGGTTCTGTTTCCATTATAGCTGATGCCATGAATAACTTATCTGATGCATCAAGTTCTGTTGTGTCGTTAATTGGTTTTAAATTAGCTGAAAAGCCTGCTGATGAAGACCATCCTTACGGTCATGCAAGATTTGAATATTTATCAGCTCTTGCTGTTGCAGCTATCATTCTCATAATTGGTTTTGAACTGGCTAAATCTTCTATTTCAAAAATAATTAATCCTACTGCAGTATATTTTTCTTTGCCTGTAGCAATAGTATTGATATTATCAGTATTAGTAAAACTTTGGTTATCTTTGTTTAATAAAAAACTTGGTAAATTAATTAATTCTTATACTTTAATGGCAACTTCAGCTGACAGTCGTAATGATGTAATTTCTACATTAGCTGTTTTGATATCGATTTTAATTCAATTCTTTTTTGATATTAAGATTGATGGTTTTATTGGTCTTGCTGTTGCTTTATTTATTCTTTACAGTGGCGTATGTATGGCAAAAGATACTATCAGTCCGTTATTAGGCGAGGGGGTAAGCCACGAGCTCCGAGATCTTATTGCGGAAATGGTTTGCGCTAATCCCAAAGTGTTGGGTTATCATGATTTAATGGTACACGATTATGGTCCCGGACAGCGTTTTGCAAGTATGCATATTGAAATGGACAGAAATGAAGATCCAATGTTGTGTCATGATATGATTGATGATCTTGAAAGAGAATGTTTTGAAAAATTAAATGTTCATTTAGTTATTCATTATGATCCTGTAATTACGGGCGATGCAGAACATGACAGGTTAAAAGAATTCGTTACTAATGTTATTAAAAATTACAATCCAAAGCTTTCTTTGCATGATTTTAGAATGGTATGTGGAAGTACTCATACGAATTTAATATTTGATATTGCTTTGCCTTATGAACTTTCAAAAAAGGATAAAGAAATTAAACAATTAATTGATAAATCCCTTACTGATTTAAACGAAACAACTTATTATACAGTTATTAATTTTGATCCTGCGATATTTAATTGATTCTTTATATATTTTCTTTATCTTTATTTGCAGGATTGTTAATTAATTTTCCTTTTTGAGTAAAACGAGAACCGTGACACGGACAGTCCCATGAGTGTTCAGCTTTATTCCATTTTAAAGCGCAACCCAAATGCGGGCATCTTTTTCCGCGTAGGGCAAAAAGATTAATCACAGACTCCCAACTGTTTATCAGCAGTTGGGTTTTTAATATGCTTCTTGAAGGGGAGAATATGTCTGCAAAATCTTTTGTAATATTTTCTCCTGTTATCATATCGCACAAAATCATAGCAGCTACCATTGATGATGTCATGCCCCATTTATTAAAACCGGTTGCTGTAAATAAATTTGATGTTTTAGAAGAATATTTTCCAATGTATGGCATACCATCTAAACTCATACAGTCCTGCGTTGCCCAATGGTATTGTTCAGATGAATTTGGATACACTTTTGTTGCAAAATCCCTTAAAACAGTGTAATTTCCACCTTTTTTGCCTGTTCTATGACTGCCGCCACCTAAAAACAATAGATTTTTGTAATTTCTGAACGAAAAACCTTTGCCGCTTTCGTCTATATACATACCGTCAACGTCTTGTGCGTTTTCTAATGCTATTACATAAGACCTATCTTGATATAACTTTAAAAAATACAAACCATGTTTATCAATAATAGGGAAGTGTGTTGTGATTACTATATTTTTTGCTACGATTGATGATTTGTCTGTATAAGCTGTATTTTTGTCAATTTTTTTAATAAAGCAATTTTCTATATAATTTAATTTCTTTGAAATTTGCTCTAAAAACTTAACTGCATTAAATTGTGCTTGATTTTTAAAGCATAATGATCCTATTGTTTTAAATGGTAAAGAAATGTTTTCTGTAATTTCTGCATGATATCCTATTTCGTCTAAAACTTTTGCTTCTTCCTCGAGTGAGTATCTGTCATTTAAAGAATATACATAGTTATTTTTGATTTCATAATCACAATCTATTGAAGCTGCTAATTCTTTGTATTTATCAAAAGCAATCTTATTTGCTTTTAAGTACTTTTGAGCAGTTTCTATTCCGTATTGATTTTTGATTTTACTGTATATCAAATTATGTTGATAAGTAATTTTAGCAGTTGTTCTTTTTGTTACACCATTAAAAAGCTTATCCTTATCAACAAGTAAATACGGAATGTTTTTCTCATGCAAAAAGTGTGCAGTAAGTATACCTGAAATACCGCCGCCGACTATAAGAACTTCTGTTTTCATTATCTACACCTACTTTCAATTGAAAGTATTTACATTAATTAGAATTATATACAGGATAGCATATATTTTCTCTATAATTATATTTATCGAAAAACAATAAATTTATATTGACAAACAGAAATAACGGGTGTATTTTATATTTATAATAACTTTAAGTTATAGGAGGTAATATTTATGTTAAAGATTTCCAGTAAAGCTTCAGTTCTGATTTCTATTATTTTGTCTTCTGTTTTTTTGATATGTTGTTTAATCGGTGCTTTTATTTTACCGGATATATTACAGATTGTTTTTAAATCACCAAATATCATGGTAATTTCAAAAAATGTTACAAATAATGGTAAAATATCAATCTTTATATTGACATATACAGCACTTGCAATAGCTGTTTTGGCAGATATATTGCTTTTTAAATTGTTGATTAATGTAAATAAATCAAAGATATTTACTTTTAAAAGTATTTCGTTAATAAGAGGCGTATCATGGTGTTGCTTTTTGTTATGTATTATCTTTTCTGTTTTAGGCATTTATATTCACATATCTTTAATTCTTGCTTTTGCTACAGCATTCTTAGGTATATGTTTAAGAGTAGTAAAAAATGTAATTGAAGAAGCTACAATGATTAAAACAGAAAATGATCTAACAGTTTAATATGCGGGGTGATTTACTTTGATAGTAATTAATCTTGATGTAATGATGGCTAAAAGAAAAATTTCATTAAATGAGCTTTCGGATAAAGTAGGTATTACTATTGCAAACTTATCAATATTAAAAAACAATAAAGCAAAAGCAATACGTTTTTCTACTCTTGATGCAATATGCAAGGCATTAAATTGTCGTGTTGAAGATATTATTGAATATTCAGATACACCATCTGATATATCACAACCAACTGAGGAGGTATAATAATGATAAATAATCAAAACTCTTATAATAATACAAATATTGATACTGTTAACCAACAGGAAAGAACTTTTACGGTGAGAGAAAGTATTTTTGCATGGCTATGCTATTTTTGTTCATATTTATTTTGCCGTAGTTTTCCTGCATTTACTTATCCTTTAGGTAGTTTTATTTTTATTTTTTTGATTTATATAATTACTGTTGTTTTCTTTAAAATTGAAAAAAAGAAATTTAATTTGTCTTCAATTTTAGTTGGAGCATCCGGCTTGTTAATTTCATTATCATTGCTGATTACAAATAACAGCTTTTTACATTTTTGGGTTTTTTTATATGCATTTTCTACATACTGTTATTTTATTTATGCAGTAATGAATAATAAACTTGAAAAAGGATTTTCAAATTTAATTCTTTTAGACTTTTTCAAAGCTTTGTTTGTATTACCGTTTGCATCTTTTAGTAAAATTTTTATTGCAATGTTTACAGGTAAAGCTAAATCGAGCGGTAAATTAATAGGTAAAATATTTTTAGGAGTAGCGATAACGATTATTCCTACAATTATAGTCCTTGGATTATTATCTTATGATTCAAATTTTATTGATTTGTTAACTAAGATTATAGATATTGATTTAATTGAAATCTTTTCACACATTTTTAGTTTTGGTTTTGCTATACCAATAAGCATGTACTTTTTTGGTTTATATACATCTTCTTCAGAAAATAAATGTAAAAATACGATTAATGCTGCTTCTTGTAAAAACGCTTATCAAGCAACTAAAATTGCACCAAAAATTACTGTTATAATAGCTGTTATTCCTTTAGTTTTTCTTTATATAGTATTCTTTATTTCACAGTGGGATTATTATGTATCAGGTTTTACAGGTAATTTACCTATTGAGTTTAGTTATGCGGAATATGCCAGGGAAGGCTTTTTTGAATTGTGCGTTGTTTCTGTAATTAATTTTATAATTATAATTTCAATTGTACTTTTAATGAGAAGAGATATCACAAAAAAATCTATCATATTAAAAATTATTTCAATTACATTCTCAATTTGTACATTGATTTTAATAACTACGGCAATTGCAAAAATGTTTATGTACATTGAAAGTTATGGTCTTACACCTAATAGAGTATATGCAACATGGTTTATGCTTTTAATAGCATCAATATTTATAGTCATTATTATCAGCCAATTTATTACGCGTTTAAAAGCAGTTGTTGTTTCATTTATAATTACTGTTGTATTTTTATCTGTATTATCACTTTCAAATGTCGACGCATTAATTGCGAAATATAATATAAACAGATATATAGATGGTTCCTTAAATACAGTTGATATGATAGCAATGGACGAACTTGGAGAAGCAGCTATACCCGAACTTGTCAGACTTGCTGAACATTTAGATACAGAGTATAATTCTGATATTTCTTCAGATGAATGTATGGTTGATGATGAATTATATACTGAGCTTTATCATAAGCTTCATAACGTTGCAAGAAGATACAAGTACGAAAATGTTGACTCTTCAATTTTTGAACAAAATATCGCAACATTTAGAGCTAAAAGCGCATTAAATAGAGTAGGGTTATGAAATAATTAATATATAAATAAACAAAGGAGTAAATTTTTAACATTATGTTTTGGATTTTTACTGCGATATTATCTGCATTTTTTGCAGGATTAACTTCAATTCTTGCTAAATGTGGTATAAAAAAGACTGATTCAGATCTTGCAACAGCCCTAAGAACAATAGTTGTACTGATATTTTCTTGGATAATGGTCTTTATTGTAGGTTCACAAGAAACAATAACTGATATTAAATTCTCATCATTATTGTTTCTTGTACTTTCAGGATTAGCTACAGGGGCATCGTGGATATGTTATTTCAAAGCTTTATCTATGGGTGATATAAACAAAGTAGTTCCTATTGATAAATCAAGTACAATACTTACTGTTTTGTTAGCTATAATATGTTTTGGTGAAACATCAAATTTAATTATAAAACTAATTGCAACAATAATTCTTGCTTTAGGAATTTTTTTGATGGTAGAAAAGAAAACTGTAAATAATGAAACTCAAAATCGTTCATGGATGATTTATGCAATTTTTTCAGCTGTTTTTGCTGCATTAACTTCAATTCTTGCTAAGGTAGGTATTACGGATGTAGAATCTAATCTTGGAACAGCAATCAGAACAGGTGTTGTACTTGTAATGGCGTGGATGATTGTATTTATACGAGGCAAACACAAAACACTTAAAAATATAAACCATAAAGAATTACTGTTTATTATCCTATCCGGCATTGCTACAGGTGCTTCTTGGTTATTTTATTATTATTCAATAGCAAACGGTATTGTAAGCGTTGTAGTTCCTATTGATAAACTCAGTATAGTTTTTACCGTTGGTTTTTCTTATGTTGTATTCAAAGAAAAATTATCCCAAAAAGCTTTTTTAGGCCTTATATTTATGATAACAGCAACTTTAATTATGGCTTTTTTAAAATAAAATTTTAGTAATTTTTTATAAAAGTGTCCTATTTAACAGTTGACAAAATTGATACAACTGTGGTATTATGCCATAGTTGTTTCGGGATGTGGCTCAGCTTGGTAGAGCGCCTGCTTTGGGAGCAGGATGCCGCAGGTTCAAATCCTGTCATCCCGACCAAAATATAAAAGTCGCTTTTAGCGGCTTTTTTTTGTAGAAAAATGTTGAAATGTTAGTTTATTTTTGACGTATTAACTCACTAAACATCCGGTACGCTATGACAAATATCCCAAGTTTTTTTACGCTAATTTTTTCTTGCAATTCAATTGTGATTTTCTTATACTGTAGACATAACGATTCATTGGGAGTGAGCATATGCAATTGTATCTTAAGAGCTTCGATTTACCGAGTGAACATCAGGAAATTGAGTACATAAAAGACATCAAAGAAACATGCTACTTGAATTTCTACCCGTTTCAAATTTTAACGTTTAAATTAAATCACGTTGAATTCGCACCGGTCACTATTTTCTATGGAAATAACGGCTCCGGCAAGTCTACACTGCTAAATATTATTGCAGAGAAAATAAGAGCAAATCGAAATTCACCTTTTAACGGTAGTGCACTTTTTAATGACTTTACAAGAATGTGCGCATCGAATTTCTCAAATTACAGGCCAAACAGCATACAGATACTGACGGGTGATGACGTTTCGGAGAAAATTATTAATTTGAGATACTTAAATGACGGAATAGATACAAACAGACGAGAGATCTTTGACGAATATGCGTCAAAAAGACAAATCAAACCCGGAGAATGGAATCTCGACTCACTCGATAATTACGAGTCTTGGAAAGAAATATTAGAATCAAAAACCATGTCTAAATCAAGCTATGTGCGTAATAGACTTCAACCAAACAGACAAATGTACTCAAACGGCGAGACGACAATAAGATATTTCATGGACAAGATAACTGATAACGGTCTATATCTTCTCGACGAGCCTGAAAACAGCGTATCGCTGCCAAATCAAATACAGATAATGGAATACTTACAGCAATCAGCAAGATTTTTCAATTGCCAATTTATAATCGCAACACATTCACCGGTGTTTTTATCAATGTCAAATGCAAAAATATACAATCTCGATAACGAACCGGCAACAATAAACAAATGGACAGAGCTTGAAAATGTTAAAATATTATTCGATTTCTTTATGGAGCACAAAGACGAATTTTAATAATATAATTATTTGAAATTTGCAGTACAATCGTGTATAATGAAATGAAATTTGATAAAGGAGCGATAACAACTATGGATATAAGTTCGATATACACACAGTGGGCGACAAACAGATATTTTGATGATGAATTCAGAAATGAACTTAAAGCAATCGAAGGCAATAGTATTGAGATTAGAGATAGATTTTATAAAGAGCTTGATTTTGGCACAGCAGGTATAAGAGGTTTGATTGGTGCAGGTACTAACAGAATCAACAAATATGTTGTAAGACGTTTAAGTACAGCAATTGCAGCTCATATTTCATCAAAAGGTTCAAAGGCAAAGAAAGACGGTGTAGTTATTGGTTATGATAGCCGCAACTGTTCTGAAATGTTTGCAAAAGAAGCAGCTGCTGTTTTTGCCGGAAATGGTATTAAAGTATATCTTCATACTGATATTGTTCCTGTGCCCGTATTGTCTTACTCAATAAGACAATTAAGATGTGCGGCAGGTGTTATGATAACAGCAAGTCATAATCCAAAAGAATACAATGGATATAAAGTTTACGGTCCTGATGGTGCACAACTTTCATTGGATGACAGCAATCAAATTTCACGACTTATGAATGCTATTACAGATTATACTAAAGTTCCATCATTCAGTTTCGATTTCTTTAAAACAGGAAATAACATAAAGTATGTTGATAACAGTTTAAAACAAAATTATTTTAAAGAAGTTAAAAAACTTATTGCAGATAAAGACGGATTTAAAAAGAATGCTAAGAATCTTACTGTTGTATATACACCACTTCACGGAGCAGGCGCCAAGTGGGTTCCTGAGCTTTTAAAAGAATGCGGTGTTTCTAATCTTCATACAGTTAAAGAACAAATGCAACCTGACGGGAATTTTTCTACAGTTAAAGTTCCTAATCCTGAAGATCCGAATGCTTTTGCTTTAGCTATTGAACTTGCAAAAAAAGTAAATGCTGATTTAATTCTTGCTACTGATCCTGATGCAGACAGAACAGGTGTTTACGCCAAAACTCCTGATGGTGATTATGCTATATTAAACGGTAATCAACTCGGAGCTTTGCTTTGTAATAGAATTATCGAAAGTCACAAATCACGCAAAACAATGCCTATAAATCCTTTTATAGTTTCTACACTTGTTTCTACAAGACTTACTAAAGAAATCTGTATGGCAAATAATGTCGAATACATTGATGTTTTAACTGGATTTAAATTTATTGGCGAAAAAATAATGGAGCTTGATGAAAAAGGAGATAAGAATTTCCTTTTAGGATTTGAAGAAAGTTATGGTTATTTGCCGGGCACTTATGCCAGAGATAAAGACGCTGTTGCAGGTTGTTTATTTACAGCTGAAGCTGCAGCATATTATGCAACTCAAGGTATATCACTCTTTGAAGCATTAGATAATATATATAAGCAATACAGTTATCATAACGAACTCCAAGTATCAATAAATCTTAAAGGCGAGGCCGGACTTAAAATGATTCAAAAAATCATGGATGTAGTCAGAGCAACAAATGGTAAATTCACAGATGAAATACCTGCAATATACACTGACATTAAGTCAGGCGATATAGTTTCATATAATACTGACGGATCAATTGCATCGACACAAAAGTCAAATTTGCCTTCATCAAATGTCCTTTATTTTGAATATAAAGACAAATGGTTCTGTATCAGACCTTCTGGAACTGAGCCGAAAATCAAGATTTATTTTGGAGCTAAAGCAGAAAGTCTTGATGTTGCACATGAAAAAGCAATTAATCTAAAAAAAGAAGTAATTGAAAAAATCTTACCGATAACAAAGGAATAAAATGAATTCATTAAAATCAGAATTTGTTCATTTACACGTCCATACCGAATATAGCTTACTTGACGGAGCTTGCAGGATTAAAGAGCTTGCAAAGAAATGTAAAGAGCTCGGTATGGACGCTCTTGCAATAACAGACCACGGTGTAATGTATGGCGTTGTGGAGTTTTATGAAGCGTGTAAAAACGAAGGCATTAAGCCAATTATCGGCTGTGAAGTATATACAGCTAAAAGAACCCGTTTCGATAAAGCTCCAGGTATCGACAATTACTATGGTCATCTTCTTTTATTGGCAAAAAACAATATAGGATATCATAATTTAATTAAAATTGTTTCCAAAGCATTTACCGAAGGTTATTATTATAAACCGAGAGTAGATTTAAATTTATTAAAGGAATTTCACGAAGGTATCATATGTGCTTCAGCTTGTCTTGGTGGTGATGTTCCGCAATTGTTGTTAAGCGGGGATTACGATGGAGCAAAAAATCTTGCATTACTATATGAATCAATATTCGGCAAAGGTAATTATTATCTCGAAATCCAAAGTAATGGTTTAGAAGAACAGCTGAAAGTTAATAATGCACTCATCAGAATTTCTGACGAAACAGGCATACCATTAATTGCAACAAATGACGTTCATTTTATAAATAAAAATGACGCCAGAGCTCAAGATATTCTCGTTTGTGTACAAACAGGTAAAAAGTATAATGATGATAACAGAATGAAGTTTAATACCGAAGATGTTTATCTTAAAAGTCCGGATGAAATCAAAAATCTTTTTAGTACCCGCACAGATGCAATTCAAAATACTGTAAAAATTGCTGAGGAGTGTAATGTAGAGCTTGAGTTCGGACGTCCCGTTTTACCTCAATTTGATATTCCCGGTGGACTTACTCCTGCGGAATATTTACGCAAGCTTACTTATGAGGGTGCAGAATTTCGATACGGAAATATTCTTCCCAAAGAAGTTGCCGAAAGGCTTGAATATGAGCTTTCTGTAATCATAAGTATGGGATATGCAGAATATTATCTGATTGTATGGGATTTTATTAAATTTGCAAAAGATAATGGTATTACTGTAGGACCCGGCAGAGGATCAGGCGCCGGAAGTTTGGTGGCTTATTGTTTAAAAATTACAAATATAGATTCATTAAAATACAATTTGGCATTTGAAAGATTTTTAAATCCTGAAAGAATCAGTATGCCTGACTTTGACGTAGACTTTAGTGATGAAAGACGAAAAGAAGTTATAGATTATGTTGTACAAAAGTACGGTGAAGACAGAGTTGCACAAATTATTACTTTCGGTACAATGGCAGCCAGAGGTTCTGTAAGAGATGTTGGCAGAGTACTCGACGTTCCGTATAACGAGGTTGATTCAATAGCCAAAATGATACCAATGGCCCCCGGAAAAGCTACTACAATTAAGGACGCCTTAGATATAAGCCCTGAGTTAAAAAATCGTTATGATAATGAACCTGTTATTAAAGATTTGATTGATTCAGCTATGCAATTAGAGGGCATGGCGCGAAATACTTCCACACATGCCGCCGGCGTGGTTTTGACAAAAGATCCGGTTACAGATTATGTTCCTGTACATAAAACAGGAGATAGTGTTGTAACACAATTTCCTATGGCCATTTTAGAAAAGTTAGGACTTCTTAAGGTTGATTTTCTTGGTTTAAGAACACTTACCGTTATACAAGACGCTATCGAATTGATAAAAATAAATCACGGCGTTGATGTAAACTTTGATACAATGGTAATGGATGATAAAAATGTATATAAAACAATTTCCGACGGCAAAACTTTGGGAATATTTCAACTTGAAAGTCCCGGAATGACTCGATTTATTACGGAGCTTCAACCAGATAATTTGGAGGATATAATTGCCGGAATTGCTTTGTACAGACCCGGGCCAATGGATCAAATACCAAGATATATTGAAAACAAAAAGAATCCTGACAAAGTTAAATATTTACATCCTATTTTAGAGCCAATATTAAACGTAACATACGGATGCATGGTGTATCAAGAACAGGTTATGCAGATAGTAAGAGATTTGGCAGGATATACAATGGGACAATCTGATCTTGTACGTCGTGCTATGGCAAAGAAAAAGCACGATGTAATGGAGAAAGAAAGAATCAATTTTGTAAACGGTGCTGAAAAAAACGGTGTTTCAACAGAAATATCAAACAAAATTTTTGATCAAATGATAGATTTTGCAAGTTATGCTTTTAACAAAGCTCATGCAGCATGCTATGCTGTTGTAGGTTATGAAACCGCATGGCTTAAAACTTACTATCCTGTTGAATTTATGGCAGCTTTACTAAACAGTTTTATTGACAGAACTGATAAAATAGCACAATATATTGATGAATGCAAACAAATGAATATTAAAATTTTGCCTCCTTGTGTAAATATCAGTTATGCTAAATTTACAGTTAAAGATGGTGCTATTGTTTTCGGATTGGCTGCTATAAAAAATGTAGGTTCACATGTTGTTGATATCATTACTAAAGAAAGAGACACAAATGGTTTATATAAAAATTTCGGTGATTTTTGTGACAGAATTGCCTCAACCGAAGTAAATAAAAGATGTGTTGAATCATTTATAAAAGCAGGTGTTTTTTCTTGTTTTAATATAAAAAGATCTCAGCTTTTTAAAACATATGAAGAAATTATCGATAATGCAATATTGGCAAAGAAAAATAAAGCAGAAGGACAGATTTCTATATTTGATATGTTTGACGATTCTTCAAAAGATGATTCATCAACAGATTACGAAAATTATCCGGATATTCCCGAATTTAATAAAGCTGATTTGCTCTCGATGGAAAAAGAAATGCTCGGAATTTATCTTTCCGGTCATCCTTTAGAAGGATTAGCTCAAGAGTTTTCAAAAATATCCACAATTAAATCAACAGATTTAATTGCTGATACTGAGGACGATCTTGATGGTCTTGATAAAACTTTTGCTTCGGGAGTTCGTGATGGTATGAAAATTACATTTGCAGGAATTATTACAAATGTAAAAAAGAAAGTAACTAAGAATAATTCGATGATGGCTTTTGGCGTTATTGAAGATATTTTCGGCACTGCAGAATTGCTTGTATTTCCAAAAGTTTATGAAAAGTATGCAGGTTTATTAATGCCTGAAAACATTGTTGTAATTACCGGCAGGCTCAGTATCAGAGAAGACGATACACCTAAAATACTTCCTGAAGAAGTATTTACTCCTGATGAATATAAAGCAAAAATCAACAATTCATCTAACAATATTAATGATTTTAAATTTTTAATTGATTCAGAGAAAAAAGATAAAGTGATTTCATTTGCTAAATATTTTTACGGAAAAACACACGTTACTTTTTATGATAAAAACACAAAAAATGAAATTTGGTCAGGCTATATGAATACATCAAAAGAAATTTTAAATGAACTTAAGTATATTATTCATAATTCTTGAAAGGATTATTTTATTATAGTATAATTTTCAAGTTGAAAATTATTTATTTTCTTTTTGGAGGATGATTGTTTATGAGTATTAAGAGAATAGGTGTTTTAACATCAGGCGGAGACGCTCCAGGAATGAATGCTGCAATAAGAGCAGTTGTAAGATCCGGTATATATAGAGGTTTTCAAGTATATGGTATCAAAAAAGGTTATGAAGGCTTATTAAAAGGTGATATGTTTGAAATGAATTTAAGAAGCGTATCCGATATTATGAGCCGTGGAGGTACAATTCTTCAAACTGCACGAAGCAAAGAGTTTGCAACTGATGACGGTGTCAAAAGAGCTGCCAGAATGGCAGAAGTATTTCAACTTGACGCCATAGTAGTAATTGGCGGCGACGGGTCTTTCCGTGGCGCACGTGCTCTTGCCAGGGAAGGTGTAAATGTAATAGGAATTCCTGCAACAATTGATAATGATATTAGTTCTACAGATTATACTATCGGTTTCGATACTGCATTAAATACTGTTAAAGATGCAATTGATAAAATTAAAGATACTGCTTATTCACATGAAAGATGCAGTGTTGTTGAAGTTATGGGTAGAGGAGCAGGATATATTGCTCTTAATTGTGCAATTGCAGATGGCGCAGAGGCTTGTATATTACCGGAAAAGAAATTCGATATTGATAAAGATATAATTCAACCTATTATTGGATGCAGAAACAGAGGAAAACACCATTATATTGTAATTATTGCTGAAGGTGTCGGCGGTACAATGGAAATAGCTGATCAAATTAAGTCTATTACTGGTATTTCTACAACAACGACAATACTCGGTCATTTACAAAGAGGTGGTAGTCCTACTGTAAGAGATAGAGTTGCGGCTTCATTAATGGCAGTTAAAGCTACAGAATGTTTGCAAATGGGTGAAAAAAATAAAATTATTGCTGAAAAGAACAATAAGTATATTGCTATTGATATTGAAGAAGCTCTTGAAATGGAGAAACATATTGATGAATCAATGATTGAAACAAGCAAAATGCTTTCTCTGTAAAATTCATTAGAGGTGTATTTTTATTTTTGGCTACGCTGTTCCTTTTAAACCTGAGCTAAAATTCAGAGAATATGAATTTTATAAAATGTATTATTGCGGTGTATGCAAAAGCATAGGGCGTGAATTTAGTCATATTTCAAGATTTGGTCTTGTATATGAAACTGCAATTCTTGCAATTCTTTTAGATATTTCATCAGGTAAAATAAATGAAATAAAATTTTCTAAAAGTAATTGCATAGCGCACCCGCTTAAAAAATCATTTTATACAGAAAAATGCGATAGTATTGATTATGCTGCAGCCATTAATGTTCTGTTAATGTACTTTAAATTACAAGATAATTGGCAAGATGATAAAAGTTTTTTGTCTTTATCCGGCAAAAATGCTATCAATAGGGGCTTTAAAAAAGCTGCAAAAGCATATCCTTTTGCAGCTGATTCGATTTTTATTTCAATAAAAGATTTAAATAAAATTGAGACACAAAATAATTCTTCTATTGATGAATCAAGTGAACCGTTTGCGTTTATGATGAGTTGCTTATTTAAATGGCTTGATTGTGACTCATTTATCAATAACCAATATAAGTTGGAATTACTTGGCAAAATAGGGTATAATGTCGGTAAATGGATTTATCTCATTGATGCAATTTCAGATATTGAAGAAGATAATAAAAATAAGAGCTTCAATATATTTCTTTTAAACAAAGAAAATAAAAAAGATATTAAATTCATTTTAGAATTATGTTTAGCTAATTGTGCTAATGCATATGAAGAATTAATAAAAATAACAGAAAAAGAAATTAATGCAGACAATATTAATTTTATCAATGCCAAAGGCGTAATAGATAATTTATTTTATGTCGGCATGAGACATATTACTGAAACGAAAGTTGGTAAATTAAATGAATCCTTATGAAGTTTTAGGAGTCAGTGAATCTGCATCTGACGAAGAAATAAAAAAAGCATACAGAGAATTAGTAAAAAAATATCATCCTGATAAATATGTGGATAATCCTTTATCTGACCTTGCTGCCGAAAAAATTAAAGAAATTAACATGGCGTATGACATGATTACAAAACAGCGTTCTAAAGGAAGCAATTCTTCAGGATATCAATCATCATATAACAACGGCGATAATAATTTTGCTTATGTTATACAACTTATTAATTCAAATAGATTAGATGAAGCACAAAGTACGCTTGAAAGTATGCCTGCATCATCACGTAATGCTTATTGGTATTATTTAATGGGAGAAATTTCCAAAAGAAAAGGTTGGTATAATAACGCGAGACAATATTATCAAACTGCGATGAATATGGACCCTTCAAATAATGTTTACAGGCAAGCGTATAATTCAATGTTTAATACTGCACAAGCATACACTAATCAATCTTACGGCAGAGGTTACAGAAGAAACGATAATACTTGTGATTGCTGCACAAGTTTATTATGTGCCGATTGCTGCTGCGAATGTATGGGAGGAGACTTAATAGCATGCTGTTAAATAAAACACTTGCAACATTGGAATATGATTTGTTAAAACAAAGACTTCTTGAATTATCAAGTTGCGAAGTTGCTAAATCATATATAAATGATATGCAACCCATTGATAATACAGATGAAATAGAAAGACTTTTAACAGAAACAGAAGATGCTGTAAATTTTATTATCAAAAGAGGCGCACCTCCACTTGCCGGAGTTAAGGATATTCGCGGAGCAATAAGAAGAGCAGCATCAGGTGGCTCGTTAAGTTTTGCAGAATTACTTAATATTTCCGGTTTACTTAGAGCAGCAAGACGAATTATTAATTATGCTTCTTCGGTAGAAAGTAGCGGAGAAGATACAATTTCCGTTTATATATCAGAACTTATTGAAAACAGGCAATTTGAAGAAAAAATCAACAGATGTATAGTTTCTGAAGAAGAAATGGCAGATGAAGCCAGCCGAGAACTTTATAATATAAGGCGACAAATTGCTTCAATGCAAAATAACATCAAAGAAAAGCTAAATGACTTTATTAAGTCATCCAAATACTCTAAGTCAATACAGGATGCTGTCGTAACCATGCGCGGTGATAGATATTGTATTCCGGTCAAGACGGAATATCGCGGTGAAATTAACGGTATTGTCCACGACACTTCTTCATCCGGCCAAACGTTGTTTATTGAGCCTGCATACGTTGTTGAAGCCAATAATAAAATCAGAGAACTTAAAGTTAAAGAAGCAAAAGAAATAGCAAGAATTGTTGCTGAACTTTCTGAAGAAGCAGGTCAACACGAATCTGTTATTTTGCTTGATTTAAAAATAATTTCTTATCTTGATTTTACTTTTGCTAAGGCCAGACTTGCTTTAGATCAAAAAGCTATTAAACCGATTATTAATACAACAGGCAAGATTGCTCTTATAAACGCCAGACATCCTTTTATTCATAAGGATAAAGTTGTTCCAATTAATGTTTTTCTTAACGAAAAAGAAAGTATGTTAATTACAGGTCCAAACACAGGCGGAAAAACGGTCGCACTTAAGACTGTCGGCTTATTAACCGTTATGATGCAATCGGGTTTACTTATACCTGCTAAAGACAAAAGCGAACTTTGTGTCTATACAGGCATTTATGCAGATATTGGTGACGAGCAGAGTATTTCTCAAAGTTTAAGTACATTTTCTGCTCATATGAAAAATATTGTATCAATACTTGAAAATTGTGATGATAGATCTTTGATTTTACTTGACGAATTAGGAGCAGGTACAGACCCTACAGAGGGTGCCGCACTTGCAATGTCGATATTGGAATGTATGCATCAAATGGGAGCAAGTGTATTTGCAACCACACACTACAGCGAATTGAAGGTTTTTGCTTCAACAACACAAGGTTTTGTAAATGCTTCTTGCGAATTTGATACAGAAACACTTCGACCAACTTACAGGTTGTTAATAGGTGTTCCCGGTAAAAGTAATGCTTTTGCCATATCTGAAAAATTAGGTCTTGATTCTCTTATCATTGGTAGAGCAAAAGAATTTTTAACAAATGAAGATTTAAGATTTGAAGATATGTTAAAAGGTATTGAAGACAGCCGTAAACGAATTGATATCGAAAGAGAAGAAACAGAAAGATTAAGGAATGAATCCTCAAGAATTAAAGAAGAAATTTCAAGAGAAAGAGATAAATTTATTCAAGAAAAAAATGAATTAATCAATAAAACTAAAGAAGAAGCACGAGTTATAATTAATAAGGCACGCATTGCTTCAGATAAGCTCTTAACAGAAATCAGAAAAGCTTCCAATGTAAAAGAAGCCGAAAAAGCAGCACAAGATTTCCGTAAATTTTCTGATGAAACTGACGAAGAATTGTATAAGAGCTATCAAAAGAGAGCTGATAACAGCAAGCCTCCAAAAACTGTAAAAGAAGGAGAAACAGTTAAAATTGTCAGTCTTAACAACAAAGCTATTGTTTTAAAAGCTCCTGACAAAGACGGGCAAGTGTATGTTCAAGCCGGTATTATGAAAATGTATGTTAATATTAGTGATTTAAGAACAGAAACTGATAATACTGCTTCTAATAAAAAGACTTTGGATTCTTCATCATTTATATCTAAAGTAGCTACTATTAAATCTGAGATTGATTTAAGAGGAATGACTGTTGACGAAGCTGTTATTGTTATTGACAGACAAATTCACGATGGATATATAGCAAAACAACAACAATTTTCTATAATTCACGGTAAGGGGACAGGTGCTTTACGAGCCGGTATTCATGATTATTTAAGAACTTGCAAGCAAGTTAAATCTTTTAGACTTGGTACATTCGGTGAAGGAGATGCAGGTGTTACAATTGTAACATTACGATAAAAACAAGTTTGACATGATGTCATATTTGATATAAAATTTAAAAGATTAAACACACATGAGGAGAAGTAAAATGGCTGAGTACATTAATGGATTAAAAAGAACAAATTATAACGCAGAAGTTACTAAAGAACTTTTGAATAAAGAAGTAGTTTTGACAGGCTGGACAGCTAAGACAAGAAATTTAGGTAGCCTGATTTTTATAGATTTAAGAGATCGTACAGGACTTGTACAACTTGTTTTTGATTCTGAAACTGATGCTGATTTATTTAATAAAGCAGCTACTGTTCGTAATGAATTTGTACTTGCAGTTAAAGGTTTGGTAAGAAGTCGTGCACCTGAAGCTATAAATACAAGAATGAAAACAGGTGAGATAGAAGTGTTTGTTAAAGAAATGCGTATCTTAAACGAAGCACAGACACCACCTTTTCATATTGATGACAAATCAAACGTAAGTGATGTTACAAGATTAAAATACAGATATCTTGATTTAAGAAGACCATCACTTCAAAATAATATAATCATGCGTCACAAAATTGCAAAAATTGCTCGTGATTATTTTGATGAAAACAACTTTATTGAGATTGAAACACCTTTTTTAACTAAGAGTACACCTGAAGGTGCCAGAGATTATCTTGTACCAAGTCGTATTCATCATGGTAAATTTTATGCTTTACCTCAATCTCCTCAAATATTCAAACAGTTGTTGATGATGTCAGGTTTTGACAGATACATACAAATTGTTAAATGCTTCAGAGATGAAGATTTAAGAGCTGACAGACAGCCTGAGTTTACACAAATAGACCTTGAAATGTCTTTTGTTGAGGCTGATGATGTTATTTCAATGAATGAAGGTTTCTTAAAGAGATTATTCAAAGAAACTCTTAATATAGATTTACCTACACCTTTTATTCGTATGCCATATAAAGAAGCGATGGAGCGTTTCGGTTCAGATAAACCTGATATTCGTTTTGGACTTGAACTTAAAGATTTATCTTCATTTGCTGAAAATTGTTCTTTCGCTATTTTTGCAAATGCAGTAAAAGAGGGGGGAGCTGTACGAGCAATTTCCGCACCTGCAGGACACTTTACAAGAAAAGAAATAGATAAATTAACTGAATTTGTAAAAACTCAAGGTGGCTCAGGTATGGCATGGATTTCTGTAGGTGAAACAGAAAATCGTTCCTCAGTTTCAAAAGTGCTTTCAGCCGATGAAATACAAGAAATTATTAATATTACCGACTCAAAAGCAGGTGACCTTATTTGTATTGTTTCAGGTAAAAGCAGCACTGTTTATACTGTTCTCGGTGCATTGAGATGTGAGCTTGCAAAGAAACTTGATTTGATTGATAACAGCAAATTTGCCTTTTTATGGATTACTGAGTTCCCGTTATTTGAATACTCAGAAGAAGAGCAAAGATATGTTGCTATGCATCATCCTTTTACATCTCCGCTTCCTGAAGATATGGATAAAATAGAGAGTGATCCTGCAAATTGCAGAGCAAATGCATATGATATAGTTTTAAACGGTTATGAAGTTGGTGGCGGTAGTATCAGAATTCATGACAACAAACTTCAACAAACTATGTTTAAAGCTTTAGGCTTTACAGAAGAATCAGCACAAGAGCGCTTCGGTTTCTTGCTTGATGCTTTTAAATACGGAGCACCACCTCATGGCGGTTTAGCATATGGTCTTGATAGACTTGCTATGCTTATTTGCGGTACAGATAATATTAAAGATGTCATCGCATTTCCTAAGGTACAAAATGCATCATGTCTTATGTCTCAAGCGCCTGATTTTGTTGAACCTCAACAACTTAAGGACCTTGATATTGATATTGTACCTTTAGAAAAGGATATGACACAAGATGAATGAAACACTAAGAATAGGCCTTGATGTAGGCTCAACAACTGTTAAAATTGTTATTTTATCAGAAAACGATGAGATACTATATTCTAAATATCAGAGGCATTATTCTGATATAAGAAGGACTATATACGATATGTTAACAGAAGCCTTAACAAAATTTGAAGATTTTAAGGCTTCAGTTAATATTACCGGTTCAGGTGGAATGCTTGTTGCAAATTGGTTAGATTTGCCATTTGTACAAGAAGTTGTTGCTTCAACAGAAGCAGTTGAGAGAATAATTCCACAAACATCTGTTGTAATTGAACTCGGTGGTGAGGACGCCAAGATTATTTTTCTTGAAAATCCTGTTGAACAACGAATGAACGGTACTTGTGCAGGAGGCACAGGCGCTTTTATAGACCAAATGGCCATTTTGTTAAAAACAGATGCTCCCGGTCTCAATGAACTTGCAAAAAAACATACTACCATTTATCCAATAGCTGCTCGTTGCGGAGTTTTTGCAAAAACAGATATTCAACCTCTGTTAAACGAAGGAGCAGCTAAAGAAGATATTGCTGCATCAGTATTTCAGTCTGTAGTAAATCAAACAATCAGTGGTCTTGCTTGTGGTAGAAGAATCACAGGCAAAGTCGCTTTTTTAGGCGGGCCTTTAAACTATTTATCAGAGCTTAGAAAACGTTTTATTGAAACTTTAGAACTCACTGAGGACCGTATTATATTCCCGGGCAATTCACATTTGTTTGTTGCTCTTGGTGCTGCATACACTTCGGAATGTCGCAATCGTTCTGATGATATGCGCAAAATTTTTGATATCAAAGATATAAAATCTAAACTACCTAAAATTTTAACTATCGAAGCAGATGAAATAGGTAGACTGCAACCCTTATTTGAAAATGAAAAAGAACTTGCTGAATTTAAAGAAAGACATGCTAAAAACAAAGCACCTAAAGGAGATATAAGGTCATACAAGGGTAATTGTTTTTTAGGAATTGATGCAGGTTCTACAACAACAAAAGCAGTAGTAATAGGTGAAAACGACGAGATTCTTTATTCATGGTATGCAAGTAATTTCGGTAGTCCTTTTAATTCAGCACTTAATATTTTAAAAGATATTTATTCATTATTACCGCAAACTGCAACCATTAAATATTCAGCTGTAACCGGTTATGGCGAAGGACTAATAAAAACTGCTTTAGGTATTGATATAGGTGAAATAGAAACAATCGCACATTATAAAGCAGCTGAAAAATTCTTGCCCGGTGTCGATTTTATATTAGACATTGGTGGTCAAGATATGAAATGTCTTAAAATCAAAGACGGCGTAATTCAAAGCATAATGCTTAACGAAGCATGTTCTTCAGGTTGCGGTTCATTTATTGAAGCGTTTGCCACATCACTTGCAATTGATGTGACTTCATTTGCGAACGAAGCATTAAAATCAAAGAAACCGGTTGATTTAGGTTCCAGATGCACAGTATTTATGAATTCTCGCGTTAAGCAAGCTCAAAAAGAAGGTGCTTCTGTTGCAGATATTTCTGCAGGATTATCATATTCAGTTATAAAAAATGCTTTGACTAAAGTAATTAAAATTAAATCTCCTGAGGAAATGGGGAATAAACTTATCGTTCAAGGCGGTACTTTTTATAACGATGCAATTTTAAGATGTTTTGAAATTATTTCTGAAAGACAAGCTGTCAGACCTGATATTGCAGGCTTGATGGGTGCATATGGTTGTGCTTTAATCGCAAAGAATGCGTATTTATCTGATAATTCTTTAATAACAACTCTCTTATCTTTACAACAAGCAGAAGAAATCAAATCCGATATTCGTAAGGTTAGATGCGGAAAATGCACAAATAATTGTTTATTAACAATTAACAAATTTTCTGATGGTAAAATTTTTGTATCAGGTAACAGGTGCGAAAAAGGCGATTCTTTTCATAAAGAGTCTAAAAATCAGTATCTTAAGGATAATTTAAATTTATTCTCATATAAATACAATAGACTTTTTGAGTATTATAAATCATTAGATGATAAAGAAGCATATATGGGAACTATTGGTATACCGAGAGTTCTTAATATGTATGAAAATTATCCTTTTTGGCATACATTCTTTACAAAGCTTGGATTTAAAGTTGTTTTATCAGACAGAAGCAGCAAAGATGTATTTACAGAAGGAATGGAAACAATCCCTTCTGAATCTGTTTGTTATCCGGCAAAATTAACTCATGGTCATGTAGCAAATCTTATAAATAAAGATATTAAACGCATATTTTATCCTTCAATTCCGTACGAGCAAATTGAAGATACATCTGCCAATAACCATTATAACTGTCCTATTGTTACATCATATCCCGAAGTAATTATTAACAATATGGATATTATAAAAGAAAATAATGTAGATTACATACATCCGTTTTTGCCGATTTATGATAAAAAACGAATGGCAGAGCGACTTTGTGAAGTTTTCTCACCATATGGTCTTAACAAAGATTTAATTAAATCAGCTACATCTGATGCTTACAAAGAATATGATAATTTCAAAAACGATATAAGAAAAAAAGCTGAAGAAATTATTAAATATTCTAATGAGAACAATATTCGAATCATCGTTCTGGCAGGTAGACCGTATCACCTTGATCCGGAGATTAATCATGGTATTCCTGAATTAATATCATCATACGATTTTGCTGTTCTTACCGAAGATTCTATTTCACATTTAGGAAACCTTGATACCCCAATAAGAGTTGTTAATCAATGGATGTATCATTCAAGATTATACAGAGCTGCAGATTTTGTAAGAACACAAAAAAATATGGAGCTTATTCAATTAAACTCTTTTGGTTGCGGTTTGGATGCCGTTACAACTGATCAAGTAGAAGAAATTTTAACATCAGCAGGTAAGATATATACTTGCTTAAAAATTGATGAAGGTTCAAATTTAGGTGCTGTAAGGATTCGTATTCGTTCTTTAAAAGCAGCAATGGCCGATAGAGATTTAAATAAACTTGAAATCAAAAAAATAAAATCATATTCAACACCAAAAGTTCAATTTACACAGACTATGCGTAATGATTATACGATTTTAGCACCTCAAATGTCACCCATACATTTTGACTTATTAGAGCAAGCTTTTAATTGTTCAGGTTATAATTTTGAGGTTTTACCTTCAAATGACAGAATCGCAGTAGAACACGGACTCAAATACGTTAATAATGATGCATGTTACCCATCAGTAATAGTTGTAGGACAATTTGTTGAAGCTTTAAAATCAGGTAAATATGATTTAAATAAAATTGCACTTATGATTACTCAAACAGGCGGAGGATGTCGTGCCACAAATTATATTGCTTTTATACGAAAAGCTTTAAAAGATATGGGGCTTTCTCACATTCCTGTAATTTCATTAAGTGCCGGAGGACTTGAAAGCAATCCCGGATTTAAAATAACACCTAAGATATTAGAAAGAGCACTAATGGCATTGTGCTACGGTGATCTCTTTATGAGAGTTTTATATAAAACAAGACCATATGAGGCTACCAAAGGTTCTGCAAATTCTTTATATGAAAAGTGGCGAAAAATTTGTTTGGATGCAATAAAAAAACCGTCTCTTACTCAATATAAAAGAAATATAAGAAATATTATAAAAGAGTTTGATGAATTGCCATTACTAAATATAAAAAAGCCTCGTGTCGGACTTGTAGGCGAAATTCTTGTTAAGTTTCATCCTACTGCTAACAATAATATTGTTAATATTATTGAACAAGAAGGTGCAGAGGCTGTAATGCCCGATTTAACAGATTTCTTATTGTATTGTTGCTATGGTTCTATATTTAAGCATGAAGAACTTAGTAATAAATATAGCTCTGTAATCATAAACAAAGCTGTAATTAAGGTAATCGAATCTTTCCGTAAGCCAATGAAAAAATACTTACAAGCAAGCAACAGATTTGATGCACCTGCTGATATTTTTAAACTTGCAAATTATGCTAAGTCATTACTTTCTTTAGGTAATAACACAGGAGAAGGTTGGTTTTTAACAGCAGAAATGATTGAACTTATTCACTCAGGAGCACCGAACATTGTTTGTATGCAGCCATTTGCTTGTTTGCCTAACCATGTAACAGGAAAAGGTATGATAAAAGCATTGAGAGAGAAATTCCCTCAATCAAATATTGTTGCAGTTGACTATGATCCCGGAGCAAGTGAAGTAAACCAACTTAATCGTATTAGATTAATGTTGTCTGCTGCCTTTAAGAACTTAAATAGCCAAAATGATTTAAAAGGAGAATAATATGAACAATTTTTATAAAAAGAAAGACTTTAAAACCTTATTACTTCTTTTTTCTATAGAAGCTGTTATTCTCGTATTTATGTGTGTAATTGCACACTTTATTACAAGCGATAACATTGTTCGAAATCAAAACAATAACGATTTTACTTCTTCTATGTCATTGGTTAGTGAAGAAGTATTAGGCAAATCTTTTAACGGTAAAGGAATATCTGCTTTAAAAAATCTTAATTCGATTGAAAACGATAACAATACAGAGACTAAAGATCAGATTTGTAAATTTTATACTTTTAATTTATCTGACGAGGGTATAACATCAAATTTATTAAGGGCAAAAGAAAGTGCTCAAATGAACGGTATTTCCACAAATACCGCTACAAGCACTGTTATTAAGTCAGCTAAAAGCGACTTTAAATTAGGAAATTTTAAACTTCAAAACAATTATGTTTACGAAAATCTTGATTTAGAAGAAATTTTGTCTAAACCACTAAAAATCGAACCGATGGACAAAAGCAGTATTTTAATTTATCATGTACATGCATCAGAGGGTTATTGTATAACAGAAAGCGACAAATATAAAATTAATAATTATACTATTAAAGGCGATGAACATAATGTTGTTGCTGCCGGAAATGTTATTCAAAATACACTTACCGCAAATACAGGTATTAATGTAATACATGATAAAACTTTATTTAAAGAAGGTTTAGAATCAAGTGTGTCTTATAACAATGCTGCCGTTAGATTGAATGAGATTTATAACGAAAACAATAATATTAAATTACAAATTGACGTTCACAGAAACTCGGCTGAATCAAACGGGAAAAAGTACGGTCCGACAATTGAAGTTAACGGTATTAAATATGCGCAAGTATCTTTTGTAATCGGACTTGATTGGGATACTTCTTCCGGTGACAGAAATGATAAAACCAACCCATATTGGGAAGATAATTTTAAATTATGTATGCTAATGATTGAGAAATTAGAAGAGAAAGTACCCGGCATTTGCAGACAAATCGAGTTAAGAAGAACTCCTTATAATCAAGGTTATGCTGAAAATTCACTTCTTACCGAAATTGGTTTTGCAGGTAATCTTTCTACTGAAGCAGATGCAACTGCTCGACTTTTTGCAGAAGTATTAACAGATATTTATGGTTAAAATTTTATATATCAGAGAGGATTAATAAATGAGTAATATTGACAATATTAGAAATTTTTGTATTATTGCACACATTGACCACGGTAAGTCTACACTTGCTGACAGAATTCTTGAAAAGACAGGTGTTCTTACTCAAAGAGAAATGGAAAATCAAGTGCTTGATAACATGGACCTTGAGCGTGAGCGCGGCATTACAATAAAAGCTCAATCTGTCCGCTTAAATTATAAAGCAAATAACGGTAAAGACTATATCTTTAATCTTATTGATACTCCTGGACATGTCGATTTTAACTATGAGGTATCTCGTACTTTAGCAGCATGCGAAGGCGCAGTTTTAGTTGTAGATGCAGCTCAAGGCGTTGAAGCTCAAACTTTAGCTAATGTTTATTTAGCTATTGATAATAATCTTGATGTTATTCCTGTTATAAATAAAATTGACCTTCCTGCCGCACAACCTGATGTTGTAAAAAAACAAATAGAGGATGTAATTGGTTTACCGGCTGATGAAGCTCCGTTAATTTCAGCAAAAGCCGGTATCGGTATTGAGGATGTACTCGAATCTATTGTTGAACAAATTCCTTCACCAAAAGGTGATAAAAACGCACCATTAAAAGCATTAATATTCGACTCATATTATGATGCTTATAAGGGCGTTATAATATATGTACGAGTATACGACGGATGCGTTAAAAGAGGAGATACCATTAAGCTTATGGCAAGCAACAAAGAATATGTTGTTACTGAAACGGGTTGGTTTAAACCCGGTGTGCTCCAACAAGCTGATGTTCTTCAAGCCGGAGAAGTAGGGTATATCGCTGCCGCTATTAAAAATATATCTGACGCGACAGTAGGTGATACTGTTACACTTTCCGAAAACCCAACAAAAGAGGTATTACCGGGTTATAAAAAAGTACAGCCAATGGTCTTTTGCGGTGTTTATCCTGTTGATGGCGCAGATTACGAAGATTTAAGAGATGCTCTTGGTAAACTTCAATTAAATGACGCATCATTGGTATTCGAGCCGGAAACATCAAAAGCTTTAGGATTTGGTTTCAGATGTGGATTTTTAGGTTTGCTTCACCTTGAAATTATTCAAGAACGATTATCCAGAGAATATAATCTTGACTTGATAACAACAACACCGAGTGTTATTTATAATATTTATAAAACAAACGGTGAAATTATTGCACTCGATAATCCAACTAATATGCCAAATCCAACTGAAATTGATTATATCGAAGAACCGATTGTAAAAGCTTCTATTATGACTCCTACAGAATATGTCGGAAATATTATGGAGCTTACAACAGAAAGACGCGGTGTGTTTATTAATATGGATTATATTGAAGACACACGTGTAGTTATGACTTATGAAATACCTCTAAATGAAGTTATTTACGACTTTTTTGATGCATTAAAATCAAGAACAAGGGGATATGCATCACTTGACTATGAGGTTTTAGGATATAAAAAATCTAATCTTGTAAAATTGGATATTTATATGAATGGTGATATTGTAGATGCTCTTTCTTTGATTGTTCACAACGATAAAGCGTACAACAGAGGCAGAAAGATGGCCGAAAAACTTAAAGATACCATTCCTCGTCATCAATTCGAAATACCGATACAAGCGTGTATAGGCGGTAAAATCATTGCAAGAGAAACCGTAAAAGCTTACCGTAAAGACGTTTTGGCAAAATGTTACGGCGGTGACATTTCAAGAAAGAAAAAACTTCTTGAAAAACAAAAAGAAGGTAAAAAGAAAATGCGTCAATTCGGTAGCGTAGAAGTACCTCAAGAAGCATTTTTGAGTGTATTAAAACTTGACGAGTAACAATAATTTTATAGACAATATATGAATTTCGGATTGTATTTCCACATACCTTTTTGTGTAAATAAATGTAAATATTGTGATTTCTTATCGTTTAAAGATTCAGATATATCATTAAATGATAAGAAATCATATTTTGATGCTCTTTTTACAGAGTGGGATATTAAATCTTCTTTGATTTCTTCAAATGATATAGTTGACAGTATTTATATCGGTGGAGGTACACCAAGTGTCGTTGATTATAAATTTATACAAGAAATTATTTTTAAAATAAAAAACAAAACTAAAGTTGCTGAGGATGCAGAAATCACAATTGAAGTTAATCCGGGAACTATTACTTTAGATAAATTAAAAGCTTATTTTTCATGCGGTATTAACAGATTAAGCATCGGAGTTCAAAGCACACAAAATAGATTATTAAAATCCTTAGGTCGAATTCATAATGTTAATGATTGTGAATCAACACTTTTACTTGCAAAACAAGCCGGATTCACAAACATCAGTTGTGATTTAATTTTTGGAATACCTAAAATCGAAGACGAAGAAGGACAATCTTTTGAAGAATTTATTGATGATATAAACAATGTACTTAAATGGGGTGCAACACACGTTTCCGCATATAGTTTGATAATAGAAGAAGACACTCCGCTTTTCGATTTATTTGAACAAAACAAGGCTTTTGAAATTAATACTGATATCGAAAGAAAAATGTATTATTCAATGCCTGAGATTTTAAAAAAACATGATATGTTCAGATATGAAATTTCAAATTACGGTAAAATTGATACTCAAAGCAGACACAATTTAAGATATTGGAAATGTTTACCATATATTGGATTAGGCTTGGGTGCGGCATCATATTATCCGACAAACAAAGAAGAAAGAAATTCTGATTACATTAGGGAAAGTAATACAAGAAATTTAAAAAATTATATTAATAAAAATTTTGTGGGAGAATGTGAAATTATATCATTAAATGAACAAATGAAAGAATTTATGATGTTAGGTTTTAGATGTGCAACCGGTCCTGACAGACGTTCTTTTTTCAACAGATTTAATATAGATTATTTTGATATATTTAAAGAACAACTTGAATTTTTAAAATCCAAGGGATTAATTAGTCTCGAAGACTCTGCAAAATTAACTGAAAAAGGCTATGATTTTGCCAATGAAGTATTCAGGGAATTTGTATGAATTTTTTTTTTATTTATTTGACTAAAATCTCAACTAAATGTATACTATATTTGTAAAATTTTTGCCGAACGGAGGTAAAAAATGAATAAGGATATTTTAAATGAATTATTTGACACAAATACATTTGTACAAACTAATTCTTATGTTGTTTCTCCTTTATCAGAAGGAGTTGAAGCAGGTGACGGTGTTATAACAGGTTATGGTTCTGTTGACGGACGAGCTGTTTTTGCTGCCATTCAAGATGAGTCTGTTTTAAAAGGTTCTGTAGGCATTACTCATGCACACAAAATTTCTTCATGTATTGACCTTGCTGTAAAATCAGGTTCTCCATTTGTTTTTTTGATTGATACTGCCGGCGCCAGAATTAGCGAAGGTTTAGATGTACTTACCGGATACGGTAAAATCATTAAATCGTTATCATCAACAATTGGTGTCATACCAACAATTTCTATTGTAACAGGTACATGTACCGGAGCTGCATCTATTATAGCTTCAATGACTGATTTTACGGTAATGAGTGATGATAGTTATTTTGCTTTTTCAGGTAAAGATGCACTCTCATCAACAACAATAGATGATATCAAAAATATTTGTAACTCAAAAGGTAACTCAAAATACGGTAAAGTATCAATAACTGCATCAAACAGAGAAGATTGCTTTAATAAAGTAAAAAAATTACTCGATTATCTTCCTGATAATTGTGAGAATGCTCCATATGATACTGATATTTCCGATGATATTAACAGAACCGTTAATTGTTCTGAATATCAAACTTTTGCAAAATATGACGTTAGAGATTTAATTAAACAAATTGCAGATAATGAAGATTTTATTGAAACTTCATCAGAATTTGCATCAAATGTTGTAACTTGTTTTGCTCGTATAGGTAATAAATCAGTTTGTATTATTGCAAATCAACCAATGATTAATGATGGTTTGTTAAGTACTGATGCTTGTAACAAAATTTCATCTGTTTTAGCATTTTGCGATAAATTTTCAATTCCTGTTGTTACACTTACAAATACTGCAGGATTTGAAGTTTCAGTAGATGAAGAGATTAATGGTTTGTCTTCTTCAGCCGCACTCCTTGCTTCATCATTTGCAAACAGTGATATGACAAAAATTAATATTATTACAGGTAAGGCATACGGTAGTTCATATATTGTGATGAACGGTAAAAATACAGGTGCTGACATAGTTTATGCATGGGACAAAGCAGATATTTCCGTAATTACACCTGAAGCAGGAGCATTGTTGGTTTATAATGATGAAATCAAATCATCTGCCGAACCAAAAAAAGCAAGAGAAGAATTTATTAATAAATACAGAGAAGAATTTTCTACTCCAATGCATGCTGCTTATAAGGGGCTTGTTGATGACGTTATTTCTCCTTCGGAAACACGTGCGCGTATTATCAGTGCGTTGTATTTATTTGGTTAATTGTTCAGTAACAGAAAGGAATATAAATTTATGAAAAAGTATAACATCAAAGTAAATGGTATATCATATCAAGTTGAAGTAGAAGAAGTTGGCGGCTCTGCAATTTCCGTAGCTTCTCAAACTGCACCTGCTGCTCCTGCAGCACAACCTGCTCCGCAAGCACCTGCAGCACCCGTATCACAAAGTACAACAGGTACAAATTCAGTTACAGCGCCTATGCCCGGTTCAATAGTTAAAGTTAATGTTAAACCCGGTGATGCATTAAAGAAAGGCGATGTAATTCTCGTTCTCGAAGCAATGAAAATGGAGAATGATATCACAGCTCCGTCTGATTGTACTATTGCATCTGTTAATGTTAATCAAGGTGCGTCGGTTTCGACAGGCGATGTTCTCGTTACTTTTAATTGAGAAAGGATTTGACAAAGATGGTAAAAATTACCGAAACCGTTTTAAGAGATGCTCATCAGTCACTTATTGCAACAAGAATGACAACAGAGCAAATGCTTCCGATTGTTGAAAAATTAGACGATGTTGGATATAACGCTCTTGAAGCATGGGGAGGAGCAACTTTTGATGCATCTCTTCGTTTTCTCAATGAAGATCCTTGGGTTCGTCTCAGAAAAATTAAAGATAAAGCAAAGAAAACACCTTTACAAATGCTTTTAAGAGGTCAAAATATTTTAGGTTATAAACATTATGCCGATGATGTAGTTGATTATTTTATCCAAAAAGCAATTGCAAATGGTATGGATATTATCAGAATTTTTGATGCTTTAAATGATCCTCGAAATATCGAGCGCTCAATTAAAGCTTGTGTTAAAGAAGGTGGTCATGCGCAAGGATGTATTTGTTATACAACAAGTCCATACCACAGCCTTGAAATTTTTGTTCGCGATGCAAAAAGATTAGAAGAAATGGGTGCAAATTCTATTTGTATAAAAGACATGGCAGGTCTTTTAATACCTTATGAGGCATATAACCTTGTAAAAGCTTTGAAAGAAAATGTTTCCGTACCGATTGAACTTCATACACACTATACAAGCGGATGCGGTTCCATGACTTATTTAAAGGCTATTGAAGCGGGTGTTGATATTATCGACTGTGCTATTTCTCCGCTTGCTTTAGGTACTTCTCAACCTGCTACAGAGCCAATTGTTGCTACATTGCAGGGTACAGAATACGACACAGGTTTAGATTTGAAACTTTTAAGCGAAATTGCTGATTATTTCAGACCTTTAAGAGCAAAATATTTAGAAGAAGGTAAACTTGATCCTAAAATGCTTGGTGTGGATATTAACGCCCTTATTTATCAAGTTCCCGGTGGTATGCTTTCAAATCTTGTGTCACAGATTAAACAAGCAAACGCAATGGACAAATATGAGGAAGTTTTAAAAGAAGTTCCTCGTGTCAGAGCAGACATGGGATACCCACCGCTTGTAACTCCTTCAAGTCAAATCGTCGGTTCTCAAGCAGTTTTAAACGTTTTATCAGGCGAGAGATATAAAATGGTTACTAAAGAAACAAAGGGTATTGTAAAAGGCGAATACGGTACAACTCCCGCACCGATTTCCGACGAAATCAAGGCTAAAATTTTAGGTGACGAAAAGCCCATTACTTGTCGACCTGCAGACCTTATTGAACCTGAGCTTGACAAGTTGCGTGCTTCAATTGCTGAATATATCGAAAAAGATGAAGATGTTTTGTCTTATGCTTTATTCCCACAACAAGCAGTTGATTTCTTTAAAAAGCGTCAAGCTGCAAAGTACAAATTAGATGCTTCCGTAGCTGATTTTGATAACAAAATTCATCCTGTATGACATATAATTGCATTATAATAGGTGGCGGCCCTGCCGGTATTCTTGCTGCACTAAAAGCATCAGAAGCAAACGGCATGGTCGCTATTATTGAAAAAAATAATATACTCGGTAAGAAACTGAGAATTACCGGAAAAGGTCGCTGCAACATTACAAATGACTGTGACTTTGATTCGTTGATGTCTAATATTCCAGGTAATCCTAAGTTTCTTTTTTCTTCTTTAAAATCTTTTTCTAATTTAGATATTATTGATTTTTTTAATAGTATTGGTCTTGAAACAGTAACAGAAAGAGGAGGCAGAGTATTTCCGAAATCTCAAAAAGCTGGCGATGTTGCCGGTGCGCTTGTTTCCGTAGTTAAAAAGAAAAAAAACATCACTTTACATATGAATACAACTGTAAAAGATATAATTATTGAAAATGGTTGTGTTAAAGGTGTTGTTGTTAAAAACGATAATTCAGAGATTACCGAATTATATTCAAATAATGTTGTTTGTGCAACAGGGGGCATATCTTATCCATTAACAGGCAGTACAGGCGACGGATACAGATTCGCTGAAAATGCAGGACATTCAATTATCACACCACATCCTTCTTTAGCCGCTTTAATTTCAAGTAATTCATTTATCAAAGATTTAAAGGGGTTGTCATTAAGAAATATTTCTATTAGTTTTAAGATAAATAATCAAGTTGTTTACGAAGATTTCGGGGAACTTGTTTTTACTGATAACGGAGTATCGGGACCGGTTATTTTAAGCGCTTCTGCTTTTTATAAAAAAGCTGCAAATTGCGTATTATCAATTGATTTAAAACCTGCACTTGACGAAGATAAACTTTATCAGCGTTTACAGCGTGATTTAGAGGAGTTTGACAGAAAGTTGTATTGCAACTCGTTAGATAAGTTATTGCCCAAAAAGCTAATTTCTGTCTTTATTTTACGATCAGGAATTTCACCTAATAAACAAGTTAATCAACTAACAAAGGACGAACGTCTTAAAATTGTACATCTTTTAAAGAACTTTACAATAGACATAAAAGATATTGACGATATCAAAAATGCAATTGTTACCGCAGGCGGTGTTAACGTCAAAGAAATTAATCCAAAAACAATGGAGTCTAAATTATGTAAGGGATTATATTTTGCAGGAGAAGTTATTGATGTAGATGGTTATACCGGCGGCTATAATCTTACAATTGCTTTTTCGTCCGGTTACACAGCCGGAAATTCAATAAATCAAAAATCAAATGACTTTTAGTCAATTTTGTAATATAATTAATTGATATCACTTTATTATTTAATAATTCGGAGGTCTATATGAATATTTTAGTTACCGGCGCCACAGGTTTTATAGGTAGTCATACATGTGTTTCATTACTTGAAGAAGGACATAATGTTATTGCTTTTGATAATTTTTATAATTCAAAGGAAACTGTAATAGATAATATAAAAAAACTTACAGGAAAAGATTTTGTTTTTTATAATGCAGATTTAACAGATAAACAAGCAATGCAAAATATATTTAATAATCATAAAATTGATTGTGTTATTCATTTTGCAGGTTACAAAGCAGTAGGGGAGTCTGTACAAATTCCACTTTCATATTATCACAACAATGTATACGGCACACTTTGTTTACTTGATGTAATGAAAAACAATAATGTTAAACGAATTATTTTCAGTTCTTCAGCTACAGTTTACGGTAATCCCGCCTCACTTCCAATCAAAGAAGATTTTCCTTTAAGTGCAACAAATCCGTATGGCAGAACTAAATTAATGATTGAAGAAATTCTTCGTGATTTATGGAATTCTGATAACGAATGGTCCATTGTTTTACTTCGTTATTTTAACCCCGTAGGAGCGCATAAAAGCGGATTATTGTGCGAAGACCCTAAAGGAATACCTAACAACTTAATGCCGCGTTTACTTGACGTAGCATTCGGAAAAACGGCGCACATTACAGTTTTTGGTGACGATTACAACACAAAAGACGGTACAGGAGTCAGAGATTACATTCATGTTGTTGACTTAGCTTACGGACATGTTAAAGCTGTTGATTATGCTTTAAACAATAAATGTGTTGAAGCTATAAACTTAGGTACAGGTATAGGTTACTCTGTTTTTGATTTAATCCACACATTAGAAGATGTCAATAATATTACGGTACCTTTTAAAATTTGTCCAAGACGTCCGGGCGATATAGATGCATGTTATGCAGATCCATCAAAAGCCAAGAATTTATTGGGGTGGGAAGCAGAATTAACTCTTAAGGACATGTGTAAAGATGCATATGTTGCATCAAAAAATGCAAGAGAATAAAAAAGAGGTGATTCTTTTTGAAAAAATATAAAGCATCGGGAATATTTTTGTTAATAGCAGGACTTTTAACTCTTATATTAGGTTTATATTTGGTTTTATTTCCTGCAGAAAAATACTCAACAAATATAAGCATTTTAAGTCTTGGGTTTGTTATAATAGGTTTCTTTTATATTATGTCATATGTTGCTAATAAAAAATGGCATTTCAGACCCGGTTGGACCCTTTCCCAAGGTTTTTATCTGTTGATTATAGGTATACTTTGTCTTTATACTTTTGATAAAGAACTTTCTGACTCCATGAATTTACTTTTTGGAATGTGGGCATTATCAAGTTCTACTTCACAAATTGCAGCTTCAATTAAAATTCGTTCGTTAGAATACACTAAATGGTGGAGAATTTTAATTTTTGGTATTGTAAATTTAATAGCTTTTGTATATTTTATAATTAATCCTTTATCAAATATGATTGCTATTTATTATTCGCTTGGCGGATATATAATTATTTCTGGTCTTATTTGCTTACTGGAATTATTAAATTACAATACTACATTAGATTGATTTAATAATATTACTGAAGGGATGATAATATTTATGAAGCTTAATCTATTTAAACTTAAATTAACAGCATTTGCTTCATTAACACTTTTTACTTTAGCTATTTCAGGATTAATAACTAATAGTATAATTAATTTTATTTTTATTTTTCTCGGATACATATGTATGCCTTTGTTCTGTTTTATTATTTCTGAAGGATATAGAAATACAAGAAGTATAAATAAATATTTATTAAGAGTTCTTTTACTTTCAATTTTGACTGCTATTCCTCATAGATATGTATGTATTTCAGCACAAAACGCATGGCATCCTCAACTTTTTTACAGTAGTGCTTTAACCGGTTTCTTTTGCTTAATTTCCATTGTTATTTATGATAAAATAAGGAATAAATACGCAAAAATGTTTTGTGTTGTATTTACAGTTGTAATTTCATTTATGTGCGGACTTGAATTTGCTCCTCATGCATTGATTATTATGTATATAATACATTTTTGCAGAGACAAAAAATTTGTAGAACTTGCATATTATTTAACCAGTTATACAATCGTAATAGCTGTTGTAGCATTATTTATGCTTTATACCTCATCTAATCCGGCTATTAAAGGTGAGTTATACAGAAATATAGCAATGCTTGGATGTATTCCATCTTTATTTTTAATAAAAAAATATGACGGAACAAAAGGTCCGTCATGTAAAATATTCAGCTATGTTTATTATTTATTATTACTTGGAATTATAGTTACAATAAAAGTAATTTAATATTAATCATTATCAGATTCTGAGTCATCCTCTTCAATATGAAGGGGATGAACTTTTATTTTTACGAGCTCAATAATTTTCTCATTACTTTTTAATACTGTAAATGTATAACGACCGTAATCAATTTCTGGATTTTGGTCTTCTTCAGGTATTTCTCCTAAAAGAGCAATAACCAATCCACTTATTGTTTCATATTCATCATCAGGTATTTCTATAGATAATTGATCATTAATATTATCTATCTCCATTAAACCTTCAACGATATATGTATCGTCAGTAATCTTTTCAATTGTATTTTCTATAACTTCCTCCTCATCATATTCATCACGAATATTACCAACAAGCTCTTCTAATATATCCTCCATAGTAACAATACCGGCAGTGCCACCATATTCATCAACAACAACTACCATATGTGTATTATTATCCTTTAATACATCAAACACATCATCAATTTTTTGAGATTTAGGTACATATGATGCCTCACGCATAATATCTTTTAAATTAAATGATTCTTTATCAACTTTCAAAAGATCCTTAATATGAATTATACCAATAATATTATCAACACTTGTTTCATAAACAGGGAATCGAGAATAACGTTCTTCCACTGCTGTATTAAGAACTTTATCATAGTCATCGTTAATATCAAAAGCTGCAATTTCAGTTCGATGAGTCATAACATTCATTGCAGTTTTATCATCAAACTCAAAAATATTATTAATCATTTCGCTTTCTTCGTCACCAATAAGACCTTTTTCTTGTCCTTCATTTACCATAAGCAAAATTTCTTCTTCAGTCACAGTATCTTCATCTTCATTAGGATTAATACCCATTAGTTTTAATACAGCATTAACTGACAAAGTAACAATTTTAATAAAAGGGGAGAATATAACACCTGTTATTTTTAACGGTTTAGCTGACATTTTTGCAACCTTATCACTATATTTCATTGCATAACGTTTTGGTACAAGCTCGCCACAAACTAAAGTTATAAACGAAAGCAAAATAGTAATTAAAACAATACAAACAGTATTAATAAATGACATATGCTTGGCAGCAAAAGACCAAGAAGAAGCCAATTTATACGTAATAATATCTGCAAAAGAACTTGATGCAACTGCACTGTTTAAAAATCCCGAAAGGGTAACACCAACTTGAATTGTTGATAAAAACTTACTTGGATTTTCAACAATCTTTAATAGAAGAGCAGATTTTTTATTACCATCTTCAGCTTCTTTACGTAATTTACTGTCATTTACTGACAAAAGTGCAATTTCAGAAGAAGCAAAAAAAGCATTTAAAAAAATAAGAAAAATAATCAGAAAAATTTGTACGGCAATACTACCGCCTGAAATATCTGTTGCTGATAGAAACTGTAAAGGTATACTACCATCATCGCTCATGTTAATAAATCAATTCCTTAATAAAATATTTAGGTTTAAATACAGGTAACCTATAAACCTTTGAAAAATAAAAATACCCGTATAGTTTAGACTATGCGGGTATTTTTGTCAACATAATTAAATTATAAATTATCCTTTTTTCTTCTTAGATACTACAATTATAACAACTACGATTACAGCAACAAGAACTACTCCACCGGCAACTATTGCGATTATAGCCCAAGTAGGGAAACTATTATCAACAACAGGTTGTTGTTTAATTTCAGGTTTATCTTCATCAGTAAGGATGTCTACTCTTTCAGTAATAACTGTAGATTTTTTATCTGTTGATTTTGCAATCATCTTCTTCTGATAGTTGTCATCCCAAGCTGCTGCAGGTTGATTTTCATTGATTTCAAATTCAACATAAATTTTTGCACTTGTAGGAAGTTTAGCAAGAACCTCTGCAGAAGCACCTAAACTTATACTTTTAACAGTAGGTGAATAACCATCTTTATAATCACCTTTAGTCATGTTAACTTCTGTTCGAGTTGTTTCACTCTTTGCAGAACCAAGTACAAACTTTGAAAGTTCATCAAATTCTTCTTGTGTATACAAGCCCTCAGTAAACCATTGATTTGTAAGGTTTGCATTATATTTACAGTCGTTAATAGAAACTGTAATTATATTCTTTTGTTGAGGATCGCTTGCTAAATCATCATATTTTTGTGTACCTAAAGCATCTATTTCAACAGTAACATCTTTAACTTTAATATTAAGAAGGGGAGTACCAACTCTTGGTGTTGCATATGCAACATAACCGTTAGCATCACGAACAAGATCATCAGCAGTAAATACTCTGTCAGTATTGAAATATGTAGCTGCATCCTTTTCTTTATCAACAAGACATGTCAAAACAAAAGCAATATGTTTACCTTTGTTAGGTGCATCATCATAAGCTTCATCACTTGAAGCACGATACAATTTCTTTACATTTTCATTGCTTGCAAGGAAAGCATCATATTCTTCATCGGTAATCATGTATTTAAACTGCAAAGATTGAATATCAACTATTTTGCCGTTTTTATCTAATCTTGCATCAAAAGGAACCCACTCATATTCATCAGAAAGAACAATTTCAGTAATAGGTTTGTCTTTTCTGTCTTTTTCGCCTGTTTTTCTTACAACAGGAATTTGAGTATAAAGCTCAACACGTTCATCTTTTGATGTTCTCCAAATATTGTCAGATGTATCTACAAGATAACCATTGAGGTCAATCTTAAGATTATTACCATTTTTGTCAACAGTTGTAGAAAGTGCATAACCATCATCAGCATATTGAACGTTAGGATTTTTGTGCTCATAAGGAGCATCATCATAAGGGTCGGTAATACCAAACAAATCAACTTTACCTGTTGTACAGATACCTGATTGATTAAGAATATGTGTTAAAAATGCATTATTATAAGGAATCTTTGAATACCACATTTCTGTTTTCATATTCTCTGCAGACATTTGATAAAAATTACCGGCTGTTTTTGTACCTGCAGGAATAATAAGTTTATCAGAAGTCAAAGCATTATCTTTATCATCAATATATTTTCCCTCGTCAGACTCTGCATTAGTGTTGTAGAAATACTCGACATCAACTTTTTGAGTCTTACCTTTTTCATTTACCACATCAATTTTTGTTTTATAATATGAAACAAGAACAGGACTTTCATAATGTAATGTAATTGAATAGAAATCCAATCCACCAACTTCTCCTGAATCAGCTTCATCTGCTATAACAGGCACTGAAGCAAATAAAGAAACTATAAGTATCAATGTCATAAGAATAGCAAAAATCTTTTTTTTCATAGAAATCCTCCTTAAACATGAAAATTAACGTTTATATAAGGATAAACTTACACAAACGCACACAATAATTAGATAATTAATATTAAAACAATTGTAACGAATTGTCAATAATTAAAATTGCCAAAATCTCTATTTTAGATTACAATATAAACGAATAAATTAAGCATGGAGATGATATGTATTATGAATTACAGTTTTTTTAAAAGGACTAAATTTTTATCATTTATACTCATTTTAATTCTCATTTTAACTTTTATTATTGGGTGTAGTGAAACTTCATCTGATCCACAAAAGTCACCGTCATATATATTTAATACACCCGGTTCTTCAATAGCTCCAACTGATTCAGCCAACGAAAAAGAAGAGCTTACATACACAGATATAACACTATTAAATGCCGGTGATATAATGTATCATGGTCCACAATTAAATTCAGCATATGTTCCAAGCACCGGTAAATATAATTTCATGGATAATTTTAAATATATTAAACCCATTGTCTCAGCTGCAGATTATGCCGTAGTAAATTTTGAAACAACAACAGCACATCAAAACAGCTATTCCAGTTATCCTTCTTTCAATTCACCACTTGAAGTATACGATAGCATTAAAGATGCCGGTTTTGATATGTTATTATTTGCAAACAATCATTGTTATGATAATAAAAAATCCGGCTTTATGGCAACATTAAATCAATTTAAAAATTATGGTTTTGACTATATTGGTGGCAGAACATCTTTAGAAGAAAAATCATATATGATTAAAGAGATTAAAGGCATAAAGCTTGGTCTTATGAACTATACTGACACTTTAACTCAAAAAAATGGTAAATATTATTCTATTAACGGCATAACGATTAATGATGGTTGTGAAGAATATATGGATATATACATGAGAGGTGAGTATGATAAACTTTATAATGAAGTAGCCGAAAGAATTTCCGAAATGAAATCTCAAGGAGCTGATATTATCATTATGTATATTCATTGGGGAGACGAGTATAAATTGGAGCCTGTATCATCACAAACAACTGTAGCTCAAAAACTTTGTGATTTAGGAGTTGACGTAATTATCGGTGGACATCCTCATGTTATAGAGCCTATGGAGATACTTACCTCTAAAACAAATCCTGAACATTCTACAATTTGCTTTTATTCACTTGGAAACTATATTTCAAATCAAAACAGACTTTCATTTCAAGACTTGGATCCGAAAATCAGACCTTATACCGAAAATGGACTTACAGTTACCCTTACAATCAGAAAATACAATACAGGAGATGTCTTTGTAAAATCAATTGATTATACTCCTACTTGGGTACATAGATATTACTGTAGTGATGGTTATAATGACTATAATGTGGTTCCTTTAAAACAAGCCATTTCTGCTCCGGAAAGTTACGGTCTTTATAACTCAAATTTCGGTCTTTCTCATGCTACAGCAGCACTTGCATTAACTGATCCTGTTTTTAAAACATCAATTATGACTTATAATACAAACATTGCAGATGAAATCGCTGCTTTCAGCCAAACTTATGAAGATAATTTGAAATAAGCCAATTAAAATTCACTGCATCTTTATGTCCAAATTTATTATATAATAATATGCTTAATATACCATCAATTGCTACAAAAATTAAAATGCAAACTGCAATTGAATTAGGTATATTAAGCATATTTTTTTGAACAAAAGGATGAATTAAATATACAAGAACTCCTGATAATACAATCCAATATAAAGTAAAAGTCAAACAAACTCTACCTTGAATATTTAAATACAAATCACTGTAATCCCAAATTGAAACACCAATTAATTCTTTATAAACATAGTGAACAATAAATTCTACAAGTGTAGCTATAAGTCCTCCAACTATCATCGTAAGTATTTTATATTCTTTAATATTCTTTGTGCAAAATAATATTGAAATAGCACCAAAACCATATACAGGACATAAGTAATTGAATAAAAAACACTTTTTTAAAATAAAAATACCAGTTGACAATAATGAATAAATTGTTTCAAGAAGAAACCCAATAAAACTATAAAAAATAAAATATATAAAATACTCCATAAAATCACCATATAATATTCTTACTAAAAATAAAAAATTTATGCACTTTAATTTACTCTTTTGCATAAGATAAAGTAATGAAGTATAAATCAATGGAGAAAAAACTATGTCAAAAATGATTAATAAAATTGAAGAAAAAATAACAACAGGAAAAATAGAAAGAGGAATTGATAAAATTAAAAATTCTACACCTGAAGAGCTTTCAAAAAAATTAAATAAAATTAATAGGGATGAATTAATAAAAAAAATAAATGAACTAGATAAAAATAAAATTCAGGAAATGAAAATTGATGTTAATGCAATTAAAAATAAACTATCAAAAGATGATATTGAAAAAATAAAAAAAGTTGCCGGTAAAGATAAAGACTTAATAATGAAGAAAATAGATGAACTATCATGAACGAAACATTAAATGATAAAATTAAAGAAATTGGAAGTATATTTGGAATTACTGAATTTCCTGATAATATAGGTGAAATAGTTGAATCTTTCATTTCAACAGAAAATACTCAACCCGATAATATATCTAACATAGATGATAGTAAACAAAAAGATAAAAATGAAAATCTAATTAACGAAGAAAAATATGTCCAAATTATGAACAAACTGAATCAATCAAATTTTAATAAAAAAAATAATAAAAAAATACAATTATTATATGCAATAGAACCTTTTTTAAATAATAAGAGAAAGGATAAGGTTAGCAATTGTATAAAATTTATAACATTTGCGGATTTAGCCAAAGACCTTAATATATTTTAGATGAAACGAAATAATAGAAAAAAACATCAAAAATCAGATGTATATAAAATACCAAATAAAATAGTTTTTTCTCCAACAAGTAATGTATCGTCAGAAAAAAATAAAAATGATACAGAAGTTAAAAATTTAACTGAAAATAACAAAAATCAAAAATTTGACATAGGACATCTTATAGATAAAATATTTACAGATGA
>JBGVNN010000062.1:0-15562 GCA_045125595.1 Candidatus Egerieisoma sp.
ACAATCAAGTGGAACAAAGCATATACAAGAGGCATAAGAAAAGCTCCGAGACTCGTAATTAACACGTATCTTGGAGCTTTATTAAGCTGTTTACTTACAGCAACTTTTATTTTTTGATATATATGCATATCATTTTTTACAGCTTCTTTTGTTTTTATATAAAATAATAGTACTATTTATTTAAAATGAATCCAGAGCCAATCACAGCTCATTTTAATCCAAGCAGAGAGCGGTCGTTTTTTATCAAATTGCGGAGGTCCAAAATCAGTCTTATAATCCCCTGTTGCTTGACCATGACAACCTTCTTCAAAAATATGCATTTCAAAATCAATTTTATTTTTCGCAAGAGCTTCTGCGAAAACAAGTGCATTCATAACAGGAACGACTTGATCTTTACATGTATGCAAAATAAATGTAGGCGGTGTGTGCGGGCCAACATGTCTTTCGCAAGCTGCATAGTCAACCATCTTATCAATTTCCGCTTGGTCATTCGTTTCGAATGTTTCACGCAATAAATTTTGCATTGAACCCTTATGAGTGAAACAATTAGATGTTATTACAGGATAACCTAAAATTAATGCATTAGGTTTATTTTCGCCATTTTCACAGCCTGAGCGCTTCATTATTTCCGGATCATTCCAATGAACACCTTGCATTGCAACCAAATGTCCACCTGCAGAAAAACCGACTATCGCAATTTTATCAGGTGACACATGCCATTTATCAGCATTTTCTCTTATTATTTTCAAAGCGACAGACAAATCAACAAGAGGATTAAGATTACTTGCGTCCATTCCTACGCTATAACGAAGCACTCCTGCATGAAAGCCTTCAGCGAGATATGCAAGCGCAATAGGATCTGCTTCCCTATCTGATGTCATAGCATATCCGCCACCGGGACAAACAAGAACAAAAGGTCTTTCGTGCGAAAGAGGAATCTCAACTGATTCATCGTGAATATAGACATCAAGTCTGTACTGTTCTAAGTCGTTTATACGAAAAGTCTCTTTAATCAAAAAAATCATCTCCTAATATATTAATTAATTTTTTATTTAGTATCATTTTACCAAAAAAATATATAAAAAGCAAAAATCCGCAGAAGATTTATTTAATAAATCTTTCTGCGGATAAAATCCGAAACTTAACTAATAATCTATTAAGCTTGAGCTGCGTTCATAGCTTTAGCCATTCTTGATTTTTTACGAGCTGCAGCGTTCTTGTGAATGAGACCCTTACCTGCTGCTTTATCAAGATTGATGCTTGCTGTTTTAACTGCTACAGCAGCCTTCTCATCTTTGTTAGCGATAGCTACCTTTGCTTTCTTAACAGATGTTCTGAGAGATGACTTAGCAGAAGCATTATTAGCTGCTTTCTTCTCGGAAATAATTACTCTTTTCTTAGCTGATTTGATATTCGGCATTTAATTCACCTCCAAAACTTAATCAAAAAACATTCTAAAACAGCGTGTCTTTTTTTTCACGCTTTCGCTATTTTAGCATAACAAAAACATAATTGCAATATGTTTTTTTACTTATTTTATATCCTTTTTACAGAATGATTCTAAACCAATCCAAAACATACAAACAAGCAATACTGCAACATACGCTATAGCAAATGTAAAGGATGACGGAGAGTCAAAAACCGAGCCACCCATAATAACATTCATGCTTATTTCTTCTTCTGACATTGTTTTAAAAATTATATTAAACCAATCCATATTGTTTATTGGTAAAAATCTCGTGATATACTCTCTGTTGTGTAAAAAGCCCATAATTAATACCTGAACTGTAGTGCCTCCTAAATAGGCTCCCATAGTAACAGAGGCCGCTGCTGCCGTATTTTTACTGATAACAGACATCATATAAGCAAAAGTTACAACAATAAGCAAAGGAACCATCGAACAAGCCGTATAGAACAATTGAACCGTCAAAAAATTCATCGTAACAACTTTACCAAAAACAACATATACCTCTGTACCAAAAGACGAGAAGCCGAACAACAAACCATTGGTCAACACTGATATTATGTACGAATATAAGCTAAGTGCAACAGAGACAAATATTAGAGCAAGATATTTGGATAAATAAATTTTCCATCTCTTTACGGGAGCTATAATCAAAGACTTAATCGTACCCGTAGAAGTTTCTCCTGACATCATCGCCGCAGCAATTACTATTAATATAATTGTTGTCATTAAACTTCCAAAACTTAATGACAATATAAATGATTCTCCACTTGGTTGCTGTGATGTTGACCCCAACAGAAGTGACTCATCTATTTTTTTGTTTATTACTGCTAAAGAAAGCTCTAACTCTCTTCTTCTCTCATCAGAAATACTGCCGTCGGTATTTAAATCAATGCCTTTCTCAAGTGCATTCTCAATATTATCCTTTTCTGATAATAAGTATTCTGCATTATTTCTTGCTCTATAAGAACCAAACTCTCCTGTAGGACATATCTTATATAATGCATTATTATAGGCTATTGAAGATTTTTTGTGTTCATCAGGCATTTCACTCTCTTCTATAATTTTATTTTCATCTTCAATATATTGCTTATAATTGCTTGCTTTTATTATCTCGTCCAAGCGATCATATTCTGATTTTGCAAGTTTATATTGTTCGGACTCGGTTCCCGCTCCGGAATATAACTCAGCATAAATCATTTGTTCATAATAATTTTGTAATGAACCGGTTACTGCTGCTTTAAACGAGTTCTCTGTAATATTGTTCTCTTTTGTATATGTACCATACAAATAATTATAATGCCACTCTATTTTAAATTTATATAATGCATCCTTATAATACGGATCCTCTGTATCGCCTTTTTCTAACAATGTCTCTATTTCTTCTTTAAGCCATTTTTCATTTTCAATACAGTATTCAACATACTCTTCATCATAATTATCTTCACCTATGTTCTCTTCAATTTTAAAAATTACAGAACAACCTATCATTCCTACTGTCATGACAATGACCATCACAAAAACCGCAACTTTTTTGCGAATTTTAAGCATTTCATTTAAAAATAAGGAAAAAAACTTACGCAATTGAAATTCCTCCTCCCGTAATTTCAATAAAGGCATCTTCAAGTGAATTCTCTACTCTGCCTATAGCATAAACCGCAATATTATTCTCAACCAACAGTTTATTTATTGCCGGTATTTTATCTGATGGTACAGCAACACTAAGTGTTGCACGTCCGTTTTCAATTAATTCTGAGCCGCTGACAATATCATCTTCTTCATAAGCAGAAGAAACAACTTGCTTGGCTTGCTCAAATTGTGAAGAATCAAGCTCAAATCTGTAAGTTTCCTTTCTTGCCGCCATATGTAAAATTTCTTCAATAGGTTTTACATCAAGAATTGTTCCTTTATCAATAATGGCAACTCTATCGCACATAAGCTCCATTTCAGCAAGCATATGGCTTGACACCAATACAGCAACATTTTCTTCATGTGCCAATTTTTTCAATATATCTCTGAGTTCTTTTATTCCTGCAGGATCAAGGCCGTTTGTAGGCTCATCAAGTATAAGAAGTCTTGGTTTATGTAATATTGCTTGTGCCAAACCAATTCTTTGTTTCATACCCAAAGAATATTTTTTTAATCTTTCATTTACTCTTGATTGCATACCTACAATTTCAGCTACTTCTTTTATTCTCTCCTTAGTCACTCCGTCATGCAAACGCCCGTACATTTGTAGATTCTGTAGTCCCGTCATTTCTTTGTACATTTCAGGATTTTCTACAATTCCACCCACAAGATTCATAGCTTTTTCGTAATTTTTCTTTACATTGTAGCCACAAATAGTAATATCTCCGCTATCAGGGTAAAGAAAACCCATTATCATTTTGATGGTAGTTGTTTTGCCGGAACCGTTAGGCCCTAAAAATCCGAAAATCTCACCTGCATAAACATCAAAACTTGCATTTTTAATAATTTGCTTCGAACCAAAACTTTTATTTAAATTATTAATACTTAAAATAGTTTCCATTATCTAGTCCCCCTTTACCAAGATTCACCGGTACTATCATTTGCTAAGAATGGAAGAGGATAATCTAAACATTTAATTTTAAAACCGTCATCAGTTTCTATCAATGTCATGTTAACATCTCCCGAAAAAAAACTTGTATCGACATTCAATGAAATCTCAAAAGTTTCACCGTCATATCCTGTCATAAAAATAACTGCATCATTAAAATCTCGGTCTTTTTGATCAAAAAAGCTATTAGACTCATACTGTGATAATACTGCATTTTTAATATAATAATCATACGCACCATCATCACAAAAGTACTTTTTAGCATCCTTTTCGATTGATTCTATGTAGCTCTTTGAATCTTTCCTGTATTCTTCAGGTATGGTAGCCCAATCGGCATCCGACTCAAAAAAAGAAGTAATAAAATCATCTGCTTTTTTTTCCAAATCATTGTGTTTGCCATTCATATATATCATATAAACAGCAACAGAAATCACAACAATCAGCAACGCAATTACTCCCAAATTAATTTTTCTGAAAAACTTCATAAAAAGCCCCCTCATATTATTTATTTTATATATTATTATAATTTCAGTTTCTTTCTGATTTTGGCAGGTAATATAAGTGCAAAATCTTCGCTGTCCATGCCACCTGTTTTTTTCATTGAAAATGCATAAACCACAATGCCGACAACCGCAGCGAAAATGAGCGCAAAAGTTTCCGTAAAGTATGTTGAGAAAATATTGCCCAAAAGCCAATGCATAAGCATATAAACGGGTACCGCCCCAACAAGCATAAGACCGCTGCACAAGAAAGGAATCAATGCAGAAGACATAAGTTTTAGCTTAATATTTCGTCTCTTTACAAGGCACATATGGTTGAGCACCAACGGAATAATATATGAAATGTATGTTGCAATTATTGCTCCATATATATTAATTGAAGTAAATGAAATCAAAATATAATTCAGCAAAGCTTTAACAGCAACGCCAATAAACATATTAACCATTGCAGCGGACAATTCATTTACGCTTTGCATTACTGAGCTTTGCAAATGTACTATTCCCATTAAAATAACACTAAATGACATGAATGTTAAAATAGCATGACCATTTCCCAAAAACAACATGCCGTAAATCGGCTCTGCAAATACACACATGGCAACAGACATCGGGAAAGCCACAATATAACAAAGTTTTATTGCGTAATCAGCTTTTTGCTGTGCTTCTGCATATCTTTTCTGTGCATATAAACCTGCCATAACAGGAAGAAGACTTATACAAAGCGCAGTTATCAATGCAGCAGGTACATTTATAATAGAGCGAGTTATACCCATCATTCCATGAAGTGTTTTACTTGCATGTTCGGAAAAGCCGGCCGCTAACAATCTGCCTTTCATTATAGATGTATCAATCATATTTCCGCCGTTTTGAATCGCAGAATTAAGAGTTATCGGCACACTGTAATAAACAAGAAGCCTAACAAGTTCTTTATTGGATAATCTTTTAACGCCTCGCAAATCCTCTCCGGCATAGAAAACCTTTTGATCGTAACTTGCTTCCTTATAATATTTAATTACAACCAAAAGTGCAATCGCGGCACCGACGGTTGTACCGATTGTAGCTCCGGCTACTGCCCAAACAATGCCTTTACTTCTAAGACAAAGCACCAAGACTATTGAAATTATTACATGCACAAACTGTTCAGCAACTTGCGAAACAGCTGTTGGAGTCATATTTTTAAGCCCTTGCAAATAACCTCTGTAAGCAGAAAGCAGAGAGCAAATAAGAATTGTAGGCGCCAGAGTTGCAACACCGAGCCATGATTCTTCATTATTCATTAAAACAGCTATCGGTTTTGCAAAAACAAGCATAACAACGGATAAAACAAGTCCTATTATAATCATAAAAGTTCTTGCCATTTTGAAAGATTGCAAGGCTTGTTTTCGGTTACCTACTGACGTAAGCTCTGTGACTAATTTTGATATTGCTGTCGGAAATCCTGCTGTTGTAAGCACATATACAAATGCAAAAACTTGATACGCAGAGTTGTATACACTATAGCCGGCTTCTTTACCTCCCAACAAGTTGGTTAAAATCGGCACAAAAAGAAGCGACATTACTTTTACAGCAATGTTTGCAACAGAAAGCACAACGAAGCCTCTGCCCAAAGATTGCTCTTTTGTATTTAATAATGATTCTTTTGAATTATTCAAAGACAATTGTTTACACTTCCCATAAGTTTGAAAATAATTTCTTAAAGCATTTTACACCATGATTTATTATTGTGCAAGGCAAATAAAAATCACAAAAAATTATTGAAATATACCCTTTGCGAGATTGACTTTTTATACTAAAAAGATTATAATGAAAAATCGAGAATAAAACACGGAGGCACTCTGATGAGTATTGATAAGACATCGTACAGTGCAAAAGAGAAAGCGTTTTCACGATTGATTAAAGTCTACGAAAACGGTAAGTTTATCGAGAAAGAATTTTTAATACCAAGCGAAAGTCCATGCTGCGGCACGGATGAATATTCTTCTTTTTCTCTTACGGGAGGCTTATTCCCTTTTTCACATCCCGTTTTATCTGATAAATCAATTGAATTGTTTATTTTACCCGGTTTTGTTGATGTTCATGTTCATCTTAGAGAGCCGGGTTTCTCATATAAAGAAACAATTGAAACTGGTACATTAGCAGCGGCAAACGGCGGCTTTACTGCAGTATGCAGTATGCCAAATATATCCCCTGCACCGGACAGCGTAGAGAATCTCAAAGTTCAAACAGACTTGATAAAGCAAAAAGCAAAAGTTCATGTTTATCCTTATGCCTGCATTACAAAAGGCTCAAAAGGAGAATGTCTTTCTGATATGGACGAGCTTGCAGAGTATGTTATCGCATTCACAGATGACGGTAAAGGCGTACAATCTGATGAAATGATGCAAAACGCTATGTTAAAAGCTAAAAGTTTAAATAAAATGATAGTAGCACATTGTGAGGATGAGAGATACGGTACTTCTGCTGAAAGTGAATATATTCAAGTCAAACGTGATTTAGAGCTTGTCAGCAAAATCGGCTGTAAATATCATTTGTGCCATGCTTCAACTAAAGAGAGCATTCAACTTATAAGAGAAGCAAAAAAAGCAGGTTTGCCTGTTTCAGTTGAGACAGCACCTCACTACTTGGTTTTCTGCGAGGATGATGTTAAAGACAGCGGAGATTTCAAAATGAATCCTCCTATAAGAAAAAAAGCAGATCAAGAGGCTCTTATTGAGGGCATTTGCGACGGCACAATTGATATGATTGCAACTGACCACGCCCCACACTCTGCCGAAGAAAAAGGCAGAGGCTTTAAAAACAGTTTAAACGGGATAGTAGGTTTAGAGACCTCATTCCCTGTTTTATATACAAATTTTGTAAAAAAAGGAATTATATCTTTCGAGCAGCTTATCAAACTAATGAGCGACAATCCACGAAAGATATTCGGCATTCCGTCAAATAACAGCGACGGTATATTAATAGAAACGAGCGCGAAGTATGAAGTAAAAAAAGAAAATTTCCGTACAATGGGACGCAGTATGCCTTATGAAGGTATGGAAGTTTACGGTAAATGCTTGGCAACATTCATAAACGGGAGGATGGTAAAATGAATCACAACAAGAAAATTGTGTTGCAAGACGGCAGAGAGTTCTACGGCACCGGATTCGGAGCTGATAAAGACGCAGTATGCGAGCTTGTTTTCAACACTTCAATGGTAGGTTACCAAGAAATTATTTCTGATCCGTCATATTTGGAGCAGATGGTAGTTATGACTTATCCTATAATAGGTAACTATGGTATTACAGATGAGGACTTTGAATCAAAAATGCCTGTAATCGGCGGTTTGATAGTGAGAGATTATAACGATATACCGAGCAACTTCAGATACACTGAGACACTTTCTCAGATTTTAGAAGAAAGCAATGTACCTGCAATAAGCGGTTTAGATACAAGAATGCTTACAAGAATAATTCGTGACGAAGGTAGTCAGATAGCCGTACTTACATCAGCTGACAAACCTGTTTCCGAAGCAATAGAAATGATAAAAAATTACAAACCTACTGCTGATTCGGTAAAAAAAGTAAGTGGCACCAAAATTTGGTATTCAAGAACTGCTAATCCGAAATATAACATTGTTGCTATAGATTGCGGCATAAAACACAGCATAATCCGTACATTAAAAACATATGGTTGCAACGTTACTGTTGTTCCCTACAACACAAAGGCAGACGAAATTATGTCACTCTGTCCCGATGGATTGCTTGTTTCTAACGGTCCCGGAAATCCTACTGACGCTGCTTGTGTTATCGATACTGTAAAGGCACTTAAAGGCAAGCTTCCGATTCTCGGTATCGGTCTCGGACATCAAATTATTGCTTTGGCATCAGGAGCAAAAACATATAAGCTCATTTGCAACAAGAGCGGCAGCCATCCTGTAAAAGATATCAAAACAGGCAAAATTCAATCTGTTTGCCACAACCACAGCTATGCTGTTGATGAAATTTCTCTTGAAAACACAGGTCTTAAAGTTACACACAAAAATGTACTTGACGGTATAGTTGAGGGTATAGAAGACACAGCAGAAAAGTTAATAGGCTTCCAATTTCATCCTGAGTGTGCTCCCGGCCCGCAGGATGCTGTGAAATCTTTTGAAAAATATATTGCATTGCTTGAAGCGGAGGTAAAAAAACATGCCTAAGAGAACTGATATAAAGAAAATTATGGTTATCGGCTCAGGTCCTATCATTATCGGACAAGCTGCCGAGTTTGACTACGCAGGTACACAAGCATGTCTTGCGCTTAAAGAAGAAGGTTATGAAGTAATTCTTGCAAACTCAAATCCTGCAACAATTATGACAGATACTTCAATTGCAGATAAAGTTTACATGGAGCCTCTTACATTAGAGTATGTAGCTAAGATTTTAAGATACGAAAGACCGGACGCTATCATTCCCGGTATCGGTGGTCAAACAGGTCTTAATCTCGCTATGCAGCTTTCTAAAAAAGGCATTTTGGATGAATGCCAAGTTGAACTTTTAGGTACAAGATTTGAAAGTATTGACATGGCCGAAGACAGAGAAAAATTCAAACAACTCTGTATAGATTTGGGCGAGCCTGTTTTACCTTCGGAAATTGCCGAAAATATGGACGAAGCTATAAAAGCAGCTAATGAGATCGGTTATCCTGTTGTTTTGCGTCCCGCATTTACATTGGGCGGTACAGGCGGCGGTTTTGCTGATAACGAAGAAGAATTAAGAGAAATCGCAAAGAACGCACTTGCTCTCTCCCCTGTTCATCAGGTACTTATTGAGAAAAGCATAAAAGGCTTCAAAGAAATTGAATACGAGGTAATTCGTGATGCTAATGACACAGCTATCGGCGTATGCAGCATGGAGAACATTGACCCTGTTGGTATTCATACAGGTGACTCAATAGTTGTAGCACCTTGTCAAACACTTACAAATAAAGAGCTTCAAATGCTCCGTGACAGTGCGTTAAAGATTATACGCGCACTCAAAATTGAAGGCGGATGTAATGTTCAATTTGCGTTGGATCCTTTCTCATTCAAATATTATCTTATTGAGGTTAACCCCAGAGTTTCACGTTCATCAGCTCTTGCATCTAAAGCAAGCGGCTACCCGATTGCGCGTGTTACTGCTAAAATCGCTGTTGGTATGCACCTTGATGAAATCAATCTTGCTGCTGCTCCTGCTTGTATCGAGCCCGCTCTTGACTATATCGTAGCAAAAGTTGCTCGTTTCCCGTTTGATAAGTTTGCAACAGCTTCAAATAAATTAAGCACTCAGATGAAGGCTACCGGTGAGGTTATGAGCATAGGCCGTACAGTAGAAGAAAGTTTGCTTAAAGCTATTCGTTCTTTGGAAATCGGTGCTTACCACTTGTATTTGCCTAAATTTGATAATTTCACAACTGACGAACTTGTAAGCTACATTAGCGACGGTCACGACGACAGAATGTTTGCAATAGCTCAGCTTATCAGAAATAATGTTGACTTGGGTGTTATTTACAATCATACAAAGATTGATATGCTCTTCTTGTACAAATTCAAGAACATAATAGATTTTGAGAAAAAACTCATGGCTAACCCCAATAACATCAATGTTCTTTATGAAGCAAAGAGAATTGGCATAAGCGACAAATATATAGCAAAAGTATGGGGTACAGACGAACTTGAAATTTTCCGTATGAGAAAAGCAAACAATGTATTCCCGGTATATAAAATGATTGATACTTGCGCCGGTTCAATCGCAAGCGACGTACCTTATTTGTACTCTACTTACGAGGCTGAAAACGAGTCGATTGTATCTGACAAAAAGAAAATCATAGTTCTCGGTTCAGGTCCTATTCGTATCGGTCAAGGTGTTGAGTTTGACTATTCAACAGTACACGCTATTCAAACAATTAAAAACAGTGGTTACGAAGCAATTATTATCAATAACAACCCTGAGACAGTTTCAACAGACTATACAACAAGCGACAAGCTTTATTTCGAGCCTTTGACAGTAGAAGACGTTATGAACGTTATCACTCTTGAAAAACCTGAGGGTGTTATCGCTTCTTTAGGCGGTCAAACTGCTATCAACTTAGCAGACAAGCTCGATGCACTTGGTGTTGAGCTTATAGGTACAGGTCTTCAAGCTATCGAGAGAGCAGAAAACCGTGACAGTTTTGAGAAGATTATGGAGGAGCTTCAAATCCCTCAACCTAAGGGTCGTGCAGTTACTAATATTGATGCAGGTATTGAGGCTGCTGCGGAAATCGGCTACCCCGTTCTCGTTCGTCCTAGCTACGTATTAGGCGGTCGTGCAATGCAAATCGTTCAAAACGAAAAAGCCCTTAAAGTATACCTTCGTTCAGCCGTTGAAGTTGACGAGAAGCAACCTGTTTTGGTAGATAAATACATTTCAGGAAAAGAGCTTGAGGTTGACGCTATTTGTGATGGTACTGACGTATTTATCCCCGGTATAATGGAGCACGTTGAGAGAACAGGTATCCACTCAGGTGACAGTATCAGTATTTATCCTACATTCAGCGTAAGCGAGAAAGTAAAAGATACAATCGTTGACTATACAAAGCGTCTCGGTTTGGGTATCGGCATTATCGGTCTTTATAATATTCAATTTATTGTAGATCCTAACGAAGATGTATATGTAATCGAGGTTAACCCACGTTCTTCACGTACTGTTCCTTTCCTTTCTAAAGCAACAGGTTACTCAATGGCTGACATCGCTACAAAGTGTATTTTAGGTGAAAGTCTCAAAGACCAAGGCATTACAATAATTCGTCCGAAAGAAAAAGACAGATGGTATGTTAAAGTACCTGCATTCTCTTTCTCAAAACTTAATGACCTTGATGCTTATTTGTCACCCGAAATGAAATCTACAGGTGAAGCTATCGGATATGATAAGAAGCTTACAAGAGCTATTTACAAAGCGCTTATCGCATCAGGTATGAATGTTGCCAACTACGGTACAATTCTCGTATCAATCGCAGATAAAGATAAAGAAGAGGCTCTTCCCCTTATTCGCAGATTCTATCACTTAGGCTTTAATATTGAAGCTACAGAGGGTACTGCAAAATTCCTCCGCAGCCACAACATTAAAACAAGAATCAAGCAAAAGCTCAGCTCGGGAAGTACTGAAATCCTCACTTCTATCAGACAAGGACATGTTAACTACGTTATTAGCACAAGAGATGTTGATATTGCTTCACAACAAACAGATGGTTATAAGATTCGTCGTTGCGCAGTTGAAAACAACGTAACAATGTTTACAGCTCTTGACACTGTTAAGGTACTTCTTGATGTTCTTGAAGAAATCACAATGGGCGTTTCAACAATAGATGCCGAGTAAGAGGAAAAATAATGGATCAAAGCATTTTTACAATAAAGGAAAATATTGCCTTAAATCCCAATGTTTTTCGCATGACATTAGAAGGTGCGGCAGCAAAAGGTCATAAACCGGGACAGTTTGTCAATTTAACAATTGACGGCAGTTATTTGCGCCGCCCCATTTCCGTATGCGACTCAACAGACACCACACTTACAATAATGTACAAAGTAGTAGGAAAAGGCACTGAAATACTCAGCAAAAAACATGCCGGTGAAAAAGTTGACGTTCTTACACACTTAGGCAACGGCTTTGATGTGTCGGCAGATTGCAGTTCTCCGCTTTTAATAGGAGGCGGAATAGGTTGCCCTCCCCTCTACAAACTTGCCAAGGAGCTTATTGCATCAGGCAAAAAGCCTCAAGTTCTCTTGGGCTTCAATGACCCGTCAGAGGTTATTCTTGAAAAAGATTTTGAAGAACTCGGGGTAAAAGTTACCGTAGTTACAAAAGGTTTCGTCACACAAGCCGATGTTTTTTTAAACGGTGAATATGACTATATATATACTTGCGGCCCTATACCTATGCTCAAGGCTATCTATAACGGCAGCAATGTAAGCGGTCAGTATTCTTTTGAAGAGCGCATGGGCTGTGGCTTTGGTGCTTGTATGGGCTGTAGTTGCAAGACTAAATACGGTAACAAGAGAATTTGTAAAGACGGCCCTGTTTTGGTAAAGGAGGAAATCATATGGTAAGTAACAGACTTCAAGTTGAATTGTGCGGTCTTACACTTGATAATCCCATTATTCCTGCCAGCGGTTGTTTTGGATACGGCAAAGAGTTTGCGGAGCTTTATGATATAAATATTCTTGGTTCTTTTTCTTTTAAAGGTACTACTGCCGAGCCTCGTTTCGGCAACCCAACTCCAAGAATTGCGGAAACCCCTTCGGGTATGCTCAACGCAGTGGGCTTGCAAAATCCGGGTATAGACCACGTTATAGCTCACGAACTTCCGGAAATGAAAAAGTATTTCAACAAGAAAGTTGTAGCAAATATAAGCGGTTTTGCTGTAGAAGAATATGTTAAATGTGCTTCAATGCTCGATAAAGAGGATAGTGTAGGTATACTTGAAATAAATATAAGCTGCCCAAATGTGCATGGAGGCGGTATGAGCTTCGGTACAAATCCAAAATCAGCGGCAGAGGTTACAAAAGCAGTAAAAGCAGTAACAACAAAACCTGTTGTTATTAAGCTCACACCTAATGTTACCGATATTAAAGAAATGGCTTTAGCTTGTGAAGAAGCCGGTGCAGATGGTGTAAGCCTTATAAATACTCTTCTGGGTATGAGAATTGATTTGCGCAAAAAGCGCCCCATTCTTGCCAATACTTTTGGTGGTATGTCCGGCAGTGCTGTACTCCCCATTGCATTAAGAATGGTTTATCAAGTGGCAAGTGTGGTAAAAATTCCCGTAATTGGTATGGGTGGCGTCACAACTGCAGAAGATGTAATTGAAATGATGTTAGCCGGTGCAACGGCTGTTCAAATAGGTGCTGCAAACCTCGTTAATCCTTATGTTTGCAGAGATATAATTAACGAATTGCCGGCTGTTATGGATAAGTACGGCATAGAGAATTTAAAAGATATAATCGGAGGTGCCCTGTAATGGCAAAAGATGTAATTATTGCATGTGACTTTTCATCAAGTGAAGAGACATTGGCTTTTCTCGATAAAATGGGAGATCGTAAGCCTTTCGTAAAAATAGGTATGGAGCTTTTTTATGCTGCAGGACCTGAAATGGTTCGCCAAATTGTAGCAAGAGGACACAAAGTATTTCTTGACTTAAAGCTTCACGATATCCCGAACACAGTAAAAAAAGCAATGGCTAATCTTGGCGGTCTCGGTGTGTATATGTGTAATGTTCATGCTGCAGGCGGCGTTAAAATGATGGCGGCCGCTAAAGAAGGTCTTCTTGCAGGTGCGGAAAAGGCCGGCAGTGAGCCCCCTATGCTTATAGCTGTAACACAGCTTACTTCTACTGATGACGATATGCTCAAAAATGAGCTTTTAATCGGAGCTTCAATGAATGATACAATTCTTAAATATGCTGAGAATGCTGCCGAAGCAGGTCTTGATGGTGTTGTTTGCTCTCCTTTGGAGGCAGGTATGATTTCAGATCACTTCGACAAACTCGGCAAGGAATTTATGACAGTAACTCCCGGAATTCGTTTCGCAGGCGGTAGTGTTGATGATCAAAAACGTATCACAACTCCCCGTCAGGCTCGCGAAAGAGGCTCTGATTACATCGTAGTAGGCAGACCTATTACTGCAGCAGCTGACCCGGTCGCAGCTTACGACAAATGTGTAAATGACTTTTTAACAGACAATGAGGAGATGTAATAACCATGGATAACAGACAAAAATTAATCGCATCAGATTTACTTTCAATAAAAGCAGTATTCCTTCGTCCCGATGAGCCTTTCACATGGGCAAGCGGCATTAAGAGCCCTATTTACTGCGACAACCGCTTAACACTTACTGCTCCCAACGTTCGTAATGATGTTGAAAACGGTCTTTGTGAGCTTATTAAAGAGTACTATCCCGAAGCAGAAGTTCTTATGGGTACAAGTACAGCAGGTATTGCCCATGCTGCTATTTGTGGTCACATTCTTAACATGCCTATGGGCTATGTTCGCTCAGGTAACAAGGATCATGGCAGAAATAACCGCATTGAGGGCCGTTTAGAGGCTGGTCAAAAGGTTGTTATAGTTGAAGACCTTATCTCAACAGGAGGCAGCTGTATTGAGGTTGCTGAGGCTCTTCGCGAGGCAGGTGCCGATGTTTTGGGCGTTGTAAGCATATTCACATACGGAATGCAAAAAGGTCTTGACAGACTTGCTGCTGCAGACTTAAAGAATATCAGTTTGACAAACTTTGATACTATCGTTGAAGTTGCCGCTGAAACAGGATATATTCAAGCTGCAGATAAAGAAAGACTTATAGCTTTTCGTAATAATCCTTCTGACGAGAGCTGGATAAAAGCATAAGGAGGTACGTAATATGAAGCATGTTCTTGATATTACTGATCTTTCTGTAGATGAAATCAACGGTCTTATTGATACTGCTATAGATATTATTAATAACAAAGAGAAATACCAAGAAGTTTGCAAACACAAAAAACTTGCTACGCTTTTCTTTGAACCCAGCACACGTACACGTCTTAGCTTTGAGGCTGCTATGCTTGAACTCGGTGGCAGTGTAATAGGTTTTTCATCTGCTTCAAGCAGTTCTTCATCTAAGGGTGAGTCTGTGCAAGATACTGTTAAAGTTGTTGGCTATTATGCTGATATTATTGCTATGCGTCATCCTAAAGAGGGCGCTCCAATGGCGGCTACAGCAGTTTCCGACGTGCCGATAATAAACGCAGGTGACGGCGGACATCACCACCCTACTCAAACACTTGCCGACCTTCTCACCATTCATCGTGAAAAAGGACATTTTGATAATTTAACTGTTGGTTTTTGCGGCGACTTGAAGTTCGGTCGTACAGTGCACTCTCTCGTTAATGCTTTATCACGTTATACGGGTATTAAATTGGTATTTATTTCTCCCGAGGAGCTTAAAATACCTCAATATATAAAGACTGATATCATTGAAAAGAATGGTATGCCTTATGTTGAAACTCAAACTATGG
>JBGVNN010000063.1:0-22400 GCA_045125595.1 Candidatus Egerieisoma sp.
TGCCGCCGCTAAGGACACTCACCTGCGTGTGCTTGCAGAATACGATAATTTCCGTAAACGCTCCGCCCGTGAAAAGGAAGCAACCTACGGCGACGCAAAAGCAAACACCTTAAAGCTTCTTCTCCCTGTTATTGATAATTTTGACAGAGCCGCAGAGAATAAAACAGATGATATTGATGTTTACAGAAAAGGCATCGAGATGACTCTCACGCAGTTCGGTGAAATCCTAAAGAATATGGAGGTTGAAGCATTTGGTGAAGTGGGAGAGCAATTCGACCCCAATATCCATAACGCAGTAATGACAGTTGAAAACGATGAGCTTCCCGAAAACTCAATTGCAGCCGTATTTGAAAAGGGCTACAGAATGGGGGACAGAATTCTTCGTTTCGCAACAGTTCAGGTAACAAACTAATAAACAATAAACTAAAAACATAAATTTATTCGGAGGTAATAATTATGGCAAAAACAATTGGTATCGACTTAGGTACAACAAACTCATGTGTAGCAGTTATGGAGGGTGGCGAGCCTGTAGTTATCGCAAATGCAGAGGGAGCAAGAACAACTCCTTCCGTAGTAGCATTTACAAGAGCAACAGCAAACAAAGACAGTGAGAGATTGGTAGGAGAGCTTGCAAAAAGACAGGCGGTTACAAATCCTGACAGAACTATCATTTCAATTAAAACAGATATGGGTACAGATCGCAAAATTGGCATAGATGGTAAAACATATACACCACCTGAGATTTCAGCGATGATATTACAAAAATTAAAGGCAGATGCAGAGAGCTATCTCGGTACAACAGTTTCACAGGCAGTTATCACAGTTCCTGCGTACTTTAGTGATGCACAACGTCAGGCAACAAAAGATGCCGGCAGAATTGCAGGTCTTGAAGTAATGAGAATTGTTAATGAGCCTACAGCTGCTGCACTTGCTTATGGTCTTGATAAAGAAAATGATCAAAAAATCATGGTTTATGACTTAGGCGGCGGTACATTTGACGTTTCAATTCTTGAAATCGGTGACGGTGTATTTGAAGTTTTGGCGACAAATGGTGATACACGTCTCGGTGGTGACGATTTCGACCAAAAAATCATTAACTACTTGGTAGCTGAGTTTAAGAAATTAGAGGGCATTGATCTTTCAGGAGATAAGATGGCAATGCAAAGATTAAGAGAAGCAGCTGAAAAAGCAAAGAAAGAGCTTTCAGGAGTAACTTCAACAAACATAATGCTTCCTTATATCACAGCAGATGCAAATGGTCCCAAGAATATGGATATAACAATTTCAAGAGCTAAATTTGATGAACTTACAGCTGATCTTGTTGAAAAAACAATGGGACCCACAAGACAGGCTATGAGAGATGCAGGTCTTACACCTGATAAAATTGACAAAGTTCTTCTCGTTGGTGGTTCAACAAGAATTCCTGCAGTACAAGAAGCTGTTAAAAAATATCTTGGTAAAGAGCCTTTTAAAGGAATTAACCCTGACGAGTGTGTTGCAATCGGTGCGGCAATTCAGGCAGGCGTTTTGACTGGTGATGTTAAGGATTTATTGCTTCTCGATGTAACTCCTTTGTCATTGGGTATTGAGACAATGGGTGGCGTATTTACAAAACTTATTGAGAGAAATACAACAATTCCGACAAAGAAGAGCCAAGTTTTCTCAACTGCAGCTGATAACCAAACAAGTGTTGATGTACACGTACTCCAAGGTGAGCGTGAGATGGCAGCGTATAACAAAACACTCGGCAGATTCCAACTTTCAGGTATTATGCCAGCTCCTAGAGGCGTTCCGCAAATTGAAGTTACTTTTGATATTGATGCTAATGGTATTGTTAATGTTTCAGCTAAAGACCTCGGTACAGGTGCAGAGCAAAAAATTACTATTACTGCTTCATCAAATTTGTCAGAAGAAGATATCAAAAAGGCTGTTAAAGATGCTGAAGAATTCGCAGCTCAGGATAAAAAAGCTAAAGAAGCTGTTGATGTTAGAAATATGGCTGATTCCGCTGTATATCAAGGTGAGAAACTCGTTAAAGATATGGGTGATAAACTTGATGCAGGTGATAAATCATCAATCGAAGCTGCTATTACAAAGGTTAAAGATGCAATTTCAGCAAACAATGTTGAAGATATGAAGAAGACAACAGAAGAACTTCAGCAAGTATTCAATAATGTTGCTCAAAAGATTTATCAACAAAATCCGGGTGCTGCTCAAGGCTTTGATCCTTCACAAGCAGCAGGCGGTGCAGCTCAAGGCGGAGCAGATGACAACGTAGTAGATGCTGATTATACAGTTGTTGATGATAACTAATATTTGATATATAATAAAGTTTAGGTGATATGAAGCCTCTTATTTATTGGGGCTTCATATTTCAATAAAAAGGAAGTCTAATTTTTATGGCAGATAAAAGAGATTATTATGAAGTCTTGGGCGTTTCGAAAAGTGCTACAGACGATGAATTGAAAAAAGCATACAGGAAACTTGCAAAGCAATATCATCCGGATGTTAACCCTAATAATCCTGAAGCTGAAGCTAAATTTAAAGAAGCCGGAGAAGCTTATCAAATTTTAAGTAATCCTGATTCAAGAGCAAAGTATGATCAATTCGGTCATGCTGCTTTTGATGGTACAGGAGGCTACGGCGGAGGTTATGGCGGTAGTGGTTTTGGTGGTTTTGATGTAAATGACATTTTCGAATCTATTTTCGGAGGTGGCTTTGGAGGTTTTGGTGGTGGTCGCTCCGCCAGAGGTCCTCAACGAGGTGCTGATTTAAGGACATCAATTGATATTACTTTTGAAGAAGCAGTTTTCGGTACTCAAAAAGAAATTACAATCACAAAAAATGTATCTTGTGATGACTGTGAAGGTACCGGCTCCAAATCAAAGACAACGACACGTTGTACGGCTTGTAATGGTACAGGACAGGTGCAAGTAAGACAAAATACTCCTTTCGGTCAATTCATGAATGTAAAAACTTGTGATAAATGCGGTGGAACCGGTAAAACATTTGATGATCCGTGTTCTACATGCAGAGGTAAGGGTATTGTAAGAAAAGCAGTTAAAGTAAGTGTAAAGATACCTGCCGGTATTGATAACGGTCAGGCTATTTCTATTGCCGGAATGGGTGAACCCGGTACAAAAGGCGGCAGTGCAGGTAACTTGCTTGTTTCCGTAAGAGTAAAACCACATAAAATATTAAAACGCGAAGGTTATGATATTTATGTAGAAAAATCAATTTCTCTTGCGCAGGCTGTTTTAGGTGATACTGTTCAAATTGACACAATAGATGGTCCGGTTGATCTTAATATTCCCGAAGGTATACAAAGCGGAGTTTCTTTAAGAATGAAGGGCAGAGGTGTACAACGTTTACAATCTTCAGGTCGAGGCGACCAGTATGTACACATTACTGTTACTGTACCTACACGACTTAACGATAAACAAAAAGAATTAATTCGTCAATTTGATGAAGCAATGGGAAGTTCTTTAGAAAAAAACACAAAGAAAAGTGATTCGCAACAAGAAAAAAAGTCATTTTTCGGTAAGAAAAAATAAAATAACTTATAATTTATGGAGGTCACAATATGAACAAGGTTATTGAGGCGAATTGGAAAGCATCCGGAAAATCTCCTGAAGTTTTTTTTGAGAATATAACTTTCGATTCCACCATGAGAGGGTTGGATATAGTATACAGTTGCGGTGGTGGCGCTTATGAAGTTGATGTTCGCATTAACGGTGAAATAATTGCGGTTGCTGCACTTACAGGTATTGCGGGTTATAGGCAGTTTGAAACAGTACATGTTGATATTCCGGAAATTCTGCCGGGTACTTACAATATTTCTTTTAAAACATATGACTATGTTCATGTTGATAAATTTATTTTCACTGAGACAACATATTTAGAAAATTCACCAAAATATGAAGCGCCTGAATATGATTTTAAAGAGACAGACAATGACCTTATTACAGCAACAGATGCGTTAGGAAGAAAGCTTCCTGATGTTGATGAATGCAGTAAACCTAAAGAGCGTAAAGTTGGTCTGTTTTATTGGACATGGAGAAATCAAAATATTAATATGGTACCTACTTGTCTTGATGATATTTTAAGCAGACATCCTGATGCTGAATATGATATTAATCATCCGGCATGGAATCCGGCTGAAAGACTTCATTGGACTGAGCCTTTTTATGGTTTTTACAGAAATGACGATCCGTATGTACTTAGAAAACATGCACAATATTTTGCTGATGCCGGTGTTGATGCTTTGTTTTTTGACAATACAAACGGCAGTTTAATGTGGAAAGATGCATATATGTCTCTTCTTGAAGAATTTCATAAAGCAAGACTTGATGGCATAAAGACTCCTCAAGTTGCTTTTATAATGAATTTTGGACCTATGCAAAGCACATTGGATATGCTTCGTTCTGCATATCAAGATTTGTATAAGCCGGGTCTTTATAAAGATTTATGGTTCATGTGGGATGGTAAGCCTTTGGTTTTGGCTTACCCTGAATCAATACCTCAAGAGGGTAAATCAGAATTTGATACAGCTCTATTGAATGAGATAAGAGAGTTCTTTACTTTCAGACCGCCTCAACCATTATATGCAGGTGGACCACAACGTGAGGACCATTGGGGATGGCTTGAAATTGCACCGCAGAATGGTTATGTAAAGAAATCTGACGGAAGATTTGAAATGTGTACTGTCGGTGTTGGTCAAAATGCAAGAGAAGGCAGAATTTGTACACACTTTAATGACAAAGGTACATTTGGCCGTAGTTATACATTTAAAGATAAGCACAGTAAAGTAACTAAAGATTCATATAAGTATGGTTACAATATACAAGAACAATGGGATAATGCAATAGAAATGGACCCTGATCTTGTATTTATCACAGGTTGGAATGAATGGACAATGCTCAAAATTCCAGGAAAACCATGGATATGGGATGATGATAGCACACAAGTTGGATTTGTAGATCAATATGACTACGAACATAGCAGAGATATTGAACCTGATTGTAAAGGATATAAAGATGCCTTTTATTTACAAATGGCCTCTAATATCAGAAAATATAAAGGTCTTAAACATATTGATAGAGATAATGTAAACAAAACTGTTAATATTAATGATTTTTCAACATGGCAAGATGTCTCGCCTGAATATTTCTCTCATAAAGGTACTGCTGCAAACAGAGAATATCCTGGTCTTGGTCAATATAAGTATGTCAATAAAAGCGGCATAAATGACTTTGTTTCGGCTAAGTATGCTTATGATGAATCCAATGTTTACTTTTATGTAAAATGCTCAAATGATATTGTTTTAGGCCATAAAAACGCTATGACTTTGTTATTGGATGTTGACAGAAACAAATCGACAGGTTGGGAAGGCTATGATTATAAAATTATTGCCGGCAAGTGCTTTAATATCGTAGACGGCACATTGTATTATCGCGGTGAAGTTAAATATAATGTAAAAGGTAATGAAATGGCAATTGAATTACCGAAATCATTATTCGGTTTGGCTTCTAACGATAAACCTGATTTTGAATTTAAATGGGTTGACAATGTTGAAACAAAAGATGTTATGGAGTTTTACCGTGATGGTGACTGTGCACCTTTTGGTAGATTTAATTACGTTATGTAATTAGGAGGATATATGCTAAATATAGGCTGTCATTTATCAAGTTCAAAAGGCTATATGAATATGCTAAAAGAAACTGAATATGTTGGTGGAAATACATTTCAGTTTTTTACAAGAAATCCAAGAGGCGGTCAGGCAAAAGCTATAGACCCAAAAGATACTGCGGAGTTTTGCAGACTTTCAAAAGAAAAAGGTTTTGTACAGATTCTTGCACATGCGCCATATACTCTCAATCCTTGTGCTGAGAAAGACAGTATTCGTGAGTTTACAAAAATGACAATGGCTGATGACCTTGAGCGTATGGAGTTCACACCCGGTAATTTATATAACTTTCACCCGGGTAGTCATGTTGGTCAAGGTATAGAAGTTGGTATTGAAAAGATTGCAGAAATGCTTAACATGATTTTAAAACCAGATATGCATACTACAGTTTTGTTGGAGACAATGGCAGGTAAGGGCAGTGAAGTTGGCTCAAAGTTTGAAGAAATAAGAGCCATTATTGACAAAGTTGAGCTTTCTGATAAATTGGGCGTATGTTTGGATACTTGCCATGTACATGATGCAGGTTATGATATAGTAAATGATTTGGATGGAGTTCTCGCAGAATTTGACAGAGTAATCGGACTTTATCGTTTAAAGGCAATTCATATTAACGATAGCAAGAATCCGTTTGAAAGTCATAAAGATCGCCATGAGAAGATTGGTGATGGCTCGTTGGGTTGCGATGCATTTAAAAGAATAATTAATCATCAGAGTCTGAAACATTTGCCGTTTTTATTGGAAACTCCAAATGAGATTGACGGCTACAAAGACGAAATAACTCTTTTAAAAGGTTTGTATAATGATTGATACAATAAAGCTTATTAAATATGAAAATCTGTCTGCTTTAAAACACTGCTTTACAACAAGAACAGGCGGTGTGTCTAAAGGCGGACAATTTTCGCTTAATTTAAGTTTTACAAGAGAAAAATCGTTTGAAAATGTTCAAGAAAACTATAGGCGTGTGGCTGAGGCTCTTGAAGTCGATTATAATAAAATGACAAGGGTGCCACAAACACATACAAATCATGTGCTCAAAATTACTGAAGAACTTGTCGGTATTGGGATATCAAAGCCATTTCCGCCCGGGTATAGTGATTACGGTTATGATGCAATGATAACCGATGTACCGGGGGCTGTTTTATGTACTTCACATGCTGATTGCGTTCCTGTTTTGTTGTATGACTCTACGCATAATGCAGTTGCTGCGATACATTCCGGTTGGCGCGGTACTGCGGAAAAAGTCTCTCAAAAAACAGTTGAGCGTATGAAAGTTGAATACGCTACCATTCCTGAAGATATAAAAGCCGTTATCGGACCGTCAATTAGTATTGGCAAATTTGAATGTGATAAAGATGTTTTTGATGCTTTTAAAAGTTCTTTTGTCGATGCTTTTGATGTACTTTCTAATAAATATATTTATACTAAAGGCAATAAATATCATATTTCAGTTAGTGGTTTCGTTTATGAAACACTTTTAGAAGCTGGATTGTTACCCGAAAATATTTATATAGATGATAGTTGTACTTTTGAAAATGATAAGCTCTTTTTCTCTCACAGAAGAGATAAAGGCGATACCGGAGTGATGGCAGCAATGATTTCCGTAGCATTTGATAAAAAGTTTAAATGAGGTACAGCATGATTAATAACTTTATAAAAAAATTTATAATTTCTTTCTTGTGTATTATGCTTGCACTTTGTTTTGTGTCTTGTGCAAATCCGTATTTGGACGATAATGGAGCGGATAAAACATTCGATATTATACCTGAACCCACACCGATTATTAATGTTATTAATCCGGATGACGCAAAAGGAAGTATTACGTTCGGATTATATGGATATGATACTTTAAATCCACTTTTGACACAAAATAAATCAATTCAAAAATATATGACATTAGTATACGATTCTTTGGTTGTTTATGATGCCGAGTGTAAACCATCCGGTAAAATTGCTAAATCGTGGTCAACGATTGACGGCGGAATTACATGGAATATAAAAATACATGACAATGTATATTTTCATGATGGCTCACAATTGACTGTATATGATGTTAAAAATACACTTGAGTGGATTAAAAATAACCCGAGTGAGTATTCATATTGTGCGCAAGGTATTGTTTCTTATAAGGTTATTTCGCAATTTGAAATAGATATTGTACTCGAAAATGCTGATGCTCTTTTTCCGCATAAGTTGAATTTTCCCGTGTTAAAAAGTGAGGATTTAAATGCTGAATTTGTAAGGCCAAACGGCACAGGTATGTATAAGTTTGTATCGTCGGATAACAATGCTTTTTATTTTGAGATAAATAAATTGTATTTCGGTATATGCCCTAAAATCAAAAATGTTACCATTAATACATTTGCGAGCGCAAAAGAGCTTAATGAAAGTAATGTTGATGTTATATTAAATTTTGGTGATAATGTAATACAGTATGCAAAAAAAAATTCTTATAATGTTAATCAATATAATGACAGTGTAGTCAGTTGTATGATTCCTTCAGCTAAAACGGATATTGGGGTTCGTAAGTTTGTAAATACAACTATTGACAGGGAATTACTGATTAAAGCATCAATGGCGGATTGTGCCATTATAACAGACTCTGTTTTGCCTGAGGATACGTATTTTATGAAGGGATACAATAATGCGTTAATTACTGATGGTGCTGTTAAACCACAAACCTTGACATTTATCGTATGTAAAGATGACGAAGACCTTCTTAGGTTATCAAATATGGTTAAAACTCAATTTGATAAGATTAATGTTTCTTGTGAAATTTTATCTTTTAAAACAGATGAATTTAATGCTGCATTATTAGCAGGTGAGTATGACTTTGCTTTTGTAAATTTTGATATGAAGTGTGTGCCGGATGTTGAATCAATGTTTGCAACAAACGGAGCTTTGAATTATAATAACTTCAATGATGATTCAATAAATCGACTTATTTATTCTATAAAGAATGCATACAGCGAAAACGACATCAGCTTGGTGGTTGATAATGATTCATTTTTAACATATTGCAGTGGTCAAACTGTTAAATTGGCTTCAAGATTAAAAGAAGTTCTGCCTGTTATATGCTTGTGCAGAAAGAATGCTTCTGTTGCGTTAAGTAAGAATGTAACCGGTGTCAGCCTTTATAATTTTAATTATTGGAATACACTTAAATTTGAGTCATGGGAAATGAGGGAATAAAGATTTTGAAAATTAAAAATAACATGAAAAAGAACGACTTGATATTCTTTTTAGTCGGTATACTTACATCAATATTTTTGACAATCGCAGATTTGTTTACAAAGCAAATTATTATAGATAATGTTAGATTTAACAGCGAAATTGTTGTTATTAAAAATTTCTTCAGTATTACACATATACGAAATACCGGTGCGGCTTGGGGAATATTTTCTTCTGAAACAGATATTTTGTCTATCGTTACAATAATTTGTTCTTTGTTGATAGTATATTTTATTTATGCTTCTACAGTAAACAAACCTATGTTGTTTTGTTTATCAGCAATCCTTGCCGGTGCGTGCGGAAATCTCATTGAGCGTTTAAGGCTTGGTTATGTTACCGATTTTCTTGCTTTTGATATTTTCGGTTATAAATTTCCGAATTTTAACTTTGCAGATATTTGCATCACGGTAGGTTGCTTTGCCATGCTTTTCTATGTTGTGTTTATCCAAAAGAAAGATAAGCCTTTGTTTAGAGAAGGAACGCTTGCTTATAGATTTTTGGGTGATTAATAATGATTGAATTTTTAGACAATATAATTACTGTCACAGTCGATAATGACCACGCTAAAACAAGGCTTGATGTTGTTTGTTCTTTGTTGTTTAACGAATTTATCAACAGCAGAAATTACGCACAAAAGTTAATTGAGAGCGGCAATATTTCCGTCAACGGCAAAATATTAAAAACTAACTATAAAGTAAAGGCAGGCGATGCTATTTCGTGTGTATTGCCTGAACCTGAAAACTTAACTATAGAGGCAGAAAACATACCGCTTGACATAGTGTATGAGGATTCTGATTTACTCGTTATTAACAAGGGCAGAAATATGGTTGTACATCCTGCACCGGGCAATTACAGCGGTACTTTAGTTAATGCGCTTTTATATCATTGCAAGGATTTGTCTGACATTAACGGTATGATAAGACCAGGTATTGTACATAGAATCGACAAAGATACTACAGGTTTGCTCGTTGTAGCTAAAAATAACAATTCTCATTTATTTTTGTCTGAGCAGCTCAAGAAACACGACATTAAAAGAGAATACATTGCAGTCGCAGAGGGGATTATTAGCGAGTCATCAGGTACAATTAATTTACCAATAGGAAGACATGAAATTGACAGGAAAAAGATGGCAGTTAGGGCTGATAACAGCAAAGAGGCTATAACACATTTTAATGTTGTTAACAGATTGCAAGGGCATACTGTTGTTGTTTGTAATCTCGAAACAGGCAGAACACATCAAATCCGTGTTCACTTATCGCATATCGGTCATCCGATTGTAGGTGACCCATTATACGGAATGCGCGATACTCACGGTATGTGTGGACAAGCTTTACACGCTCGTAAATTAACTTTCACTCATCCTTCTTCTGGTAAGTTGGTGTCATTTGAAGCGCCGCCACCGGCAGATTTTGATGAACTTGTTAAGGGATTGTCTGATTCGGTTTCGTTTACGATGTAAATGGGTCTTTTTTTGACTTCAAGATATGTTTTTGACAAATATTGTCCAAGTATGCCGATTGCAAAAAGTTGTATGCCACTCAGCATAAGAATTATACAAACCAATGATGGCCAGCCGTAAGCAGAGCCACCCCATATCAATTGTCTTACTATAACAAAAATAATTGCAAAAAAGGCTATGATGCAAAACAACAATCCCATTATAGACGAAATATACAGCGGCATTGATGAAAAGGCAACGATACCGTCAAGGGAATACAATAGGAGCTTACGGAAACTCCACTTCGTCTCGCCGTGGATTCTTTCTTTGTTTTCGTATTCGAGCCACTTTGTTTTGAAACCAACCCAGCCGAAAATACCTTTTGAAAATCTATTGTATTCGCCGACTTGTAATATCGCATTAACTACTTTTCTTTTCATAAGTCTGTAATCTCTTGCTCCGTCAACTATATCAGCTTTGCTGATTTTGTTAATTAATTTATAGAACATTCGAGCGAAAAAAGATCGTATTTTCGGTTCACCCTTTCTTGTGACACGTCTCGTTGCGGCGCAATCATAATCTTCATTTTGAAGTGTATCGAGCATCTGCGGAAGGAGAGACGGCGGATCTTGAAGGTCTACATCCATTATTGCAACATAATCTCCGTTAGAGTTTTTAAGACCTGCAAACATTGCAGCTTCTTTGCCGAAATTGCGTGAAAATGAAATATATCTTACACGAGTATCTTCTTGAGAAAGTTTTCTTAAAATTTCAACTGTTTTATCAGTTGAACCGTCGTCAATAAATAAAAATTCAAAATCAACATCGGACATATTTATTGTTGTTTTGTTAATTTCTTCCCAAAAAGCAGGTAACGCAGCTTCTTCACAATAACAGGGAACAACAATTGAAATTAGTTTTTTATCTTTTTGGCTCATTTTTCACAGTCCTTTGGTCAAATTTTGAATAAAAGTATTATACTATTTGAAATTGCATATTGCAAACATAGGTTGTAAAAAAATTATTGACATATATTTTTTAGAATGATATACTTCTATGCAATTGAATAGAAAGGCTATGACGAAGACGGTTAAGATTTAGCTATTCACAGAGAGTCGACATTTGCTGAGAGTCGATATATCAAAGTCTTGAAAAACCTATCACTTCCGAGCTTGATTTCCGAATAAGAATTACTTTAGTAAGAAGTCACGTATGGCTGCGTTAAAGCACAAGACTTGTTTGAGTCTGCAAAGTGGCATTTCAAAAATGCAATTTGAGTGGTACCGCGGGGAAACGTTATTGTTGCTCGTCTCAAGAAACAACTTGAGGCGAGCTTTTTTATTCAATTAATATTTCGAACAGGAGATATGATTATGGAAGAAAAAACAACAATGTCTATGATGGCTGAAGTCAGCCAAAGAATTCGCGAAATGCGCGAACTTATGGGTCTGTCACAAGCAGAAATGGCTGCGAAGACAGAAGTTTCCGTAGAAGAATATGCAGCGTATGAAAATGCACAAAAAGATTTGCCGTTTTCATTTTTGCATAAGTGTTCTTTAACATTCGGACTTGATATAAAAGTATTGCTTGAAGGTTCTTCAGCAAAACTTGTGTCATACAATGTTACAAGAAAAGGTAAGGGTACACCTACGGCTCGTGAAGAAGGTATTGATATTAAAAGCCTTGCACCGATGTTCCGCTCAAAGTTGGCAGAGCCGTATTTCGTAACATATGAATACTCTGCTAAATAGCAAAATGAACCGATTCATCTTTCTACTCACTCTGGTCAGGAATTTGACTTTGTTGTAAAAGGTAAGCTTAAAGTTCAAGTTGGTGAGCATACGGAAATTCTTGAGGAGGGTGATTCAATTTACTACAACAGTTCTACTCCTCACGGAATGATTGCGGTTGACGGTAGTGAGTGCCAATTTGTTGCTGTAGTGCTTTCAGGTGAAAGCACAAGTAGTGTTGAAAAAGCTACGAATACTCTTGTCAGAGCAGCTAAAACCGATTCTCTTCTTGCAGAGAAATTTATAAAAACTGTAGAAGATGAGAATGGACTTCTTAAAGAAATTTCATTTGTTGATGATGATAAATTTAATTTTGCTTTTGATATAGTTGATGGTCTCGCTCTTAAGAAACCTAATGAAATAGCAATGGTACATCTTGATGCAAATAAAGTAGAACATAAATTTACTTTTGCAGACATCAAAAGAGCTTCTGCTCAATGTGCAAACTATTTTGAGTCTCTTGGTATTAAACGCGGAGATAAAGTTATGCTTATCTTAAGAAGAACATATCAATTCTGGTTTGCAATTCTTGGTTTGCATAAAATCGGTGCTATAGCGATACCTGCAACAAATCTTCTTAAAGAACATGATTTAACTTACAGATTTGAAGCTGCCGGTGTCAGTGCAATTCTTTGTGCTCACGACCCTATCCTTGAGGAGGAAATTGATAAAGCGTGTGAAAAGTGTCCCGGTGTTAAACATAAGCTTCTTATAGATGCAACACGTGAAGGTTGGAAAGATTTCAACAGCGAATATGTTCGTTTCTCGGGTAAATATGAACGTACAAGTGATTCTCCGTGCGGAAAAGACCCTATGCTTATGTTCTTTACATCAGGTACAACGGGTTATCCCAAAATTGCTCTTCACGACTATAGATATCCATTCGGACATTATATTACAGCTAAATATTGGCACTGCGTGCAAGTTGGCAAACTTCACTTTACTATATCTGATACAGGTTGGGGTAAAGCGTTGTGGGGCAAACTCTATGGTCAGTGGCTCTGTGAAGGTGCCGTATTTGTATATGACTTTAAACGCTTTGATGCATCAGATATTTTACCGTTGTTTGCTAAATACAACATTACTACATTCTGTGCGCCTCCGACGATGTACCGTATGATGATTAAAGAGGATATTTCAAAATATGATATGTCATCTGTTATGAAAGCTACAACAGCAGGCGAAGCGCTCAATCCTGAAGTATTCAAGCAAATTGAAAAAATGACAGGGCTCAGAGTTATGGAGGGCTTCGGTCAAACGGAAACCACACTTACAATCGGTAATCTTGTTGGCGATACTTACAAACTCGGCTCAATGGGTAAGCCGGTGCCTCTCTACGACATTGATCTTGTTGATCACGACGGAAATCCTGTTGCTTGCGGTGAAACGGGCGAAATCGTTGTTCGTACTGACTAATATGTACCTTGTGGACTCTTTATGGGATATTATCAAAATGAAGAGAAAACTAAAGAAGTATGGCATGACGGAATGTACCATACAGGAGATCTTGCTTGGAAAGATGTTGATGGTTTTTATTGGTATGTTGGTCGTGCAGACGATGTTATTAAGTCATCAGGATACCGTATAGGACCTTTTGAAATCGAAAGTGTCATTATGGAGCTTCCGTATGTACTTGAGTGCGGAGTTTCCGCAGCACCTGATGAAATACGCGGTCAAGTAGTAAAGGCGAGCATTGTACTTACAAAAGGTACTGAGGGTACAGAGGAGCTGAAAAAGGAAATTCAAAACTATGTAAAAGAAAAAACTGCTCCGTATAAATATCCCAGAATAGTTGAGTTTAAAACAGAGCTTCCTAAAACTATCAGCGGTAAGATACAGCGCAATAAACTTTGAGTTATTTCACTTATGTTATTTAACGAAAACAGAGGGGTTATTTTTACCCCTCTGTTTTTTGTTAAAATATAAGCAATATGATATTTATTGATTTAAAAATAGTTCTTCAATATAATCTGAAACATTTACATGGTCGCATATAGCGATAAAACGGCCTTTTGTAAGTGTCAGAGCTTTGCAAAGTAAATTTCTTTCTCCTAAGAAGAAGTTTGTGTCAGGACGTCTTAAAATTAAATCAGATATATTATTGAGATTGATTCGCTCATCGGGGAACCCGAAATCAGTATATTTTGTTGAAATTAGGATAACTGTGTCATATTTTCCTGTAGCTTCAAAAATAGTACTGCAAGTGATATTAGAAGATTGATATGAAACGATTGAATCAAGTTCGTTTTCGTAGCGACATAATATTAAAATCTTATGTTCGTCAGATGAATTTTGTTTTATATCATTTATTATATCACTTAATGGTTTTGTTGTTTTCTCAATATAATTTATTTTGCGCGAATCAGGATTTTTATCAAGTATAGGTTTGAATTCTTGATTACCTGAATTGTTTAAAGCAAAATTTATCATTGTTTCTCCTGTTTTATAGGGAAGATTAAATATTTTGTCTAAAATTATTTCATCATATCCGGGATAAAATCTTCCGAAATCTTGGAGGTAAACAGAGTCAGTAGCGTTAAGCGAAACAGGTGAACACCAACCACATCCTGCAAAAACGATTTTACAATCGAATTTGTCTGTTAAAACATTAAGCAATAAAGCAGTGGCGGCATTCAGACATTCCGCATTATCGACAAAGATGTGTGAGAATTCAAAAGTAAATTCTAATGAAGCAAGTTTGTTTGCAGCAAATCTTATAAGTCTGTAATCGTCCCATTTGTAATTTTTAATATAATAATTATAAAAGGGGAGTATCAATGACATCATTCTTTCTCTTCTTTTATACAATGATGCTGCTGTTTTGCTCTTTGTTCTGCTTAATGTTAGTATAGTTTCTTCTGATTCTCCCGTTGCAAGAATAGTTTCTGTACTAAGTCGAATACTTTCAGCAAGAATGGGTAAAAAGTTTGAATCGCTTTCTTGGATTTTTAATAAAAGTTCGTTGTCGCTTTTGATATTAAAATCTATATTAAGATTTCTGAGAGCGCTTTGAATGTGTGAAAGAAGATTTCCGTTTAACTTTTCGTATGTGAAACATTCAATTAATGGGATTTCAGCTTCGGTATGAATATTTTTGATTTCTTCAATCCTATTAGTTAAAAAACTTGTTTTTGTAAGGTCTTCGTTATCAAAAGGTGCAAAAAAATCTTTGTTTAATGTGTAAATATTAATGCAAATACCATATTCGGTAAGAGTAAAATTAGGTTTGTATCTTGAACGAGCACCTTGCAGCATAACATCTTTTTCAAAAGGTATATTATATTCATAATCTATGCCTAAAGAATATAAGAAATTTGCCACATCAAGGTCTTCGTAAGTTTCTACCTTTTCTCCTTTAAGAGTAATTGGCGGACAAAGTGAAATGTATTTATCGTATTCGGCTTGTGTTTCAAAATCAAAAATAGTCTTGCCGAACAAATGAAAATTAAAGTAATAATCTAAAACTCTCCCACGATAAATTGAATCGCTCATTTTGTTTTTTATAAACGATATAATCATTTCGGTTGTTGGTTTTTCTAATGTAATAAACTCTGATGTATCATAATTTGATTTGTTCAATAAATCAATTGATAGTTTTGTAAACTCAGAAGTTTTTTGACCATCTAAAAAAAGTATATTATGATTTTTCTCTTTTAAATACTCATATTTTGCTTTAATTGCAGAAGTCTTTCCCGTTGAAGGAGCTCCTGTTATCAAAATTCTTTTATCATCTGCAAGAATTGAGTATAACTGTGATTCGGTAGGTGTTGAACCCGGACAAATTTTTGAAAAAATACTTTCGGCAATTGATTTACCTGATTCGAGAATTTTTTTGTTATGAGATTTTCTTTGTTTGTCAATCAGTGCATATAATTGAACAATTCTGTTTAAAGGAGCAATATATCTGCTTGGTATTTTTTTCTTTTCAATCATACCGCCTTTAAGATATGAAGAGGCAGTATCATGTGTTTTAGAAAACTTGTTTTTCCAATCATTTATTTTTCTGATGTCTATATATGATGATTTATTATTAAAAATACATATATATTCTTGTTCTGCAATACTAATATTATTGATTGTATTGTTAAGTAACTCTATAAGTTCTTCTTTGTCTTGTTTTTTGATTTTAAAATAATCTGAGATTTTACTAAACATGATATGAGTCTCCTTAATATATTATGGTTGATATTGTTCTAAGACTTTTATAATTTCTTCTTTTTTTGCAAGTACAGAGCCTTGTATCATTTGTGATTTACCCCCGCATGATGCTTTTAAATTTATACGGAAATATTGAGCGAATTTTGCCATATCAATATAATTTGATGCTGCAATGAATTTATACTCGTTTTCTTTGCCGGAAAATACAGCGCAAATTTTATTTGTTTTTTCTTTTAAAAGATTTACCAAAAATCTGACTTCTTCTAAAGATGAATCGCTCTCGAAATAAATTATATTATTTTCTATGTTATTATCATATTGTGAAGCAATTAAAGAATAATATTCGTTTTTAACTGCTGTTTTAGCTATTTTTACATCGTAAAGCTCTTTTTGAAGCTGTTGGAATCTTTCACAAATATCGTTTGGATTTGAAGAAAGGGAATTGCTGATTTTTTTCACATTATTATAATGCTTTGTTAACTCGTCAAAAGCTCTTGAACCTGCGAGTAAGCTAACCCTTGTACCGCCTTTGTATTTCTGAAAACCAAGAATTTTAATTAAGCCGATTTCTCCCGTATATGCAACATGCGGTGCACAGCAAGCACAAACATCTATACCTTTAATTTCAACAAGTCTTAAAGTAGTATTAATTTCTTTCTTACTTCTGTAAAAAACATCTCGTGCTTCACCCGGAGCATAAAATGAAATATTAATAGGTAAGTTGTCGTATACTGCTTTGTTGGCCAGTTTTTCCACTTTTTGTAAATCTTCATAAGATAACAATCCGTTAAAATCCATTGTAATCTCATCTTGTCCCATATGAAACCCTGTGTTTTCGTAACCGAAAAGAGAATGAATAATACCTGAACAAATATGTTCAGCTGTATGATTTTGCATACGAGAAAATCTCAGATCCTTATTAATTTCTCCATGAACAGTTTCTCCAATCTTTAAAGGAGTTTCAATTGTATGTATTACTGTACTTTCGTCGTTAGAAAGTTTTACCTCTGTTACTTTTATACCGTTAATTGTACCTTCGTCAGAACTTTGTCCTCCACCTTCAGGGAAAAATGCTGTTTTAGTTAAAGTTATATTGAATAAACCTGCTTTGTTAATTTCACAAGATAATACCTCAGCATCAAAACTACTGCAATTTCCGTCTGTCTCATATATTTTCATATTGTAACCTCTCATAAATTATTAGATTTTTCTAAAATATTTGGTATTATTTCTTTGCATTCTTTATGTCCTTCGTCATACAATTCGAGAAGTAATTCTGTATCTCTGGTTGCCATATTGACTTTTAAAGGCTCTTTAGGACGAATTATTATGGCGTTACCTTCTTTTTCAAGCTTTTCACAGAGCTCTATTTGTTTATTATATACTTCATGTCTCTTTTTAAGAGTTTCAATGACATTAGGATACTTACGGTATTTTAACTTTGCTAAACTAAGTTGACTGTAAGGTTTTTTGATATATCCTTTATTTTGGGTTAAAACAATCACATGAAATTTGTTGCCGTCTTCAATTGATTTTTCTATAGGTATTGGACAAGCAAATCCACCGTCAAGAAGCTTGTGCCCCTTGTATTTAACAATTGGCGCAAAAAGCGGAATTGCGCAAGACGCTTCCGTAATCTCGAGATTTTTTGATAAATCATCTTTATCAAACCACAAGGCTTTGCCTGTATTGCAATCCATCGTTCCTGTTAAAAATTTAATTGGACAGTTGTTTAAAGCATCATAATCAAAGAAAACAAGTTCTTGAGGGATTTTTCTAAATACTAAATCTCTGTTAAAAAAAGAGCCGTATTTTATCAAGTTTCTTTTGCTTACATATTTATGTGAACCTGCATATTTCTCGACGATTTGTCTGCTTCTGAGTTTTTGTCCTGAAATGTATGTCAGGGCATTGGCGGCACCTGCAGATACACCAATAATGTACGGAAACATTATGCCACTCTCCATAAAACCTTCAAATACTCCTGCGGAATAATATCCACGCATTCCGCCGCCTTCTAATACCAGAGCTGTACCTTTCGGAAGCATGTTGGTGTATTTTTCGGAAAGTATTGGCTCATATTTAAATTTTATGCCACTAGTTATATTAGTCATTTATAATTCACCTGTATATATTTTTACTAATATTATATCACAAAATGCAGATTGAAAAACAACTAAAATTGTGTATAATTAAATATAAATAATTAGCGGAGGGTATTTTATGAAATTTAAAAAATTTATTGTTTCGCTTTTAGTTTTATCTATTGTTTTGACATCTGTTCCTTTTTCGGTTTTTGCAAAAGCTACATTAAAGGAAGGCAGTTATCAAGATTGGGTTGATAGAATTGACAATACACCACAATATGCTACTGATTTATATAATTGGTTATCTGACAACTCTCAAGAAGGTGGTGCATTAAGAACCGGTGTTACTGATACACTTTTACCCCATACTAACAATGAATATGCATATCTTGTTACTAAAGTGATAAAAGACAATATCAATTTTAATTATAATAAAGATGCCACTCGTGATGAAAAATTTAATATTTTAAAAGCTGCAACAAAGGAAGAAATTCAATTAGCAAAAGATGATATTATTGATTATGTTGAGGCTATATATGCTGCGTTTGAAAGAGATAACCCGCAGGTTTTTTGGCTGGTCGGTTCTTACTCTTGTATTACATATACTTCTCATTCTTTTGCTGATTATACATCAGAATACAGAGGTGTTGGTAAATATGAGGTAAGTGTTTATTTTTTAATTAAAACTCCTGATTTTGATATTAGACATCCTAATTACAGTTCTGCAGATTTAATAAATAAAGAATGCTTAAATTTAGAAAATAGAATTAATACCATATTGTCGGGTGATTATCCTCAAAATGGTTCTTATTTTGATAAATTAAAATATTTTAATACATTTCTTACAAATACAAATGCTTTCAATACTTCTGCTGATTTAGATTCTATTGATTCGTCATATTGCAGAACATGTTTGAGTGCATTATATGGTAGTGTCGGTAAAAATGGACCCGTGTGCAGTGGATATTCTAAAGCACTAAAAGTTCTTTGTGATAAAGTCGGTATTCCTTGTGTCCTCGTAGATGGTCAGGCAAACAGCGGAGGCTCTATTAGCGGACATATGTGGAATTATGTACAGATGGAGAATGGTAGCTGGTATGCTGTTGATGTTTCTTGGAATGACCCATTGGTATATGGTATTACAGGAGCAAAATCCGGATATGAATCAGAAACTTATTTTCTCGTAGGAAATACTACTGTAATTGACGGATTAACTTTTATAGAATCACATCCTCCTACAAATTCTTTCTTTGTTGGTGGACTTTGTTTTACAAATGGACCAGTTTTGTCTGATTTTACTTATGTAGAGGATTCTACTCAAGAAGAATTTGGTAAAATTAAATCTGCCAGTTTGCTTTTAGGTCAAGAACTAACTCTTATTTTTAAAGTTCAGGTATCAGAGGGTTATAAAAATCCTTTTTTAAAAATAACAAGAGAAGGTGAAACAATAATACTCTCTTCGTTTACTATGAATGATTCTTTGCTTGAATTTAATTATTATTTTTCAAATCCTTCGCTCATTGGAGATTCGCTTCGTGTTGAATTATATTGTGGTGATGAGTTATTAGATGTTATCGAGAATTATAGTGTTGTATCTTATTGTGAGAGAATGTCAAATAAAGAAATTAGTAATGAATTAAAACTTCTTTTGGCTGATGTTCTTGAATATGGTGCTTCTTATCAGCTTTATAGAAATTACAAAGTTGATAATTTGATGAATTCAAAAGTTAACCTTATACCGTCTGTTTTTGACCAGGTTACGTCAACAGATACAGAGATTTCTAAATCTTATTCAGAAAATGATTATTTTAAATCCGCTACATTAGTATGTAATGATAAAATAGATTTTATTTTTAAATTTGTAACGGACGATATAGATACTATTAATATATCAATTAATAATAAGTTTTATAGTAAAAAAGATTTTTATTGTGAAGATAAAATTAATAATATTTATAGTATAAGATCAGATGCTTTGTCTGCTACTCAGTTAAATGATATATGTTTTGTTGAACTATATGATAACAATAAACATATTCAAAGTTTGAAATATAGTGTCAAGTCATATGTTTATAAGTTTCAAAATCAAATAGATGATAATAATGAATTGACGGCTTTAGCTAATGTTGTTAGGTCATTATATAATTATGGCAAATCATCAAAAGCATATTGGTTGTCAGTTGAATAATTAATGTGGTATAATATGAATGCGCTGTATCCGCTTAAGGAACAGCAGCAGGAGGTATATTTTATGAGAAAATTTAATGTTGAGAAATTTGTAGGTATTGCTATGCTCGCAGCAATCGTAGTGGTGTTGCAGTTCGTTGGCAATTTTATCAAATTTGGTAATGTTTCTATTTCGCTCGTTCTTCTTCCAATTGTAGTTGGAGCAGTTTTGTATGGCCCGTCGGCAGGTGCGATACTTGGTGCAGTTTTTGGTGCAGTAATTATTGCGGGATATATTTCAGGTAATGTTGATTTCCTTTGGCTTGCAAATCCGTGGGCAACGGCTATAGTATGTATATTAAAAGGAGCCTCGGCTGGTTTTGTTTCGGGCTATGTTTTTAAACTTTTTTCTAAAATTAAAAGTAAGACAGGTAGAGTTGTAGGTTCTTATTTAGCTTCAATTGCTTGTCCTGTTGTTAATACAGGTATATTCTTGATTGCGATGTTCACAATATTTAAACCTCAGCTTGTTGAAATTGCAGGTGGTACAGGTGTTGTTTATTTTGCATTCGTTGTACTTGCCGGACTTAATTTTTTAATTGAAGTTGCTGTAAATGTTTTACTTGCTCCTGCAATTGTTGGTATTACAAATGCTATAAAGGGAAGTAGAAAAAGATAAAATTTTAGGAGTTTTTTATGATTCTAGCAATTGATGTTGGTAATACAAATATAGTAGTAGGTGTGTACGATGGAGATAAACTTTGTTTTATTTCTCGTTTGGCTTCTGATCAGAATCGTACTTCTGATGAAACTGCAGTACAGTTAAAAGCTGTATTATCTATACATGATATTGATGTGAAAGATATTGATGGTGCTATAATTTCTTCGGTTGTTCCTATGATTACAGAGCCACTTTCTCAAGCGATATTCACACTTACCGGCAAGAAACCGCTTGTTGTAGGTCCCGGAATGAAAACCGGTATTAATATTGGAATAGATAATCCGGCACAATTAGGCAGTGATTTGCTTGTTGATAGTGTGGCAGCAGCTGCTTTATATCCTAAGCCATTAATTGTTGCGGATATGGGTACTGCAACTACGCTTACTATAGTTAATGATAAAAATACAATTATAGGTGGGGCAATTCTACCGGGTATCAGAACATCTTTAAATGCTCTTACGATGAATACGGCTCAATTACCTCAGATTGGTATTGAATCACCTAAAAAGGTAATCGGTTCAAATACTATAGATTGTATGAAATCCGGTGCGGTTCTTGGTAATGCCAGTATGCTTGATGGCATGATAGACAGATTTAATGAAGAACTTGGTGATAATTGTTTTGTTGTTGCTACCGGTGGTTTGGCGGAGGTTATTTCTAAACACACAAAGCACAAAGTTGTTTATAATCCTAATCTTTTGCTTGAAGGCTTATACATTTTGTACAATAAAAATATATAAATTTTTGGCTAATTATTATTATGAAAATTAAAGAATTTTTATCTAAACGAAAATTAAAAAAAGAAGAAAATAATCGTTTTAAAATGATTCCGGATAAGAAAAAAAGCTATAAATGGCTTATTTTTCCTATTTTATTTGTTTTTCTTTTGTTGTTGGTTGTTTACACATTATATGACAATGGCAGAATTGTTGTTGAATATGTTACTGTCACTCATCAACAAATTCCTTCTTCTTTTAATGGATATAAAATTCTACAAATCAGCGATATTCACGGCAGAAAATTCGGTGAAGAAAATGAAAATTTGATTAATAAAATTAATAGTATTGATTATGATTTGATTTTACTTACCGGAGATTATATGAGTGAACCTGATACAGGAGATTAT
>JBGVNN010000064.1:0-4285 GCA_045125595.1 Candidatus Egerieisoma sp.
GGCATTTACGGTATATAAAGCAAAATCGCAAGGCACTGTATCTTAATCTGCTGACAAGCGGCAAACTGAACAGATATCTTGCAGACCTCGATAAGCAGGTAGAAGAAATGTTTTCTCAACTCATAAAACAGATGGCAGAGCGTGAGGGCGTAACCGAAAAACTAAAAGCAGACAATCAAATGGAGTGGGTTGCTCGGATGAATAACATCCGTAGCAGAGCTACCGAATTCGTAAATCACGATATAATTTACAACTAACAGAAGCACGGCGGCAGGGAGAAATCCTTGCCGCTAATTTTTTTGAAAAAATAAATTTGTGTGTCACCTTTTATATTGCCCGTGCATCTATATATCAGAACAGCGAAATGATGGTATGGTTATGGTATTCAGTAGTTTACAATTTATCTTTATATTTATGCCGATATTCTTCGGGTGCTACTATATTGTACCTGATAAATTAAAGAATTTTATATTATTTATTGGAAGTTTGTGTTTTTACTTTGTGGGCACGATCCATAACCCCGAACATTTTATAGTGTTTATACTAAGTATTATTGCGGATTTTGTGGTTGGTGTATGGATTGAAAAATTTTCGGCACACAAGAAGGTATTATTGACCATAGGCATAAGTTTACACTTAATCAGTCTGGCCGCATTTAAGTATTCTGGTTTTGTAATAAACGAAATTGGTCGGCTCAATCCGAGTTTTAACTTTACGGCAGATATTGTATTGCCTATTGGCATTTCTTTTTACACCTTTCAAGGAATTTCATATATTGTTGATGTTTACCGAGGAACTACAAAGGCACAACAAAGTTTGCTTAAATATACGATATATATTTCAATGTTCGAACAGCTCATTGCCGGTCCGATTGTTACTTACGGTCAAGTGGAAAAAGAACTGTATAAGCGGCAAATCAAAACATCATCTGTGCTGAGAGGTATCGGCATATTTATTTTCGGATTAGGATTAAAAGTGCTACTTGCTAATCCTATCGGAAAACTGTGGTCGCAGACTTGTGCGATTGGGTTTGAAAGCATATCTACACCGCTTGCGTGGATGGCGATAATAGCATTTTCTTTTCAAATATATTTTGATTTTTTCGGTTACTCCCTGATGGCTATAGGTCTTGGAAAAATGCTCGGATTCAAGCTACCGAAAAACTTTGACCACCCATATACAAGCCTTACAATGACAGAATTTTGGCGGCGGTGGCATATAACACTTGGGGCTTGGTTTAGAGAGTATGTATATATCCCTCTTGGCGGAAATCGCAACGGCAAAATTGCTACTGTCAGAAATCTGCTTATCGTATGGTTGCTTACGGGGTTGTGGCACGGTGCAGGATATAATTTCGTTTTATGGGGAACAGTTCTGTTCATTATCATAATGCTTGAAAAATTCTTTATAGGAAAATATCTTAATAAAATGCCTGTCATTGCCCACCTTTATATGTTCATATTGATCCCGATTACTTGGGCAATATTCGCTATTGATGATATAGGGCAGCTTTGGATGTTTTTTACTCGGTTGTTCCCGTTTTTCGGTCAAGGCGTATGGTCGATATTTAGGTATGACTACCTAAAATACTTAAACTTATTTTATCCGTTTTTTATCGCAGGTATATTGTTCTCGACAAGATTGCCGTTTCGTATTTTGAAACGAATTAAAAGCCGTGTTGTTATATGCCTGCTGTTATCGGTGATTTTCTGTGCAAGTGTATATTGTATGTACCGTGGCTTTGATGATCCGTTTTTATATTTTAGATTTTGAGAGGTAAAGAAAATGAAAAAGTCAAATTTAGTTACTCTTTTGTCCTTATGTTTTTTAGTTGTTGCTGTTATACTGTTTATGTTTTTTTGGAAAACCCCATCTTCAAGCTCCGGCACAGAAACCGACAACAATTCGGTGACGCAAAACGATATTATATTGACTCCCAAAGACACCTTAGAAGATACAAACTCTACGCAAACAGAGGGTGGTTACGAAGCGAGTACATCTATAACAGAAACATCAACGACGGAAAATATAACAACGCAACCAAACAGCGATATTTCTATGGATGATGCTCTGTTCATCGGTGATTCAAGGACAGTGGGACTTATGGAGTATGCAGGTATCGACGGAGCAGACTATTTTTGCACGGTGGGAATGAGTGTTTACAACATTCATAAAAAGCCTGTTTCTGTTCCCAATGTCGGCAAGGTGACTTTGACGGAGTTGCTGAATAGCAAAAAGTATGGTAAAATATATATAATGCTCGGCATCAATGAAGTGGGATACAAATTTAGCAACACCATCGAAAAATACAGTGAGTTGATTGAATTTGTTAAAAGCAAACAATCCGATGCTGTTATTTTCATACAAGCAAATCTGCACGTTACGAAAAGTCGTTCGGATAGCGATAAGGTGGTAAACAATACTGCTATTAACGGGTTAAATGCAGAATTGGCAAAACTCGCTGACGGAAAAAGCAAATTTTATCTTGATGCCAATATTCTGTTCGATGATAAAACAGGCGGACTATCTTCCGACAAATCGAAGGACGGCGCACATCTTTATGCTAAATATTACAGTGAGTGGGGCAAATGGATCATAAGACAAACGGCTTCACTAATCGGGGAGGGATGATTTTGACCGACAAAGACGCATTTTGCGAACATATACGGCTTTGTGAAAACGCAATGTATTCTTTGGCTTTTTCTATTGTCAGGAACGGTTCAGATGCGGGCGAAATCATCAGCGAATCCATATACCGAGCCTATAAAAATTTAGACACACTAAAAAACGAAAATTCTTTTAAGCCGTGGATATTGCGTATTGTTCATAATACAGCAGTTGAAATGATCCGCAAAAATTCAAAAATTATACCTATGGAAGAAACACCGGACATTCCCGATGACAGTCCCGAAAACGACATAACTACAAGTCTTACAGTTCGTGAGGCTGTGAATAGCCTTAAGCAACCCTACCGTACAGTTGTTGTGCTGTTTTACTATGAAAATCTTTCGGTATCAAAAATCGCACAAATTACAAACACGAATGTGGTTGCTGTAAAAAAGCAGCTTTCTCGTGCCCGAAAGATGCTGCGAGAAATTTTGAAGGAGGATTTTAACGGATGAATGATTTTGATAAGTATATAAAAAGCAAAGCGGCACAAGAACAGACAGAAATTCCTGATTCTGTGAAAAACCGTATAGAACAAACGCTTGCCGACTTGCCCGAAAAGAAACCCGTTATAAAACAAATTCGCATATTACCCCGTATTGCGGCGGCAGCAGCATGCTTTATTTTTATAACACTTTTCTTATTGCCTAATGTGAGCGTAGCATACGCACAGGCTCTGGAGCAAATTCCCGTAATCGGTGATATTGTTCAGGTAGTAACTATCCGTAATTATTTCTATGCTGACGATAAACACGAAATGGGTATTGATGTACCGCAAATAGAGGGTGAGGATAGCGAAGCTGTTGATTATATAAACAAAGATGTCAGCGAGCTTACAACTGCTCTTGTAAATCAGTTTTATAAAGACCTTGAAATTACTGGGAATAATGGCTATGGCTCTATCCACGTTGATTATGAAGCGACAACGAATACAGATCGTTGGTTTACGCTCAAATTATCTGTAAGTGAAACGGCGGCAAGCAGTAATACTTATTTTGAATTTTATCACATTGATAAAAAGCAAGGAAAGATAGTCGAGCTTGGCGACCTGTTCAATACCGATAAATTTTCCGATATTCTTGTGGCAGAAATCAAAATGCAAATGCAAGAGCAAATGGCAAACGATGAAAATATCTCATATTGGATAAATAATAGTGGGATAGGCGAAGAATTTGCAACTGTCAGTGCAGACCATAATTTCTATTGGAATGAAAACGGCGATTTAGTAATTATCTTTGATGAATACGAGGTTGGTCCCGGCTCAATGGGAACTCCCGAATTTGTTATAGATAGAGATGTCATTAAGGATATTTTAAAATCGGAGTTTAAAGACATTATTTTATAATGTGGAGGTTATTTCTTTTACAAAATCTATTGAAAAAACGACAATTAGCGTGTATAATATCATTGTTGGCGTGACAACACGATGACAACAAAAATCTTGATAGTCCGTATTTTGCGGATAATCTGAACACTCCCGATAATGTGTGCAAAAATACCCATACAAAATTGTTTAAGTTACAGTTTTCGGGAGCGAGTGGGAATAATAATACATATTCTTGCAAAACTCATTTATTCTCCAAAGGGTAATTTCGTTTATCCTTTCCTGAATTAAATA
>JBGVNN010000065.1:0-17510 GCA_045125595.1 Candidatus Egerieisoma sp.
TACACCAACAGCTACACCTACAGCTACACCTACAGCTACACCAACAGCTACACCAACGGCTACACCAACAGCTACACCTACAGCTACACCAACAGCTACACCAACGGCTACACCAACAGCTACAGCTACACCTACACCAACAACTACACCTGCAGCCAAGAAAATTCTTGATGTAAGCTATGATGAAATCAGACCCGGTATTATTTGCGGTGAAAAAGAAGCAAATATTTCAAAACCTGTACTTGCAGCCGGCACATCTAAGGCAACATTCTGGGGATGGGTTGCTTTGACAAAAAATGTTAAGAGTTTCTCATACAGTATTAACGGTGGAGCTAAAGTTGACCAACCTTCCGCTGTAGTTAAGGCTGAACAAGCTGTTCTTAATGTTGTTGCCGGTATAAAAGGTGCTACAACAGCATCACGTTTCAGTGTTGTTGTTCCCGTAACAGAGGGTACTCAACATATTGAGCTTTTTGCCGAATTTGAAGATGGAACTTCAGAATCATTCTGGGTAGCAGATCTTACAGTTAGCAAGCCTGCACCTACACCTACACCGTCACTTGACGCAAACGGTTTGCTTCCTGATTTCTATTCAACAATCATAGGCGTTGCATCAGGTAAATGCCTTGACCTTTCATCAAATAACGTAGTTATTAACAGTTCAAATGGTTCTAGCCGTCAGCAGTGGCATTTCGTACGTAATTCTGACGGTACTTATACTATAACCAATAAGTCTACCGGAAAAGCTCTTGACGTTTATGCAGGATCATCTGCTCCCGGCACAAATGTTCAAACTTACGCAAGTAACGGAAGTAATGCTCAACGTTGGTATGTTAAGTTAATATCCAATGGCAAGTATGTACTTGAGCCTAAATGCGCAAAAGGAAGTGCTATTGATGTTGCTGCAAACGGCACCGCAAACGGCACAAATGTCCAGATTTACACATACAACGGCACAGATGCTCAAAAATTTATAATAAAAGTACCGGTTGAAATTGTAAAAGGAACTCAGCTTTCCGAATCTACTGTGAACCAAGTTCTTTCAGAAATGACTATCGATGAGAAAATTTCTCTTATAATGCTTCAGAGTGCTCCTATAAGTATGGCAGGTAAAATTGCGGCATTCGAAAAATATGGTATACCTTCGGTAGAGTTTGCTGATGGTCCTGCAGGTTTAAGAATTGATACTCCAACTATTGGTTATCCTTCAGGTACCACACTTGCCTCTACATGGAATAACAAAACTGTTGAAAATTTATTAAAATATTTAGGTGACGATTGTCGTGACTTTGGTGTTGAAATGATTCTCGCTCCGGGTATGAATATTCAAAAAAATATTCTTAACGGTAGAAATTTTGAATATTTCTCAGAAGACCCCTTCCTTACAGGAATGATGGCAGCAAGTTACACCAAAGGAGTACAGTCCACAGGTGTAAGTGTTTCGCTTAAACACTATGCTGCTAACAACCAAGAAACTAACAGATATAGTGTTTCCGCAGAATTAACAGAGCGTGCTTTGAGAGAAATCTACCTCAGAGGTTTTGATTATGCCGTAGAACTTTCAGACCCTCACAGCGTTATGACTGCATATAACAAAATTATGGGAGTTCATGCCGGTCAGCATAAAGGTATAATAGACATACTTCGCGGCGAATTTAATTTTAATGGTTTCGTTATGACCGACTGGGGTACACAAATAAACCGTACCGAGATGATTCTTTCCGGACACGATATTTATTGTGGTGGTTTCTCTTCTGAAATCGCAATAAGAGCAGAATTTACCAATGCTGTAAATAGTGGTAATATCACAGAGGCTCATCTTGATGTTGCTTGCGAAAATCTTCTCAACTACATATTAAAATCAAACGCCATGAAGGACATTCCTGTTACTAACAAAGTTTCTGACAAAGCAGAAAAGCTTCAGGCAATCAGACAAGCGGGTGCAGAAGGTACTGTTCTTCTCAAGAATGACAACAATACACTCCCCTTACCTGTTTCTACAGTTTCACTTTTCGGAAATGCTTCTTATAAGACACTTCACAGCGGTTTCGGTGCAGGATATGTAAATGTTAGTGATGTAGTTACTATCGATGAAGGACTTAAGAATTCAGGTATAGTTCTTAATTCTGTTGTTACTTCAATGTATGCAAATTGCGGAACAAATGCATCCGGTGATGCTGACTGTAATCCTGAAAATGATCCTTATGAACTTACTGTTTCATATTCAACAGCAAGCGCTGCAGCAAAAATTTCCGACTATGCAATATTTACTGTTTCAAGAATCACAAAAGAAACAGCTGACCACGCAAACAGAGCCGGAGACTTTTACCTCAACGCCAAAGAAAAACAGGCAATCGAAAACCTTTCAAAAGCGTTCCGTGAAAGAGGCAAAAAGCTTATTGTTATAATCAACACAGGTAACCCGATTGAAGTTGCTTCATGGGCACACCTTGCAGATGCTATTATTTATGCCGGTCTTTCAGGCGAACAAATCGGTAACTCTGTTGCTGATGTTATCAGAGGTAAAGTTACACCTTCAGGTAAATTAACAAGCACATGGCCTATCAAATTTGCTGATACTCCTTATGCTAAGTTTTACCCCGGTGACTCTACTTTATCTGCTGTATACAATGATGATATCTATGTAGGCTATCGTTATTATGAAACTTTCGATGTTGACGTTATGTACGAATTTGGCTACGGCCTTTCTTATACAACATTTGATTATTCTGATTTCAAAATTGAAAAAGACGGTAACAATTATATTTTATCAGTAGATGTTACAAATACAGGTAAAGTAAAAGGCAGCGAAGTTGTTCAGTTTTACGTAACAAAACCTGACGGTAAGAACGAACATCCTGTAAAAGAGCTTGTTGGCTACGGAAAGACTTCTGTTCTCTCCCCCAACGCCACAGAAACTATTACAATTACTGTTACAGAGGATGAACTCAGAACATATTTAGAGAGTGATTCTTGCTGGTTCATAGAGAAAGGTGAATACAAATTCCATGTAGGTGCATCAGTTAAAGACATTCGTCATTCAGGCACAGTAACAATTGCTGATGAGACAACAGTTCTTGATACAGAGAACATTCTTGGTGACACAAGCAATGTTGCTGTTATCACAAAAGACAGACCTACATTTGATTTTACATCTTCTAAAAACATAGCATTAGGTAAAGCTTCTGTTGCTTCTTACAGCGAAAATGGTTGTCCTTATTACAATATAACAGACGGAAATCTTTCTACAAGATGGAGTGCTGTCGGCACACCTGTCGGTACCAATTATTGGATAACAATTGCTCTTGATAAAGTTCAATACCTTAAAGAAATGCTTATTCTTTGGGAATCCAATACCGGTGGTGAGTTTTACGTTTATATTTCGAACGACAACAAAAATTGGAAAGAATTAGGACCTTTCAATTATGCACAAGCAAACCTTGTAACTCTCGACCAAGAAGCACGCTTCATTAATATTCAAGCACCGAGAAAAGGTTATTTCTCAATTTATGAAGTAGGTATATATCAATAACTTTGGTTAAGGCGCTGACAAAAACAGCTCCCTAATAAACAAGCAGATGAGCTCCCCCTTTTGCTCATCTGCTTTATTTTTTCTCTTAATAGAATATCTTCTTCTCGTTTCTTAAACCTTTGACGATTTCAAGTGCCTCACCGAATCTTTGGAAGTGAACCACCTCACGCTCTCTCAAGAAGCGAAGCGGCTCGATAACATCCGGGTCATCAGCCATATTCAAAAGATACTCATACGTTTGTTTAGCCTTTTGCTCTGCTGCGATATTGTAAGAACAACAATAATCGACAGTATTCTTTTGCTGATTTTTATTCGAGTATCCGTTATTGATAGAAAAATTGACGAAATTAATAATTGGTGATCTATTGTTGTTACCATTCTTGTTAATATTCTTATAGTATGATTTTGATAATTGTGACGAAGAAACAAGGAAGCAATTATTGGGAATTGATTAATTATCAATAAGGTAAAACAAATTGTAACAATATCAGTTGTTATTGTGTTGGTTGGGATAGTCGGAATGTATTTGGCCGGTTATGTCCCCAAAACAGCCGGTTTTTCGGACGAACGGCTAAGGCCTGAAGCGAACTGTCCCCAAAACAGCCGGTTTTTCGGACGAACGGCTGAGGCCTGAAGAGAACTGTCCCCAAAACAGCCGTTTTTTCGGACGAACGGCTAAGGCCTGAAAGGAACTGTCCCCAAAACAGCCGGTTTTTCGGACGAACAGCTGAGGCCTGAAGAGAACTGTCCCCAAAACAGCCGGTTTTTCGGACGAACGGCTAAGGTCTGAAAGAAACTGTCCCCAAAACAGCCAGTTTTTCAGACGAACGGCTAAGGTCTGAAGCGAACTGTCCCCAAAACAGCCGGTTTTTCGGACGAACGGCTGAGGAAAACTGAAGAACAACACAACGAAAAGGTAACAAATATGGTAAATATCTATTCTTCATTATATCCTCCAACAAAATCAAATCAATTTGAGTCACATCTTCTTTATTGGATGTCTTATAACCGTTTTCCACTTTTCAGGCGGAACTTTTCTTGCATCAGACATATAAATCTCGTGATGCATTCTGCTTTCATTAAAATCATTTATGTAACCGTTCTCTTCCAAGAATGCATCCATCAATGCAACCGTTGCAGGTTCGTCATCAAACGGGCCAAGATGCATTACTTGAACACATAAACCCTCATCAATAGTTAAAAATTCTGCTAACGAACAATCAATTTTCTTCTTTCGTGTCGCAGTTTCAACTGCCCATTCAAAATCAGCTTTAGTCACAAAATCAGGCAAGCGAATAACAGAAATCCAATTAAATGTCGACTTATTTGTGTAATCCACACCGCAAACATCATCCTGCCACCAAAAACCTTCAAGAGGAGGCACAACATACTCAAAGAATCCATTAATTTTATAGTCTGTCTTGTAGCTCATTTTTAAGGTATATGCCACAGAATACAAAATTCCAATTGACTGCTGATACGCCCCACCCTCTTCGTTAGGGTCTCCTTTGCCTCTTACTGCTATATAATTTGCCTTCGGAACATTTATCACGCTCGGCTTGTTTTTAGGCATATAAAATTCTTTGTACTCTTTCTTAAAATCAAACATACTAAAACCTATCTACTATTGTCCAACTCACTCAACAGAGTCTCAAAACGAGCCGCTTCTTCATAGTTCATTTTATACCATGAACTGTTATCTGTTTTAATAAACATGTTATTAACATGATAAAAAGTAAGAACTTCGCCACTTTCATATTTAAGAGAAATAAGATATGTCATACCCTCACATTCAGCAGGATTTTCTTGATAATCATCTATTAACTTTAAACTCGAAAGATATTTAATAATATCATTGGCATCTGTGTCTCTGAAAGTATTTTCGTATTGCCCCGCCGGCATTGTTGTTACAGTAATACTTTTTACTATACCTGCTTCTAAAAGCTTACCTTCTTCTACTCTTATTCCGTAGCAACCGGTAAATGAAAACAAACAAATTAATATCAAAAGAAAAGATATTTTTCTTTTCAAAACAATCTCCTCCATTAAATATCACTATTATCTAAAAATAAAAAACAATCTTTTTCATGTGAATATATCACGCCAATTGCTTGCAAATAAGAATAAATAATTGTTGAGCCAACAAACTTCATTCCCCTTTTTCGTAAATCACAAGAAATTGCATCTGATAAATCATTTGTTGTCTTGTCCGTTTCATACAAAGTCCTATCACCTGTGAATCGACTCAAATAATTATAAAACGAGCCAAATTCACTTACTATAGCCTTGAAAATAAGACTATTGTTAACACTTGCATTTATCTTCAACTTATTTCTGATAAGCGATTTATCAGCCAAAAGCTCGCCAATTTTTGTATCATCATACAAGCAAACCTTATCCAAATCAAAGCCATCATACGCCGCTCTAAAACTATCTCTCTTGTTCAACACGCACTCCCAAGACAGACCGGCCTGAAAAGATTCTAAAATAAGCATTTCATATAAATACTTATCATCAAAATTCGGTCTGCACCACTCATTATCGTGATACTCTATGTATTTAGGATTTTTTAGATTACACCACTTACATCTATTTTTACTCATAAATTACAATCCACTTCATACTTATCATTAATCAACACATACAAATATTTTTCAAGCACTTTTATTATATCATACCATACAGAAATTTGCTCGACTTAAATATCAAAATTCCCCTTTTCATCTGCTCTGTTTTTGTTTATAATAAAGTGTCTTATACTGAACAAAAATAGAAAGGACAAGCTATTAAATGGAAGAAATAATTCAAAGTCTAATCTGGTTGCTCGCCGGTGTCGGTGTTTTCATAGTCGGTATGAACTTCATGGGCGATGCTCTCGAAAAAAGTGCCGGCACAGGAATGAAGAGATTACTCGAAAGAATCAGCAATAATCGCTTCTCCGGAGTTGGTATAGGTGCAGGTGTCACAGCAATTATACAAAGCTCCTCTGCTACATCTGTCATGGTTATCGGTCTTGTTAATGCAGGCGTTATGACACTCATGCAAGCAACACCGATTATTATGGGTGCCAACATTGGTACAACAATCACAGGTGTACTCGTGGCCTTAAAGAACGACTACTTCAATATGGCAATGTATTTTCTCGCTTTTGCCGGCGTTATGATGGGCTTTATGAAAAAAGAAAAAATAAAGCTTGCCGGTAGCCTCTGCTGCGGTTTAGGTCTTATTTTCGTAGGTCTTAATGTTATGAGCAGCGAGCAAGCCTTCGGAAATCCCGCTATTGAAGAAATGTTCACTTCAATCTTTGCAAAAATCAATTTCCCGCTTCTTTTAATTTTGGTTGGAGCAATTTTCACAGCTTTAATCCAAAGCTCTTCAGCCGCAACCGGTGTTGTTATCACAATGGTTGGTGCCGGTATTTTACCGCTTGACCTTGCTTTATTTATTATCCTCGGTGCAAACATCGGTACTTGTGTTACCGCACTTTTAGCTTCTGTCGGTGCAAATGCCAATTCAAAAAGAGTTGCCCTCATACATTTCACTTTTAATATTATAGGAACTGCCTTCTTTACAGCGATTATTTGGCTGTTTAAAGAACCCGTTGTAAATTTCCTTGTTTCAACATTCCCCGGAAATGACGCTATGTCACTTCAAATGAGAGTATCATTCTTCCACGTTGTATTTAACGTAACAACAACATTATTACTTCTTCCCTTTGTTAAACATCTTGTTAAATATTCATACCTTGTTATCAAAGATAAAAAACAACAAGAAGAAACCATGTCTTTCAAATACGTAGACGAGAGATTGTTGACAACCCCGTCAGTTGCCCTCATGCAAGTAAAAAAAGAAATTAGATATATGATTGATTTAGTTGAAGAGAACACAAAACTTTCTTTCGTTTCGATTGATAACGCATCAACAGAGTACAACGAAAAGATTCGCGAAAACGAGAAAATCATCAACTTTACAAACAGTGCTTTGACACAGTATTTAATTAAGTTATCTGCATATGTAGAAGCAAGCGACGAGAAAATCATCGGTTCGTACTTCCATGTTCTGAATGACCTTGAGCGTATAGGCGATCATGCCGAGAATTTCCATGAAATCGGTATAGAACTTATAGAAAAGAAAATTACATTTTCAGAAATTGCCCAAACCGGTATCGCCTCTATGCGTGATAATATTATGAAAATGTTCGTCATTTCAAAAGATGCTTTTGAAAATTTAAATAAAGAACATCTTCCCGAATTAACACAATTGGAAGATGGCGTAGACGTTATGAAAAAACAGATTATCACAAATCATTTTGAACGTCTTGCTGAAGGAAATTGCACATTAGAAGGTAGCCCGTATTTTTCGTCGGTTATTGTGGGGCTTGAGCGTGTAGCAGACCACCTTGTAAACGTAGGCTACAGTATCAAAAACCCAACAGGTTCACAAAATTATTAAAATAATATTTAAATTAATCAAGGGTTGTTTCCCACTCTTCTTTGGTAATTATAACCTTTCTGGGTTTGCTGCCATCTGCTGCGGAAACAACCCCTCTTTCTTCTAATGCATCTACAATTCTTGATGCTCTTGAGTAGCCCAATCTTAATTTTCTTTGCAAAAATGATGTAGATATTTGATTGAATTCAAAAGCCAACTCAGCAGCTTCTCTTATAAGCATTTCGTCTGAGTCGTCGTCATTTGAATCTCCTTTTACAGAATTGGATCCGTTACTTGAATTGCCACCCTTTTTTCCGGCAGCTTCATTTTCAATAGACGAAGCAATTTCTTGGCTGTATTCCACTTGTCCGCAAGTATTTTTGATATGTTCAACCAAATTTTCTATCTCGCCGTCAGAAACAAAAGCACCTTGAACTCTTAAAGGCTTTGACATACCGATCGGACTAAAGAGCATATCTCCTCTGCCCAAAAGTTTCTCCGCTCCGCCACCATCAAGTATAGTTCTCGAATCAACTTGAGAAGACACAGCAAAAGCAATTCTCGAAGGAATATTTGCCTTAATTAAACCCGTTATGACATCTACAGACGGCCTTTGAGTAGCAATAATCAAATGTATACCTGCAGCTCTCGCCTTTTGAGCCAATCGTATAATGGATTCCTCTATTTCTTTTGAAGCAACCATCATAAGGTCTGCAAGCTCATCTATAATAATAACTATCTGAGGCATCTTTTCAGCTGACGAAACGCCTCTCTCAATTTGTTCATTAAATGATTTAAGATCTCTTACATTATGCTCCGAGAAAGCAGCATATCTTTTTTCCATTTCGGAAACAGCCCATGCAAGCGCTCCTGCGGCTTTTCTAGGGTCTGTAACTACAGGTACAAAAAGATGCGGAATGCCGTTATAAATGCCCAATTCGACGATTTTAGGGTCAATCATAATCATTTTAACATCCTCAGGTCCTGATTTATATAAAATACTTGCTATTATAGTATTGATACATACACTTTTACCCGAACCGGTGGCACCTGCAATCAAAAGATGCGGCATCTTAGCAATATCAGAAACAATATTCTTACCCGCAATATCCTTACCAATGGCAAATGTCAGTTTAGACTGTGAGTCTTTATATTCTTTGGATGCAATTACATCATGCAGACAAACAACTTCTACTTCTTTATTGGGTACTTCTATACCGACAGCTTCCTTGCCGGGAATCGGTGCTTCAATACGCACACCGGTAGCAGCTAAATTAAGTGCAATGTCATCAGAAAGCGAAACTATTTTGCTTACTTTAACACCCGGATTAGGCTGTAACTCATATCGAGTGACTGCTGGTCCTCTCAAAACACCTGTAATCTTTGCTCCGACACCAAAGCTCGCCAATGTATCAATAAGGCGTTTAGACCTTACATTTTGCTCATTCTCTGCGCGCTCATATACAGCCGGATTCTTTGCAGGCGCTTGCCTCAGCAAATCAATTGGCGGCTTAACATAACGGACTTTTTTCTTAACTGGTCTTGTTACCCTTTTTTCTTGAATTTCATCTTCTTTTTTTTTTGAAACCGGAAAACAATCCCGACTTAGGCTTATCATCTCTGCCATCGTCTTTGTTTCTCGAGCGATTGAAAAGTTTATCTAATTTATCCATGTCAGCATTTACACTGTCTTGATTATTATCTACAACCACATGTGTTTTTCTCGGAGATTTTGCCGGAACTACAGGGGCTTGCGCTTTCGCCGATTCTTTAGGTATTACCGGCTGTACAGGCTTAACAGGCTCCGCAGGTTTAATTACATCTTTAGATTTAACTTCTTCTTTAGGAATGTCTAAAGGTCTGCCCTTTACCGACGTCTTTGGCGTGACAGTCGGCTCAAAAGAAATCTCTTTTTTATCGGTAATCCAATGTTTTCTTACTTTTCTCGGTTCATTTACCCTGTTGTCAATATCTTTAACAATATCATCAACTTCAGCGTCAGAAGCGGCTGTATAATCATCCGCATCACTGAAAATATCAGCCTTAAAGAAATCCTTTGTGTTATTATCATTCTTTATTTCATTTTCTTTAACAATCTCAGCACGAGGTTCTTCTACTGCAGGCTTTTTGTCGATTTTTTTATTGGTATAAAGATCTTCAGGATTTTCAAACAAAACCTTTCTCGCATTACCGTAGAGATTTGACTGTTTCTGCTCTTCTTCAGCAAATTTATCAGAATCGCCCTTAATAGAATTAAACGTAGCCGCAGTTTTCTCTAATCTTCTCGACATACTGCTTGACAAACCATCCGCATTCTTTAAATACGAAGATGTTACTCTCGCTTGCTCAGATGAATGCCTTTGAATCTCTCTGTGTCCTATAACTTCACGCTTTTTAGCAGCACTCAAAGAAGCTCTCTTTTCAGCTGCTTCGTCTTTAGTTTCCTTAACAGACTTTTTGCTGTCAATAAGTTCAAGTACATAACTGACAACCATACCTATAGCAAGGTACATTATAAGTAAAACTATATACGACAAAATAATACTGTAATCTTTAGCCAATCTAAGCCACAAAGACAATATTAAAAGTACCAATAATGAATATTTATTTGAAAGAATTAACTTCTTTATAGAGTCAAGCATTGATGTCAGCCCCCTGAACAAAATACACTTTTATTTTATCACACTTTCGGCCTCTATGCAATTTTATTTCCTTCAAAAAACAACTTAATTTACCTTTAATTTTCAGCAGCATCATCAGTTTCAACTGAAGATTCTTTACCTTTTCCCTTTGTTTTTTTTATAACAATTACAACTGCAACAGCAGCAACAAGAACAATAGCACCGCCTACAGCTGCTAAAATAATCCAATTTGAATCATTTGCGGATTTCATAACTGCATTTACATCAAAATTATATCTGTAATTAAATCTGTTATTCGGTGCGACATCTCCCTTGTCTATAAAGAGCATTATATCGTCCTCTTCGGGCACATTGTCAGCAAATTTAAAATCTACCGTAAACTTATCTCCCGAAACTTTCACAAGGCTCTTAGGCACGCTGATTATCATTTCCTTGCCATTATAGTTAATACCTGCCTCACCTACAGGAGAAAAAGTATATTCTCCATTAGCGCCGTAACTTTCAATAGAAGTAACATTTCCGCTTACAGAACGATTTACCACATAATCATAACCGTGCCAGCCTGTTTTATAATCAGCATCAGTATTGAGAAGAAGATTCATCCAGTTTTTGCCCTCAGGTGCTGTAATATTCTCAACAGTTCTTGCATAGAAATAAATATTATTTGCATCAGAAGCAACTCTTACTTCCTCAAAATCATTTCGTCCCGAATCGTCAACATAATAATATCTTTTAGAATTTACAGAACCCGGATGATCTCTGTGCAAAGTGTCATATAAATCGTCATAATACGGACTGCCTGATTTACTGATTTCAGAGAAATCTTTAATATCAACTGTCATCTGTTGATTATACACAGGGATATCTCTCGCACCCTTGAATTGTCTTATATAATTTGCAAGCAAATAATAATGATTATCGCCGTAACCATCCTTCATAGGCGCCAAATCTCTTGAATATTCTGCACTGTATACGTCTACAAAATATGTTTCACCCTTAGGCAGCTGTTTACCGCAAAACAAGTCTTTACCATTAGATACAAATCTCTGCGCCATCCATTCATTCCACTGAGTTACAAGAACAAACTGCGGATCAAGCTCCAAAGCATATTTCCATTGCTCAGTAAAGTAAATTCCCTGTTCAGGATGACGTTCTGCCGGTTTAGGTTGTTTGCCCTCACTGAAGCTCTTTCCCATGTTGCTTGTAGGGTGCTGTGCGGCTGATACGGAAACCATTTCGCGCTCTGTAGAGCTTTTTCCCGGTGCCCAACCACCTTCTTGCGGTGAATCTTCAAGCCAAGGCCATTTGCCTTCTCCGCTTGCCCAAGCCCAACAGTCACGAACCTCAAAAAAGTTTTTGAGCTCTGTAGTATTTGGAGCCTTTTCAGGACAAAGCATAAGAGGCTTGTCGTTTATTGTATATAATACATCATCGTATTCGCCTGATTTATAATATGTCTCATAGAGTTGTTGTAATACATTAGATACATTCTTTAAAGGGCCACCTGCCTTTATCATCCAAGTAGCTTTAAGATATGCTTGACCTTCTTCTTTTCTTTTCATATTTTCTGCAAAGAAAGCTTTATATGCATCGTGATAAAGATAACCATTGCCCGCATCAAAGAAAACACCATCTACACCGGCATCACAAAGCATTTGTATATCTTTTCTGATTACCCATGGGTCATCACTTCTGTAATAACCGAAATAAGGCTCATCCCAATAGTGAAAAGCACTTACTCCTCCCCAATTATAGACGCCTTTTTCTTCTCCTGTTTTAACGATATCAGCTATATTAAAAATATTTTGAACATGCATTGGCAAATGCCAAGTATAATAAAACATTAAAACTTGTTTATCTTCCTGTACATCTCTTACCGTATCTCCGGTCGCAACAAATCTGTCAAGATCATCAATTGCTACCCATGTATCGCTCATCGTGTCTCTTACCTTGCCATAATCGGGAGTTTTTAAAATAAAATCCTTTTTACTGCTTGTTATGGCAGAGCAACCTGAAAAAACAAATTGAAATACAATAATAAATATAATTACAATGTTAAACTTGGTAATCTTACGCATACAACTTCTCTCCGTTACTTGATTTATATAATATAAATAATTCTATATTATCAATTGCAATCAAGTCAAGTATATTTTGTTAACAAATATCTGCAATGTTTTTAAAAGAACGTTTTTAAAACATCCTCTGCAAGTCTTTCTGTTTCCTCCCTGCTCATATTTTTGATTTTACTTTCTTGCTGTAATATAATTTCATTATACTTTTTTAAATACTTCCTGTATTCAGTAATCACTTCATCGTATTTCTGCTTTAAAATATCTAACTCAGTTGAATACTTTTCATCAGTGCCGGGTGTAACACACATTTCATATATATCAATTATGCCGTCACCGCACCTTTCCGGAAAGTATTCATGAGGAGCAGTGCTGTCAAACACGCAAAGACCTAAATCCCTTACGATTATCATATCCAAACTTTTGGGATCCAACGAGCAATGATACATTTCAATGTCATATCCTGAATTAATTCCCGCTGTTGCAATATTTTTCAAAAAAGTCGATTTTCCCGTACCCGGTCTGCCCTTTATAAAATATCTGTTTTTTAATCCTTGAGTTAAACTTGGTATATAATTTATGTTTCCCTCTGCTGTTGCCGCTCCGAAAAATCTATGAATATCCTTTCCGGTCAAATCGTTTTTAAGTGACTTTTTTACAGAGAAAAACATCTGTGACGCAACTGCGCCAAGCTCTTTTAATCTATCAAAATTCATATTTTTAATGTATATTTCCTCTTGTTTATCGTGTATCTTCTTTGCCTCAGCAAAAATCTCTGCAGCATTCTTTTTAATTTCATCATTTTGCTTTATTTCTTCCCGCTCAAAATACACCCCTGCCTCTACATCATTCACAATGATACCGCAAACAGAATTATCTATGCTGTCATGTATTATTTGTGCTATACTTCCATTTTCTGTTGCCTTTTCTGCAACTTTCTTGATTACTTCTGCTCTTGCTTCATACGGAAAGCCTCTCAATCTCATTGTTTTCTTTAAATTTGAATAATTGGAAACAAAAAAAGAAATCTCTTGTGGAATTTCCGTATTTATAAAATAATGTAAATGTTGCAATACAACCGCCTGCTTTCATTGATATATACACATTTATTGTACGCAATTTTCGCCGTATGTGTTACATCAAATTATTGACTTGATTTTACATATATGATATAAACAATTTATAAAAGAGAGGAGCGTAATTATGAAAAAATCAAGAAAAACAATCACTTCATTTGTATCCGTATTGCTTGCTTTTGTAATGATGCTTGCGCTTTTAACAAGTTGCGGCGAAAAAGCAAACAAAGTAACACCTACTGCCTCACCTATAGCAACTTTATCTCCCGAAGAGATTGCTGCTAAAGAAGCGGCAGAAAAAGAGGCTGCAAGATTAGCTGATTTCAAATCTCGTTTTTATGATAATTATCAAAACGAAAATTTTGATGCAAAGAATATTGTTCTCACATTTGCTGCAATAAGCGACTTGCATATCGGACTTTATGAACAAACTGCAAAAGTAGAGAAAGGCATGAAATTTTTAAGCAGAAGAATACCAAACGGACTTGACGCCTTGCTCGTAAACGGAGATATTACGAACCATTTCCGTGCCTCAAATAACGATAAATATATAACAGAAGCCAGCAATGTTTTAATTAACAATATTCCTGAAAATACTGCTTTATTTTATTCTTTAGGCACTTCACATGATGCAGACGGTTTTAATTCTACAACCAATAAAAGCGGCAAAACTCAAAGAGAAGCATTTAATAAGTTTTTAAACAGCCGATTTACGGTAGCTGATATCGAAACCGAAGAAGAACGTATTAATAAAGGATATAAACATGCCATTATTAAAGATTACCATTTCCTTACACTTGATAACGAAAACGGCAGCTACACTGCAACTGCGACTAAATGGCTCAAAGATACTCTTAAAGAAATAACTAAAGCCGAGCCAAACAAGCCGGTATTTGTCATGACTCATATACCTGCTGACACAGCGCTTGACGGAGTTCTCAAATTGTATCCTCAAGTAATATACTTCTCTGCCCATGAGCATATACCTTTTAATACTCCAATGGCAATTAATCAAAACAAATATACATCTCTTTCAATCGGCGGCTTTGGATACTACCGAGAAAAAGATGTCGGCAAACTCAGTTTACAAGACAATAATAACAATTATGAATATGGCCAAGGTTATATGGTAGAAGTTGACAAAAACGGAAACACACGTGTGTTAAGACTTGATTTGTATAATGAAGTAGTTTTAAACGACGCTTGGGTAATCCCTTCTCCCAAAGATGATAGTTCACATCTTGATTTATATAAAGTTGCAAACTACAAAAATTACGCAAAAGCAGAGTTTGCAGAAGATGCACAAATAACTTTTGAAGTTGACGAAAACAATCCTCTTGCACCTGTAAAAATCACTTTTCCCGCTGCAAAAGCTGCTGATGGTCAACCTATTATAATGTATAATCTTGTAATAAAGATTGAAGAAGGTTCAGGCACATCAAGAACAGAAAGATATAATATTTCTTCTTTATACATGAAGTATCCTAACGGCGAAGGTATGCCGGACAAATATACAGTAACAGTTAATGGTGTTGCTCCACCATATTCATATGATGTTACGGTAAAAGCATATAATTGTGTAGATAAAATATCTTCCGCTTTAAGAGGAGTTCTTAAAACGGAAGACTTCAATGAAATATTAAGTTCAGCAGAATCATCTGCAAGTTAATTAAATAATTAAAATTATTTAGATGCAGGCGCCTTTGGAGATTTACCACGGGCGCTTGTTTTTTCTTCAGGTTTAATTTCTCCTGCTTTAAGAAGTGAAATCTTAGTAAGCATAGGTCCAACCAATTCATATACAAGAACAGCAAAGAGCGTAATGTTGGCAACTATAACGCCTTCAGGTCCAAGTTGTTCAGCTTTAATTGCCATTCCCAAGGCAACACCGGCTTGAGGTAAAAGTGTAACACCTAAATATTTAACAATATTGGGTTCACATTTAACAGATTTAGAACTAATGAATGCACCACTATATTTACCAGCCGAGCGAGCCAAGATGTAGATAAGACCAATTGCAATTATTGCAAAATCTTTAAATACCGAAAATTCAAGCTCTGCACCGCTAATTACAAAGAATAACATTAATAATGGTGCTGACCATCTTTCGACACGATCCATAAGTTCTTCTGAAAAATCACACATATTGCAGAAAATTGTACCTAACATCATACAAACAAGCAAAGAAGAAAAACCAATATGTACACCGCCAATTTCAAACTTAAGCATCGAACAAGCAACTGTTAAAAATACAAAAGCAACAGACATTGACATTCTTTTTGAATTTGAATGGAAGAATTTTTCACTCATAGTAAATAACCATCCCATAATCAAGCCGAGTAATAACGAAAGAACAACCTCAAGAATTGGCTCAACAACTACAGAAATAATATCAATTCGTCCTGAAATAAAAGCCTTGGCAACACCAAAAGAAATCGCAAAAAGAATCAATCCTACTGCGTCATCAAGTGCAACAATCGGAAGTAAGATATCAGTAAGAGGACCCTTTGCCTTATATTGTCTAACAACCATTAAAGTTGCAGCAGGAGCTGTAGCAGAAGCAACTGCGCCCAAAATAATAGCAGCTGATAAAGAGAATTTATCAGGCATTGCAAGATGTACTGCAATTAAAATTGCATCTACAAGAAGTGTAGTAAAGACTGCCTGGAAAATACCGATTACCGTAGCCTGTTTTCCTGTTTTCTTAAGCTGAGCTAATCTAAACTCATTACCAATCGAGAAAGCAATAAATCCTAAGGCAACATCAGAAATCAATGAGAATTTGTCTACATTCTCCATACTTGTAAAGCCTAAGCCCTCTATCCCTAAAGCACCTAAACAATACGGACCAATTAATATTCCCGCAACAAGATATGCCGTAACAGCAGGCAATTTCAATAATTTTGCTAATCTCGACAAGAAAAGACCTGCCAAAAGAGCAACCGATAATGTCATTAAAGTATGCATAATTTATGCCTCCAAATAATAATCGTATGCATCACTGCGCACGATTGTTATGTATAGCACTTTCACACAAAAGAGTCAAGTGATTTGTTAAAAAAATATAAAAAAAGCGGACCGCATTTAAGCGATCCGCCCTATCTTATTTTTCAATAAAGAAACTCCAAAATTATCCGATCTTTTCGATTAACCAGTTATAAACTTTCTTGTTTCTTGATCTGAATGCACCAACTTGGTTACCTGTATCTGTCTGTAATGCAGCATAGATATTATCAAGTGTGTAAGGTGTCTTTGTTTTACCAAGTACTCGTTTAACAGCACCGAGACCACCAAGGTGTCTAAGGTTAGCACACATCATCATAGCTTTAATCTCTGTAACACCCAAAGATCTTGCTTCACCAAGGAATTTTACCATTTGTTCATCAATAAGCTGATCCTGACATTTTCTACCTTCAGGTGTATTGATAATTCTTTGGATACATTTAGCTTTTGCAGATGTCTTTGAAAGCTTATATGTGCTCCAGTTCTTTGTATCAAGGTCTGATGCAATACCAGCTGTATCATTAGCTGCGAATACTGCAGGATATTGTGTACGGATTGTGTTAAGAAGTCTCTTAGCTTCTGTAGCAAACCATTGACCTGCACCGATTGTTATAGCGTGCTCCTCAGGAGTATTTGTATAAGCTTCTGTGAAGTCATCATATCTTGCATTACCGTAAACTTGACCACCTGTCTCTACAGCGTACATAATCTTACGGAGAACTTCCATTTGATATGCTGTAGCATATTGGTTACC
>JBGVNN010000066.1:0-41651 GCA_045125595.1 Candidatus Egerieisoma sp.
AATATGTCCTAAAAGTGTACCCTCAACAGTATATTCATTAACCAATCCTGTTTCATTTTGTTTCATTTCAAACATTTTACCCATATCATGAAGTATAACGCCTGTATACAAAAGATTTTTATTTAAAAAAGTATAAATAGACGAAAGTGTAAGAGCACATCTTAACATGCTTGTTGTATGATAAAGCAATCCCGAACGCACTGCATGATGATTCTTTTTTGCCGCGGGGGCAATTAAAAGAGTATCTTTATTATCTTCTAAAACATACATGCATAATTTTTTAAATTCATCGTCTGTCATTTTTTCATTAATAACATTCACTATAAATTTATACATTGCATCACCTGAATATGGAGCTGATGGAATATAATCATCTATTTTAATATGATCAGAGTCAATTACTTTACTTATGAAGTCAATTTTAAATTGTATTTGACCTTGCCAATCAACAACATTTCCTCTTACTTTAACGAGAATTCCTACTTTAAAGCGAGAAACATTATCTTCATCCCAGTCCCAAAGTTTAGCATTTACTTCACCTGTTTTATCCGCAAAAGTAAAGTTCATATATTTATTATTTGTCGTAGTTGTTTTCATTTCAGAATCTTTAATATAAAAAACACCTTGAATATATTCACCGGCTTTAAATTCTGCGATTTTTTTCTCAATATAAGTAGGCATATCGCCTAACCTCCTTTAATAAATTTTAATTAATTTCTGATAAGAGCATTTTTGAAACACCTTTTAGCTCCATCTTAACAAAATCAGACACACCAAAATTAAATAATTCTGAAAGTTCAGAATAAAAAATATGTTCCAACGCATTTATAGTACTATCATTTAATTTTTGATTCCACATTTGCTCAATTTCATAAATTTCAGGAACAACACCTTGAAAGTGAAGCATTTTTAATAAAAATACAGTTGCCACAAAATCAGGAGATCGTTTCCCGCTGCTGATAAAATGTAAACTGTTCAACAAAAGTCTTAATGAATCAATATCAGGCAAATCCTCTTGAATTACTTTTAAAATATTTAGGACAATTTCACCGGCAGATGCTATTCTGTCATAATCTTCTCCGAGCCCACTGAAAGATTCAATCAAAGAGCCACCTGTCAAAGTATATAAATTAGAATTACCCTTATAAAGTTCAAGATTACTGTATGCAAAAAGTTGACTCAACTGAACAAGACTACTACCTGTTTTTTTTACTCCTTTTGCTACTACGGAAATTTTACCGAAATCTTTTGTAAAAAAAACTAATAGCTTACCATTCTCTCCAAGATTTGATTCTTTTAATACAATTCCACTTGTTTTAATGTTTTTTATCATTGAAAACCAAGTTCTTTCAACATTCCAGGACTGTTTCTCCAATCATCTTTTACTTTTACCCAAAGCTTAAGATTAACCTGACCGTCACAAAGTCTTTCTATATCACGTCTTGCAGCAGTTCCTATTCGTTTTAACTTTTCACCGTTTTTACCAATTATAATACCTTTGTGAGTAGATTTTTCACAATAAATATTCGCCTCAATTGTTGTAATACCGCCGATTTTTTTTGGTTCTTTGTATTGAATTATTTCAATACCTGTACCATGAGGAACTTCATCATTTGTATTAAACAGAATTTTTTCTCTGATTATCTCACAAACAATATTGCGCATTGTTGTATCAGCAGTAATATTATCAGGAAAATATTGAGGACCTTGTTTAAGATATTTAAGTATAATTGTTTTTAAAGTTTCAATACCATCACCCTTTAAGGCAGATAATGGTAAAATTTCATTAAACGGATATACAGAAGAATATTCAGCTATCTTTTCGAGCAAAGATTCTTTAACAACAGCATCAGTTTTGTTTATAACAAGAATTACAGGCTTGTTTGAAGAAGCTTTTAATGATTCGATTATATTCTCATCAATGCGAGAAAAAGATTTATCCGTAGCATCACAAACCATAACAATAACATCTACTTCGCTAAATGTTGATGAAGCGGAATTAACCATAAACTCACCTAATTTGTTTTTTGGTTTATGAATTCCCGGAGTGTCTATAAAAATCATTTGATACTCGGGTTGAGTAATTATAGCTCTTAAATTACTTCTTGTTGTTTGAGGTTTAGGAGACGTAATTGCTACCTTTTCCCCAACAAGAGCATTTATGATTGAAGATTTGCCTACGTTAGGTTTGCCAATAATTGTAACAAAACCCGATTTAAATTTATTATCATCCATAAAAAACCTCACATTTAATTCCTTGTGTAACCTACAGTATTTAAAATATCATCAGCGTAACCAAACATTTGTTTTTCGTCTTTATCATTCATATGATCGAATCCCAATAAATGTAACATTCCGTGACAAGCCAAAAAAGCACATTCTCTTTCAACCGAATGACCATATTCTAATGCTTGTTTTTTCATTGTTGGTACTGAAATAATAATATCCCCCAAAAGAAGTCTACCGGTATCACTATCAGCATTTAATATGTCAATTTCACCATTACCATAAGCAAAATCATTTATCGGAAAAGATAAAACATCTGTACTTTTATTAATATTACGAAAATCACTGTTGATTTCACAAATAGATTCATCATCTGTAAAGATAAAATTAACTTCCAAACCCTTTAAGCCGGATTCATTACACGAGTAAACAATATTTTTTGCACAGCTTGAATTAAGAACTGCAGTTAAAATATCTTTTAATATTTGTTTATAAATCTTTTTAGTATTAGTATCTGCAAGACCTCTTTTTTCATACCTTACAGTAAACTTAGGTTTAAGCATTATTTATCTCCTTTTTCAAACTTTTCATACGCTCTGATAATCTTTTGAACAAGTTCACATCGAACAACATCTTTTTCATTTAAGTCAACAAATGAAATACCTTGAACACCATTTAAAATTCGTTTAACTTTCTTAAGTCCGGATGATTTATCAGGAGGTAAATCAATTTGAGTTATATCACCTGTAACAACTGCTTTTGAACCCTCACCTATTCTTGTAAGAAACATTTTAAGTTGTTCTTGAGTTGTATTTTGAGCTTCATCCAATATTATAAAAGAATGATCAAGTGTTCTGCCACGCATATAAGCAAGAGGTGCTATTTCAATAATCCCACGCTCAAAATTACGTTGAAAACTGTCAAAACCCATTATGTCGTATAAAGCATCATACAAAGGTCTAACATACGGATCGACTTTACTTTGCAGATCACCCGGCAGAAAACCAAGTTTTTCACCTGCTTCTACAGCCGGCCTTGTAAGTATAATTCTTGATACTTCATTACGTTTCAAAGCACTTACAGCCATTGCCACAGCAAGATAAGTTTTTCCTGTACCTGCAGGACCAATTCCAAATACAAGTTGATTTTTTTTAATAGCTTCAATATATTGAGATTGTCCTGTTGTCTTAGGTCTGACAGGTTTTCCTTTGGCATTAATGCATACTGAATCAGCAGTATAATCTGTTTGCAGTGAACTAATTCCACTTTCAGAAACCATATCACAAAAATATGCAACCATTTGTCTTGTTATAATATCATTTTTTTGAATTACAGAAACAAGGCGTTCAAGCACGGCTTTTGCGTAATTAGTATATTTTTCATCTTCACCAAAAACGATTATACTGTTATTATTCATATTAATTTTAACATCAAAAGCATCTTCAATTATATTTACATTTTCATCATTATTACCAAAGATGCCACTGAGGTCATTTATATTTTCAGTATTAACTATTAACTGCAATCTCTTTATTCCTCCGTTTTTTTAAGAAAATTAACAAAAGAATTATACCAACAATCACAACTACTGCTGCAATAATTGAAACAACAATCATCACAGAAGAGTTATCATCACTGTTATCAAATACAACTTTATCATCATTAACTTCTTCTTTTATAGGTGCATCTTCAAGCATAATCTCTCTAAATGAATTAATTTCATCTTGTGTAACACCTATTTTAAGCATATACGCTTCAATTCGCTCATTAAAAGTAGCATTTTCCGCACCATATTGACCGAGATTCTTATACAACTCTCTTAAATTCACTTGTAATGCATTAAACTCATCTATTGTGAATCCACCCGGTTGAGAGAAAAATGAAAAATGATAATCTCTAAAAATTGTTTCTTCATCAACTCCGAGAAGTCCAAGTAAAATTATACTTAAAGTACCTGTCCTGTCTCTACCTAAAGAACAATGAAAATCAATCGGATAATTATTACTATCAGCAAAATATTTTACAGTTCTTGCTGTAACCACTTCTGCCTCTTCGTTAAAAATACCATGGTACCACTTTAAGGGTTCGTTAATAATCTGAACATCATTTCCTAAAGGTGATTTTTTATGAGTTTCACCACGTAAATCCAAATCTGTTTTTATGTTGAGCATATTAGCCACTTCATTTTTAGCAGCGCTTGTTATTTTATCAAGACTTGCCGACCTATAAAGCAATCCTTGTTTTATGATTTTACCATCTTTAGTAATATACCCACCCAAATCTCTTGTGTTACAAACACCGTCAATCTTTATAAATCTCGGATATCCTGCAGCTGTTTCAAAAGTAAATACGGGAGAAGAAACATCACCTGCTGTAACTTTCCAATAATATTTAGTACCAACTTTTAAATTATATACATCATATGATGTATCTTTTGTTTTAAATTCATATGCAACAGAAAAATTACTGAATTCAGAAACACAAACTGTGTATTCTTTAGCTTCAGAATTGTTTTTCCATTCAAGTTTAACTGCCGGAGGTGTACATTTTTCAGCATTGATATATCCGTATCCAACATTTGTATACTCAATGTATGATGTATCAGCCATGTTAAAAATATAGTCAGATGCTAAGATAATATTCTTTTCACCATCAAGAGGCGCAGTTAACATTATCTGCGATTTTGAAGCGTCAGCACTATGCCATACTTTAAAGTCAAATAACGTAAATGCATCACCATAACAACCAGATATATCTTTATCTGAATAAGTCAGAGCAATATCAAATGTCGTTGTACTGCCTGCTACATTTTTCTTTTTGGCAATAACAGAAACTTTAGAATCGTTAATTAATTTTTCTATTTCATTTTTAACAAAATCTTCTGATATTTCATTAGAATTGCCATTAATTGTCAAATCTTTAAGCTTATCAAAAGCATTAACTATAGCTGTATTTTTATCAGCAGAATACTCTTTATAAGTAAAGCTCTTTTCAAAACTTTTAATAAAATTATCATTATTAGTGACAGTACGAACAATTATCTTGTACTGTTGACCTTCAACAAGTTCTTTACCATAATCAAGGAATGAATTTATATACATAGATTTAATGCCACTTTTGTTTAAAACAAGTTTTTGAGCATCGTGCCATTTAATATCATTATCTTTATAATCTTTATCAGAAGAAATGACAGCATATTGTACTTTTTTTATTCCTTCTAAACACGAAATATCGTGATCAGCAATATTTAATATACCTGATGAAGAAAAATCATCATTCCAATTATCAGAAGAATCTTGTTTAGCACCATAAAAATCATCAGTTCCTTCAAGCCAATCATTTTTAATACAAGAAATCACTTTGGTAATTCCGGGATATGAAAAAAACTTGCCGTTTGACATTGTCACTTCAGCATTATAAGTTATCTCTCCATTATCTTTGGATGTGTTTTGTAAATAGCTAACACAATCAACTTTAATCTCAGCATAAAGGTTTGCATTTTCAAAATTATCCTTTATTTTATTTGCAATTACTTCTACAGCTCCCTTTTCATAGAAACAAGAAGCATCTATGTCAACATTACAAAGAGATTCAGAGTCAATTTTAAATGTCAACTCAGAAATATAAAAATCAACATTATCACTATTTTTAATAAAAAGTTGAATACCTTCAATATAACCATCACTGTTCGCAAGTATATCGAAATCTTTAACACCAATATTTACACTTTTCCACTTAGAAGAAGCACCGTTAATGGTAACTTCATCATTCAAAACATTTAATGTATTACTCTCATCAAATTTCAAAAGTTTTAAATCTGATTTTTTAGCATCTTTCGATGTCATAAATTCAATTGTTGCCCCGGCAAAAGAGCTTGCTTTTATAGGAGTATTAAATTTAAACAAAAAGCCAAAATTCAACTTGCCTTCTGTACAAATGTGAAATGCTTTTTTACCTTGATATTCAGTATATCCACATGTGTCGCATTTAGAACTATCATGAATACTCTTTGAAAGCGGCGTTTCAAGAGTAAAGCCTTTTGATTCACCGTCAAAAGAAAATGTTAAGCCATTCTTATACGGCTCACCTTCAGCATTAACTACAAATGACTGACTACCTGTAACTTTTTCTAATTTAACTGTATTTTCACACCCCATAAGTGAAACAGAAAAAATCACTATAACCAAAAACAACAATCCGAGAGATATTTTTTTCATATTGCACCCCTTGTATTTTTATTATTCGAGAATATCACGCAAAGCGTCAAGTGTCAATAAAATTTCATCAATTTTTTCATTTAACTCGACCTTCTTTTGATATAACTTGTTTAATCCATCATAATCACATGAATTAGCAGGATTAGCTAATTCAGATTCTATTTCTTCAAGTTCAGCACAAATTTTATCAGCATCTTTTTCAAGTTTTTGCTTCTGAGCTTGAGCCTTTTTCACTCTTGCTTTTTCTTCTTTGTTTTTTCTGTACTCTTCCCCTGCTGAGGAAGCTTCTTTCATTTGGTATACGGAAATTTGTTCACAATAATCAGGTATATTGATTTCTCTTGTTGCAATTTTTTTAGAAAAAAATCTATCATGAGAAACAGCAATTAAAGTTCCTTCAAAATTCAAAAGTGCATTTTCTAAAACTTCTCTTGTTTTAATATCAAGATGGTTTGTAGGTTCATCAAGAATTAAAAGTGAAGAACGATCATATACAATTTTCAACAAAGCAACTCTTGATTTTTCTCCTCCGCTAAGAGAGCCGATTTTCTTAAATACATCTTCACCTTTAAACCCAAAAGCAGCCAAAGCTTTTCTGATTTTAACAGGAGTAATAATATTTACAGCAAGATTATCTTTATTGGCATGCTCAAACACTTCGTCAAACACTGTATTATTTTCATTTAGCATTGATAAATCTTGTGCATAATAAGAAAATTTAATATTTGCACCAATTTTAAATTCACCTGCAGTCGGTGTAAGATACCCTGTAATTATTTTTAAAAATGTAGATTTACCGCAACCGTTTGGACCCTTAATAAAAACTTTTTCTCCTCGTCTGACATCGAAAGTTAACCCTCTGAACAATTCATTTTGTTCATAAGAAAAAGTTAACCCTTTTATATCAAGTACTTCTTTTCCACCTAATTTTTCAACTTCAAAGACTATCTCAGGAGTATTATCTCTTTGATCCGGTTTTTCAATAATTGTCATTTTTTCAAGTTGCTTAAGTCTGCTTTCTGCAGCTATAATATTTTTTTCACGGTTCCATTGTCTTTGTTTTTCAATAAAAGCTTGTATTTTTGCAATTTGTTTTTGTTGTTGCTTATAGCATCTCTCAATATATTGCAAATCATTGTTTCTTAAAACCGTATACTCCGAATACGGAGCATTATATAAAAAAGCTCCGGTATTTTCGATAAGTAATGTTTTATCTGTTACAGCATCGAGAAAACTTCTGTCATGAGAAATAATAATTAATGTTCCTTTATATGATTTAATTTCCTCTTCTAACCATAATACTGAATCCTCATCAAGATGGTTTGTAGGTTCATCCAATATTAGAACCTTTGGTTGTTTTAAAATAATCTTACCTAGAGCTAAACGTGTTTTTTGTCCACCACTTAACTCTTTAATATTAATATTCCAAATATCCTTATTAAATCCAAGACCTATTAGAATACTTTCAATTCTACTCTTATAAGTTAATCCTTCATTATTAACAAAATGATCATATAAAGCATTTAATCTATTAGATATATTCATTACTTCATCGGGAGTACAATTATTAAGTTTCTCTTCTAACAAAGATATTTTTTCTTCTTCTTGAATCAAATCATCAAAAGTTAATAAGAACTCATCATAAACTGTTTTTTCTGAATCCAATTGAGATTTTTGAGCTAAATAACCTGTGTCTGAAGTTAACTTAGTATATCTGTTAATAAAACCATCTGTAGGTAAAAGCTCTCCTAATAAAATCTTTATAAAAGTAGTTTTACCGGCACCATTATCTCCGACAATACCAATTCTGTCTTTTTCATTTATTGAAAGATTGACATTTTCCAATATAATCTCATCACCAAAAGATAAACCTAATTTATCACAAGAATAAACTATCATTATAAGACAAACTCCTTCTTATTAAATATCTCTTCTACCCGAGGCTAATACGGCTGCATAAACACTCTTCGCACCATTTTCAATTAATATATCAGTGCAGTCTCTAATAGTAGAACCGGTTGTTATTACATCATCCAAAAGCAAAACATTTTTACTATTAATTGACGTAGCACTTCCTTTGAAATTATATCTGCTTTCTGATATTCTTTGATTTCTATCTTTATGCTCTGCAGCATTGTCACCAAAAGCATCTACTTTAAGTAAACAACTAACTATAGGTATTTTCTTTTCTTTTGAAATAAATTTGGCTATTTCAAAAGAATGATCATAACCTCTGTTTTTTAATCTTTTTGCACTCACAGGTACACAAACAATAACATCAAATAATTTAAAATCGCAATATTGTTCAATATATTCAATGAGCATTCTTGCAAATGGCTTTGCAAGCCAAATTTCATCTTTAAATTTATACCTTATAACAGCGTCTCTCACCATTCCGTTATATCTGTAAACGCAATAAAGCGCCTTATTATGAGGCAAAAAATCATATGTATTATTACAAAACTCAAATTTGTTTTTCTTTAGTTTAATAGCGCATTCTTCACATTTGTTTTGATTTGCGTCTTTATCTGATATTAACTTTCCACAAAAAGGACATTTATACGGAAATATTAATTCAAGCAATTTCATAAATCAATCAACCTCTTCATTATCAGAGAATTGTTGTAACATATTGCATAATCCTGTAAATCTTAATTGCTGTCTATCATTATTCGTCATATATCGTATATGTTCTTTAGTGCCTACAACAACTACCATTTTTTTTGCTCTTGTAATAGCAGTATATAAAATGTTTTTGGTCATTAACATCGGTGAATTACCCACTAAAGCAATAATGCAATACGGAAATTCACTTCCTTGACTTTTATGAACAGTTATTGCATAACAATGTTCTAATTGTCTTAACTCATTAAAATTATATACCGCACATCTATCATCGTCAAATAAAACTATAAGTTCACGTGTTTTATTATTTATTTGCAAAATTTCACCCATCTCACCATTAAAAATACCTTCACCTTCAACTTCAGGAGAATTTTTCTTATACCATTTTATACGATAATTATTTTTAATTTGCATAATTCTGTCACCCTCTCTAAAAATCAAATCTTCTAATAAAATTTCATTTTTATAACCGGCAGAAGGATTAAGTTTATCTTGCAACATTTTATTTACACATAAACTACCTGCAATTCCTTTTTTTGAAGGAATTAAAACTTGTATATCTTTAAACGGATCTATAGAATAAGTTTCAGGTAATCTTTTAGTAACTAACTCAACAACTGCGTTTGCACAATCATTTACATTGTTTCGGTTTATTAAAAAGAAATCACCATTTTTGCTATTTAATTCAGGCATTTCACCGGTGTTAATTTTATGTGCATTAAGAGTAATTAAGCTATCATTATTTTGACGATAAATAACAGATAATGTTACAACAGAAAAAAGATTTGATTGAATTAAATCTTTTAAGATATTACCGGGGCCAACAGAAGGTAATTGATCCTTATCACCAACAAGAATCAATTGTACATTATTAGGTAACGCTTTTAATAAATGATACATTAAAAGCGTATCTACCATTGAAATCTCGTCAATAATCACAACATCAGCTTCTAACGGATTGTCTTCATCTCTTTTAAATACAAGTTTAGAATCATCATCAGTTTCATCGCCCGAAAACTCTAATAATCTATGAATTGTTTTTGCTTTATAACCGCAAGACTCAGACATTCTTTTAGCAGCTCTACCCGTAGGAGCTGCAAGTAAACATTTTCTTTTACATGAATTAAACAAATGAACCAGTGCACGAATAATAGAAGTTTTACCGGTTCCGGGTCCACCTGTAATAATTGTAAATCCGTTAAGACCTGCTTGCTTAACAGCGCTAATTTGATTGTTATCAAGTGAATAACCTGCAAAATTTTTAAATTGAAAAATGCTGTCATCAAAGTTTTTATCATCAACATAAAATGCATTTTTATTAATATCCAAAAGTCTTTTAGCAATATATTTTTCACAATAAAACATATATGGTAGATATACAACTTTATTTTTGGATTCATCATCAATTATGATTATCTTTGACAAAATATTCATTTCATCAATTGATGAGATGATTTTTTCTTTATCAATTTGCAACAATTCAGAAGCTTCATCAGCAAGAATTTGAATTGGAACATAAACATGTCCATATTGCAATGCTTGTTTTAAACAATGAACAATTCCTGCAAATATTCTTGAAGTAAAGTCATATGAAAGACCCATAGACCTTCCTATCTTGTCTGCGGTTTTAAATCCAACCTCAGGTATATCATCAATTAAAATATAAGGATTATTTTCAATAACTGAAACAGCAATTTCACCATATTTCTGATAAGCCTTCAATGCAAGTTTAGTGCCGGCTCCATACTTATTAAAGAACGAAACTATATCACTCATTTTAAAATGTTCTTTAAATGAAAGAGCAATTTTCATTGCCTTATTATGAGAAATACCTCTTACTTCAGCAAGTTTTTCAGGATTATTTAAAAGAATGTCATATGTATCTGTACCAAAAGCGGATACAATGGCAGCAGCGGTTGCATTTCCTACCCCGTTAAACAAACCGGAGGCTAAAAATACTTCTATATCTTCAGGATTTTTAGGTATCTCTTTTTCAAATGAAAGCACATTAAATTGCTCACCGTAAATTTCATGTGTTACCCAATTTCCGTCAACTTTTACATATTCTCCTATTTGTAAAAAGGGTAAAACTCCTTTACAGATAACAATATCGTTATCTGTTTCAAGCTCGCAGATTTTAAAACCGCTTTCCTCATTTTGAAATATTATATCAACAATAATACCTCTTAAAGATTCCAATTGAACCTCCTGTAACATATATTAACGCCGGAGCATATAATAATATATGCTCCGGAATTGAAAGGTTGTTTTTATATGGATACTATTTTTATAATATTGATTATCTTATTAGAAACCATTATGCATCTATTGTTGCTGACCCATTCATAAGATTCTCAAATTCATCGCCTTCAATACGCTCCTTTTCAAAAAGAACTTTTGAAATTGAATTAAGCTTATCAATATTATCAGATAAAACTGCTTTTACTTTATCATAAGCACTGTCAATAATCGATTTAACTTCTCTATCAATAGTAGCAGCAGTTTCTTCACTGTAATTTCTGGTATGTCCATAATCTTTACCTATAAATACTTCGCCACCATCATCAAATACAAGATTACCAATATTCTCGCTCATACCATACTTAGCAACAATATTATGAGCAATTGTATTCGCGCGCTTAAGGTCTGAAGATGCACCGGTACTAACCTCATTTAAAACAATATCTTCAGCAGCTTTTCCGCCTAAACAAACCATGATTTCCTCAATTAATTGAGATTTTGTTGTATACGAAACATCTTGCTCAGGTCTATGTGCAGTGTAACCGCCTGCAGTACCAGCAGGAATAATCGAAATTCTGTCAACTTTATTTGTTGATGACAAAACTTTAACTGCTATTGCATGTCCGACTTCATGAAGTGCAGTAACCCACTTATCATGCTCTGTCATAACTCGACTCTTCTTTTCGGGGCCAACAATAACACGGAAAGTTGCTTCTTTTATTTGTTCAGTGGAAATCTTTTCTTTACCGTCTCTAGCTGTAAGAAGAGCGGCTTCATTGAGAAGATTTTCAAGATCGGCAGCCGTAAATCCGGATGTGATTTTTGCAACATCACTTAAGTCAACTTCTTCATCAAGAGGTTTATTTTTAGCATGAACATTTAAAATTTCTTCTCTTGCTTTAATATCAGGATATCCAACAACGATTTTTCTGTCGAATCTACCCGGTCTTGTAAGAGCAGGGTCAAGAATATCAGGTCTGTTAGTTGCAGCTATTACAATAACTCCTTCATTAATACCAAACCCATCCATTTCAACAAGAAGTTGATTTAAAGTTTGTTCTCTTTCGTCATGTCCACCACCTACACCGGCACCTCTGTGACGACCAACGGCATCGATTTCATCAATGAATACTATACAAGGAGAGTTCTTTTTTGCTTGTTCAAATAAGTCTCTTACTCTTGAAGCGCCTACACCGACATACATTTCAACAAAATCAGATCCGCTAATTGAGAAGAACGGTACTTGTGCTTCACCGGCTACCGCTTTTGCAAGGAAAGTTTTACCTGTTCCGGGAGGTCCAACCATTAATACACCTTTAGGTATTCTCGCACCTAAAGAAGAATAATGCTTTGGATTCTTAAGAAATGATACAAGTTCCATCATTTCTTCTTTTTCTTCTTTTGCTCCGGCTACATTTTCAAATGTAATCTTACTTGTTGTATACAACCTGGCACGACTTTTACCAAAATTCATAGCCTTGCCTCCGCCTTGACTCTGGCCAAGCATTATATACATAAATACAAAAAATACTATTACAAGTAAAATATACGGTAAAATTTGAACGACAAAAGGAACATCTTGTATTTTATTTATATATTCAAAATCTTTACCATCATTTAATGCTTTTAAAATTTCCTCTTCAATGTTATCTAATAAGTTAATCTTTAAAATATATTTACCGGCTTTTAATTCTTTATTAGTACTGCTCGTGTCTTTGAGTACAAGAGTAGCCGTATTATCTTCAATCTCTACAGATTTAATGTTATCCGCCTTAAGTTCACGCATAAAATCTGAAACTGAAATTTCTTTTGGTGTTATAAAGGATGTGACAAGAACAATCACAAGTATAACTAAACCCAAAATAACTATATATGGTGAAATTGTTTTAAGAAGCTTCAAAAAAGCTACCTCCTTTTATTATTTATATACCTTCTCGTCTAATACATATAAATCATGAAGGTTTCTTAAAATACCATCATAATCAAGACCATAACCAACAACATATTCATCAGGAATTTCAATACCTGCATATTCTGCCTTTAATTCGACTTTTCTTCTGGAAGGTTTATCAAAAGCAGAGCATATCTTAAGACTTAAAGGATTTCTGGATAAAAACATCTCCTTAAGATATGTAAGTGTCAAACCGGTATCGATAATGTCCTCAACAATAATTACATGTTTATCATTTAAGGGAACATCAATATCTTTTAAAAGACGTACAACTCCGGAAGTTTTTGTCGAAGATCCATAACTGGAAACAGCTATAAAATCCATTTCAAATGGTATACCTATTTCTCTTGCAAGATCTGCCATAAAAACAAATCCACCTTTTAAAACACCTATTAACATAAGTTTTTTGCCTTTATAATCCTCTGTTATGCGAGCTCCGAGCTCTTTAACCATTTTTTGAATATCTTCTCTTGGAACTAATATGCGTCCAAGATATTCATTTATATCCTTTGTTTTATCCATTTTGCTTCCTCCGTTAATTCAATTACATTTCTAATCTGAAACATATTTTATAATTATAACACGACTTGTATTTTTATCAATAGGGGCAATATTACTTCGTCTGATTCCGGGAATCCACAAAATATCATCACCGATTGATACATATTCAACAAAAGTTCTTTCAAAAGTACCAATTTTATTATCGATAAGAAATTTTCTTAATGTTTTATGTCCTTTCATACCGAAGGGTGAAAACAAAACATCTCCTTTTGAATATTTATTTACCTTAATATCAGACAAAAAATCTTTGCCGTAAACTTTCTCCAATTTATCAAAATCAAAAACTTCTGATAATACATTTCTATCTTTAACAAATGCATCTACAGATTTTGTTTCAATATCAATTCTGCCTTTTATATAATTAACATCAAAAAAACTTTTGTGAGTAAAATAACAATTTCCGTAAGATGATACACAAACAACTCCTGAACCGATTTCCGTATACTTGCCGGCATCACAATTACTCAAAAAAGAATTTACCCTTAAAATCATATCCGAATAAATACCGGTATATTCAGGAAAAATATTTTTTTTGTTTATGTCACAAACTTTGCTCAAAATCAATCGCAAAAGCCTATTACGAATAGACTCATCTAATTGAAAAAACAGATTTTTATCAAGTATAATTTTATCAAAAGGGTGAGATTCTTCTTTGCAACATTTAACATAAGCCTCACATGTTTTTTTACTCAAATAATTGCTATCAGCAACAGCGGAATCAGACAATTTAATTATATGTTCAGTAAAATCATCACCAAAAGCAGAGTTCAAAAATGGCAGTATAACATTACGAATCTTATTTCTTTTATAATTATTATCAGAATTTGTAATATCATAAACTGGTTTTATATTTTTTGATTTACAAATTTCCTCAATTTCAATTCGCGACAAATCAAGAAGCGGTCTGATAATGTTCCCTTTTCTATACTCAATACCTTTAAGTCCATCAATAGATGAACCCCTGCTGATATTATGAAGGATCGTTTCTACTCTATCATTTTTATTATGTGCTACGGAAATCAAAGTATTTTCACCGTATTTTTTTGCCAGATTTTTTAAAAATCTATACCTGCAAATTCTTGCTGCTTCTTCTAACCCAAAACCGTTAACTTTTGCATAATCCGGTATGTTTTCTTCTGAATATTCAAATTTAACATTTAAAGAATCAGATAATAATTTTGTAAAATTCGCATCACTTTCAGCATCATTTAATCTTATTTTATGATTAAAATGAGCACATACTAATCGTTTGCTATCAAATAATTCGCTAAACAAAATTAACATACAAACAGAATCAGCACCACCTGAAACCGCAAGTATAATTTTATCTGATGAATTGATATCAATGTTACACTTATTGAATAAACAATTTTTAAACTTTTCTATAATACAGGAATCCATTTTAAAAATTAACCATTTTGTTGCGGTTTAGTACCGGCAAAGGACAAATTACGAAAAGACATTTTAGCAGGATCAAATGCAAGCTGAACTGTACCTGTAGAACCGTTTCTGTGCTTACCAATAATTACCTCGGCCACATTTTTAAATTGAGATTCTTTATTATAATAATCATCTCTGTATAAAAACATAACAACGTCAGCATCTTGCTCAATTGAACCTGATTCTCTTAAATCACTAAGCATAGGTCTCTTGTCAGCTCTTTTTTCAACCTCACGACTAAGCTGTGAACCAACAACAACAGGAACCTCAAGCTCTCTGGCCATAACCTTTAATGCTCTTGAAATATCGGACACCTCATTTTGTCTGCTGTCAGAATAGCTACCGCTTTTCATAAGTTGCAAATAATCGACAACAACTAATTTGATTCCTTTTTCTATTTTAAGTTTACGACATTTTGCACGTATATTAGTTACAGTCAAGTCAGTATTGTCATCAAAATATATTGGAGCATTACCGAGTGTATCAAAAACAGACGCAAAGTTATTCCAGTCATTAGAAGAAAGTTGTCCATTTCTAAGTTTTTCAGATTCTATTCCAGCTTCAGAACTTATCATACGTTTAACAAGTTGTTCGTTAGACATTTCAAGGTTGAAAACAGCAACAGGAATATTCTTTTTAACAGCTGCATACTGCGCTAAATTCAGCATGAAAGCAGTTTTACCCATACCGGGTCTGGCGGCTATCATTACAAGATCAGGACTGTGAAGACCATATAGTATTTTATCCAAATCAGTAAAACCTGTAGGTATTCCTGAAATATCCTTACCTTGTGAAATCTCTGTAACTTCTTCAAAAACTCTTGGTAAAACATCAGAAATTTTAACATAAGCTCTTGTAGCTCTTCCTTGAGAGACATCAAAAACAGCTTTTTCTGCCATTTCAATCAAGCCATTAATATCACCTTCGGGTTCATAAGAAGCTTTTGCTATATCTCCACCCGCTTTAATTAATCTTCTTTGAACAGCTTTATCTGCAACAATTGTAGCATATTGAACCGCATTGGAAACAATCGGAACATCTTCAGTTAGAGAAATAACATATTGCGCACCACCGGCTTTTTCCAATTCACCACAAACAGTTAATTCTTCAGTAACCGTAATAATATCTATAGGTTTAGATTGCGTAAAAAGACGAACCATTGCCTTATAAATAAGACCATGATCGGCTCTGTAAAAATCTTCAGGATTTAATACTTCAACAACATCAAGCATAACGCTTTGATCTGTAAGAATTGCCCCTAAAGCTGATTTTTCCGCATCAATATTTTGTGGAGGCAGCATTTTCATTTTATTATAAAATCCCCTTTAAACTATTAAATAACAACATTAACAATTATACTTGTTACAACACCGGCATAAATACGAATTTCGACCTTATGTTCGCCAGCAGTTTTAATCGGATCATCTAAAACAATTTTCTTCTTATCAATTTCAATTTTAAACTGATTCTTTATGGCATCAGCAATATCTTTACCTGATATTGCACCGAAAAGTTTACCGCTTTCACCTGCTTTAGCTTTTATGGTAACTGTTTTTCCATTAAGCTTTGATGCAAAATCCTTTGCTGTATCAAGTTCTCTTTGTTTTTTGTCAGCTAAAGCTTTTTGCTTATTAATTGTTTCATTAACATTTCCTGAAGTCGCTTCAACAGCTATTCCTCTTGGAATAAGATAATTTTTTGCATAACCATCACTGGCATTTACAATCTCATCTTTTTTACCTAAACCTTTAACATCTTGTTTTAATATAACTTTCATTTACTAAATCCTCATTTCTTTAATTAATTTTCTAAATAAGCTTTAATTTGCTCTGTAAGCATCTTTTCAACACTATCTACGGAATTTGCATTTTTAATAACAGTAGCAGCTGCAGTAAGATGCCCACCGCCACCTAATCTGCTCATTATTACTTGAACATTAATTTCGCCTAACGACCTTGCGGTAATTTTAACTGATCCATCATCAAAACGATATAATACAAAAGAAGCTTCAATACCTAAAACATTAAGCATTTGATCTGCTGCAATAGATATAACCAAATCACTATTGGAGATTTTATCCGTGACTCTGCTGATAGCAATTTTATCTTCAAAAATCTTTGCATTCTTTGTAACATTCGATATTTCAAGAAATGTATCTAAATCAGGCTGTGTATACTTACGAACTGTAACAGTATCGACATTTTCTCCACGTAAAAAGGCAGCAGCCGCAAATGTTCTTCTTCCTGTTTTAAACACTAAATTTTTAGTATCGACAAGAATACCGGCATATAAAGCCTCAGCTTCTAATTTAGGTATACTTAAGCCCGGATGCATATATCTTAAAATTTCAACCATCAATTCACTTGTAGAAGAAGCGTTTACTTCGTTGTAATCAAGTAAAGTATTTCGAATATACGCTGATCCTCTTCTGTGATGATCAATAACTACAACTCTTTCTGCGCCTTCAAGAAGTCTGGGTGCTTCAGAACGAGGAGCATCAGATACATCAACAACTACTACAAGAGTCTTTTCATCTCTAATTGCAAGAGCATAACTCGTCGTAATAAATACATCCTCATACTCTTTAGATGCTTTAAGATCATCGAGCATTACTTTTAACATTTCTTTATTCTCTTTTAAAACAATTCGTGCACGCTTACCTAAAAGTGTTGAAGCTCTGTAAACAGCCAAACACGCACCAAGAGAGTCCATATCTGTATCAGGTATTGCATGTCCCATGATAATAACTTTTGAGCTGTTTAAAATAAGTTCTTTTAATTGATTAGCAACAACACGAGCTTTGACCTCATTTAAAGATTCAAACTCAACATTACCTGCTCCATAAAATTCATCTTTTTTATCTTTTATCATTACAACGGCCTGGTCTCCGCCGCGGCTTGTAACAGACTCTATCGCTTTTGGAATATTAGCTTCATTTTCTGAAACTGAATCCCACAAAGCAGAAACACCGATACTTAATGTAACAGGAATACTGTTACCAACATTAATTTTTTTAACATCAGATAAAATACTGAACTTATCCTTAATAATTTCTTGTAAAGAATCATATTCCATTACAATAAAATATCTGTCTCTTACCATTTTTTTTGCAACGGCTTTTTTGCCATTAAGCCATCTGTCGATGATTTTAGAAAGCTCAACATTTATACTGTTAATAACAATTTCGCCATTTGTTTGATAAATTTCTTCATAACTGTCAACAACTATCTCACCAACAGCAATTCTTTGACTGTCATATAATCTTTTAATATTTTTTTCATTCGATTTATCTATAAGATAAACCATAACAGAAAATCCGTCATTTTTACCCGATTCATGTGTCACTATAGCTGTTTTAACCAAATACTCTTTACCGTTAATATTTTGTTCAAATGAAAAATCATCAGAAAGGAGCTCAATTTTAGAAGCTATATACAGGTTAAACATGTCTTTAAGTTCACGTCTCATTATTTGTTTATCTTCAAATAATCCTTCAAATAATTCATTACACCAAATAAAATGGCCGGAATCAGAAATAAAAGCTAACGGTAAACCAAAATTGTGAACAGAACTTTCCCCTGCATATATATCCTTACCTCTTGACATAAAAGAAATTCTCTTAACTTTATCCTCCAAAAGCTTCTTTTTAAAAAAGAAAACAAATATATTAACAGCTAAAAAAACTAAAAAAAGCGACGATGATAAGGCAAACAAAAAGAATAACTCTCTTGTAAGAAAAAAATATGAAAAAACGACGAAAACAATCGACGAAAATATAATATTTACAAGAATCATATTCAATTTTTCAAAAAAATTCTTTTTCATATTATCTCCTTAAAAAAGTAATTAAACAAAATGGTGCTCACCTAAATAAGGGTGGCACCATTTAAAACTGCTGAATTAATCTGCTGAGAAAGGCATTAACGCAACGTGTCTAGCTCTTTTAACAGCGATTGTAAGTTGTCTCTGGTGCTTTGCACAGCAACCTGAAATACGTCTGGGAAGAATTTTGCCTCTTTCTGAAACAAACTTTCTCAATCTAGCGATTTCTTTATAATCTATATGCTCTGCTTTATCTGCACAAAAAGGACAAACTTTTTTTCTGCTTCTTCTGGGCTTCATGCCGGTCTTCATATCTCCTTTATCGTAAGCGTCTTTACCGGACTTTTCTTTTTTAGCGTAAGGCATACCTTAAACCTCCTTTAAAATATACTGAATTTACAACAGAATTAAAACGGAACGTCACCATCGTCATCCAGAGGAAAATATCCATCTGTAAATCCGTTGTCATTTTTGGGTTGTGAATTAAATTGAGATGGTTGAGAATTTGACATAGGCGGTGGTGTAAGTCCTTGTTGATATCCGCCTTCTTGTCTTCTGCTTTCACAAAATTCAACTTCATCGGCAATAACTTCTGTAACATAATGCTTTTTACCCTCTGTATCATCCCAAGAACGAGTCTGTATTTGACCTACAACAGCTATTCTGCTACCCTTGGTAAAATACTTAGATACAAATTCAGCTGTTTGTCTCCAAGCAACAACCGGTATAAAATCAGCAGAAGGTTGATTGTCCGACTTAAAACGTCTATCAACTGCAATTGTAAATTGACTGACAGCAGTATTATTGCCTGCCGTATATCTCAACTCGGGATCTTTTGTAAGTCTACCGATAAGAATCACTTTGTTCATTATAAAAACCATCCTTTTCTTAAATGAAAAAAAACTTAAAACACGAACCTATTGGTGATAAAAATTATTCACATCTTGTAACAAGATATCTGAGGATACCGTCTGTAATCTTGAATACTCTCTCAAGTTCAGCCGGGAATGTAGGCGCAGCTTCAAAAGTTGCAAGTACATAATAACCCTCTGTAAGATCTTGTATCGGATAAGCCAAACGTCTCTTGCCCCACTCTGCATAAGCTTCAACTTTACCTGCAGCCTCAAGCATTGCTTTGAATTTATCAGATACTGCTTTGATACCATCTTCACCTAACTCAGGATTGATGATAAACATTACCTCATATTTATTATTCATTCCAATTCACCTCCTCTTGGTCTAAACGGTCCTGCCATTTCAGCAGAACAAGGAATTACATCGGCACATTATAACATTTTATTTATTATAATACAAGCATTTTTTTATCAAATTTATCAGTAAAATTTATTAGTTTATCATCATCAACAAAAACAAGATCTTCAATTCTCACTCCGCCTAAATTTTCAACGTAAATACCGGGTTCTATACTAAAGATTGTATTATTTCTGATAATATTATTATTTCCGGGACCTATTGTTGCGCCTTCGTGTACTTCAAGACCAACACCATGACCTAAACTATGACCGAATAACGGACCATATCCGGCTTTTGTAATTATGTTTCTGGATATACTGTCAAGTTCTTTTCCAGTAATACCTGATTTGTATCCTTCAAGAGCCGCCATCTGTGCATCATAAACTATATTATAAATTTTTTTCATTTCATCAGAAGGATTTCCTACAAAAAAAGTTCTTGTCATATCAGAACAATAATTGTTAAACTTACATCCAAAATCTATTGTTACAGCATCACCAAATTCTATTTTTTTAGAAGAAGCTGCACCATGAGGCAGCGCACTTCTTGATCCGGATGCAACAATAGTATCAAAAGCACGATCTTCAGCACCATTCTTTTTCATTCTATATTCAAGTTCAGTAGCTATATCAATCTCACAAACTCCGGGCTTTAAAAGGCAGAGAATTTCATTCAACGAATTATAAGCGATTTCACAAGCTTTTGAAACAAATGATACTTCACATTTATCTTTAATATCTCTGATATCAGAAAAATAATTGCCAATTCCTTTAAAAGAAAGATTTGAATATTTACTATTTAATGCCTCAAAATCTTTATATGAAATAATCTCATCTTCAAATCCAAGAACTTTAATATTATCTTCTTTTAATACACTTTCTATTGCTGAAATATTTACAGCCGAACCGGAAATCAACATATAGTCAGGACATTGTTCTGCAACTTGCAAAGTGTATCGTGAATCCGTAATAATCCATGCATTCAAATAAGTAATTAATAATCTTCCATCGCCAAATCCTGTAAAACCGGAAAGATAATATACATTTTCAGGGGAAGAAACATACATAGCACATACATTCATTTCTTTCATTTTGAGTCGCAAATTGTTAATTCTGTTTAAATATAACATAAATCACCTCAGATAAAAGGTTTTTCTAAGAATCTTTTAAATCTAACAAAGCAGGGCTCAATTTCCGGATTAATCGGATCCACAAGTACAGAATAGCATCTTGCCCTGTTGGCTCCTAATACATCAGTGAATAACTGATCGCCAATCATAGCAGCTTCATTAAGATTAATTCCCATTTTTCTTGTAATTTCAACAAATCCTTTTTTTAAAGGTTTGCCGGCTTTGCCCGCTACAAATATCTCCGGATACGACTCTTTCGGAAATCCGTTCTTAAAAGCTTCTGCGCGATGAATCTTAGCATTTGAAACAAATCCAATTTTAAAACCATCATCAGAAAGCATTTTTAAAAATTCAATTAACTGCTTCCCGGGAACTTTTGTTGCATACTCTTCAAGAGTATTGTCAATATCAAATAAAAGTCCCTTAATGCCCCTGTTTTTAAGCATTTCGGGATTTAATTCATATATGCTTTTAATTTTTAAATCGGGCGTAACAAAGCTCCCCATTATATGCACTCCTACTATTAATTCTTTCTGATAATTTGAGCAAGTTCTTTAACTGCATCAACATAACCTTGATAACCTCTGCCGGCAATACAAACACAACAGGCCGGTCTGATTACGGAAATCTTTCTGAACTCTTCTCTACTGTCTACGTCACTAATATGTATTTCGGCGGTAGGAATTGCAACAGATTTCAGCGCATCTAAAATCGCATAGCTATAATGCGTATAAGCACCCGGATTAATTACAATACCATCATACTTTTGATATGCAGAATGTATTTCATCTATAATAAAACCCTCGTGATTTGATTGAAAAAAAACTGTATCAATTGACATTTTAATTGCTTCTTCTTTAATAAAATCACAAAGCTGAATGTATGTCATATTACCATAAATGCTCGGTTCACGAATACCGAGCATGTTTAAATTTGGTCCATTAATAACAAGAAATTTTAAATTACTCACAAATAATCACTCACTTACAGAATATTTTTCAATAGCTCTAATCATTTCCTTTAAGGCATCTTCTTTTGTTGTATCATTATGAGTTTCAATATCACAATATTTTTTATAAAGAGGTAACCTGGTCTTGTAAAGATTAAGGAGCTTATCAAAACTGGTTTGTTTAAGCATTGGTCTTTTATCCATAATACGTTTAGGTGTAGTTGCAAGTTTACAAAAATTACGATGAATAAAGACAATTATACTGCCATCTTTCTTAAAATATTGCATATTGTTGTCACGAGTAACTATACCGCCACCCGTGGCAATTAATACATTTTTCATTTCGGAGAGGCTGATCGTTACTTGTGTTTCAATTTCACGAAAAGCAGCCTCACCTTTAGTTTCAAATATTTCTTGTATAGTCATACCGGCAGTTTTTACAATTTCTTCATCCATATCTATAAACTCAAGACGGTAATACTGCGCAAGAGCTTTTCCTATAGAAGATTTACCCGAGCATGGCATACCGATAAGTATTATTCTGTCAAAATTGTTATTTCTTTCCAGTATCATAAATACATCCTTTTTTACTCACAAATATAATCAGCACCTTGTTGTAAAGCTTTCATTTCATCAGGAATCATGAAATGTTTAGAAGGTTTAAGAATAGAACGAAGAGCTACTTCGAAATTTTCTTTTGAAACTACGTTTGTAAGTGCAATAAGTTTACCCAACACTATAACACCGGCAAAAGTTGCATTGCCAAGTGCATAAGCCATTTCAGTAGCAGGAATTTCATAAAGCTTAATATCTGTACGAGTAGGCTTAACAGGAACCAAGCTTTTATCAGTAATAATAATACCGCCCGGCTCAACTAAAGATTCGAATTTTTCTAAAGAAGGTCCGTTCATAGCAATCAAAACGGAAGCACTACTGATAATAGGAGAACCTACTTCTTCATCGCCAACTATTACATGACAATTTGCAGTACCGCCTCTTTTTTCAGGACCATAAGAAGGAAGCCATGACACATTTTTACCATCCAAAAGACCTGCATGTGCAATGAAATGTCCCATTGAAAGGATACCTTGTCCACCAAAGCCTGCTAATATAATTTGATTCATCATAATAACATTACCATCCTTTCATTACTCAGCTGAAGTATCTTTATAAACGCCCAACGGATAGTGAGGCATCATATTTTCTTCAAGCCATTTTATTGATTTAACAGGATTCATACCCCAGTTTGTAGGACAAGTAGAAAGGACTTCTATAAGAGTAAATCCTTTACCTGCAAGCTGAATCTCAAATGCTTTTTTAATAGCAGCTTTTGCTTTACGAATATTTTGAACATTATTCACTGCAACACGCTCAATATATACAGCTCCTTCAAGAGTTGAAAGAAGTTCACAAACTCTAATAGGATAACCATGAAGCTCAGGTTTTCTACCAAACGGTGATGTTGTACTTACCTGTCCGATAAGTGTTGTTGGTGCCATTTGACCTGAAGTCATACCATAAATAGCATTATTAACAAAAATTGTTGTAATACGCTCACCACGTGTAGCAGCATGAACAATTTCCGCAGTACCAATAGCAGCAAGGTCACCGTCACCTTGATATGTAAATACTACATTGTCAGGAAGTGAACGACGAATACCGGTAGCTACAGCAGGAGCACGACCATGAGCTGCTTGTACCATGTCACAATTAAAATATTCGTAGTTATTATATGTACAACCAACAGGTGAAACACCAACTGTTTTACCTTCTATTCCAAGTTCATCAATAACTTCAGCTACAAGTCTATGGATAATACCGTGAGTACATCCGGGACAATAGTGAAGCGGTTTATCTACAAGTGCATGAGGTCTGTCAAATACTATACTCATTTTCGATTTACCTCCTTATTTTCTTGACGCGATTTCGCGTACTATTTCAAGAATGTCCTTTTGTGAAGGCACATTACCGCCTGTTCTACCATGGAAGTCAACTGTATTTTTACCGTTTACGGCAAGTTTAACGTCTTCTACCATTTGACCAGCACTCATTTCAACACAAAGGAATCCTTTTGGAGTCTCAGCATATTTCTCAAAAGATGCTTTCGGGAAAGGCCAAAGTGTAATAGGACGAATAAGACCTACTTTAATGCCTTCTTTGGCAGCATCTTTTATAACATTTTTAACAATACGAGCAACAGTACCGTATGCTGTAACAATAACGTCAGCATCTTCACAGTTAAATTCTTCAACCATAGTTTCATTTGCTTCGATTTGACGATACTTAGCTTGTAATTTATTATTATGTGCTTCAAGAACATCGGCTTCTATATAGATAGAAGTAATAACATTATGTTCACGCTCCATATTAGTACCGACTGTAGCCCAAGGTTTCTCAACTGTTTCAATTTTCTCTACATCTTTAAATTCTACTGCTTCCATCATTTGACCGAGATAACCGTCACCTAAAATAACAGCAGGATTTCTGTATTTATCCGAAACATTAAATGCATGTACAACGAGTTCATAAAGTTCCTGTACACTTGAAGGTGCAAATACAACGAGATTGTAATCTCCATGTCCTCCACCTTTTACAATCTGAAAATAATCACATTGTGCAGGTAAAATACCACCTAATCCGGGACCACATCTAACAACATCTACAATAACCATAGGAAGCTCTGCACAAGCAGAATATGAAATACCCTCTTGTTTCAAACTAACTCCGGGGCTTGATGAAGATGTCATTACCCTTTTACCTGTGCTCGCAGCACCATAAACCATATTTATTGCAGCAACTTCGCTCTCTGCTTGAACGAAGACACCACCAATTTGCTCCATTTTTTTTGCCATATAATGAGCAACCTCTGTCTGAGGTGTAATAGGATAACCAAAATAATGACGGCAACCGGCACGAAGCGCAGCTTCAGCAATTACTTCATTTCCTTTCATTAACAGCTTTTCACCCATTTTGTCCGCTCCACCTTTCTACATTTAGTAAGTACTTATTTTTCTACTTTGATTACACAGTCCGGACAAATTGTCGCACAGAATGCACAGCCGATGCATTTTTCTGCATCTGTAACGCCTGCAGGATGATAACCTTTAGCATTAAGAGTACTCTTTTTAAGTTCAACTATTTTTTTCGGACAGACTTCAACGCAAAGACCACAGCCCTTACATCTTTCTTCCCTGAATGATACTTTCGCCATTTTACTTCAAACCTTTCAAGTGAAAAATTTTAATAAAGCTTTAAACGCTTTCGGTTATTATATAATAATCAGCCTTTTATGTAAACCGCAAATTTATTATAAATACGCTCATATCATCAGATTTTCTATTAATTTCCGCTGCCTTATTTACAATTTCATTTGCAGCTATTTCTTCTCCGCCTTCAACATTTATATATTTTCTTGTTATATTTGCCAAATACTCATAAAACACACGCTTATTAATACCGGCATCATTAAAAGCGTCATATATACCATCTGTAAACATTACAACAGCCACTTCATCACTTATATCATATTCACAAATTTTACTTGATAAATCTTCAATATCTGCTGATATACCAACCGGTGGTCTATTTATTTCAACTGTTTTTATATTATTTTTACCGACAATTAAGGATGGCATCGCTCCCATTTTAATAAATTCTGCAATTTTGCTATGTTTGTTAATTTTACAAATATCTATTGATGCTGTATTAACTTCATTACTTTTTGTTGAGAGTAGCATATTAATTGTAGAAACTGCAGACAGAATGTTAACTCCGCTATTTATATATAATTCAATAATTTTCACTACTGATTCACTTTGTTCTGCAGCTCCTCTGCCTGTCCCCATACCATCACTAAGGATCGCATATGAAAATCCATCATCATGATTTATAAAATTATAACTATCTCCGGAAATATTATTCCCTTCTTTTGCTATAGAAGCACACCCAAAAGACACTTCCATATCTGGTTTTACAAAAAGTTTTAATTCTTTAACACCATTCTTTTTATTTTCACCATTCACAGATAACAATTGCATTGATGTACTTAATTCTTCAGAAATAAGTTTTACAATTTTATTTATTATTTCTTTATTACAACTTCGTCTTATATAAACAGATATATTGGGTTTATTATTTTTATCTGTAACAGCAACTACATCGTATGCATAAATCTCATTTCTTTTTAATAAATCAATTATCCTTTTTTCGAGTCCAACATTATAACTCGTTGATTGTTTTATCTCATCTGCTATTTTTGATGAGATTTTTCCCATTTCTCCAAATTGCTTTACAACCATAGATTTACATTCATTAATCTTTGCCATACATATTTTTTCAATTCTTCTTATTTCAATTCCTATTCTCAACTCATCTATTACTGCATCCGGTTTAATACAAAATTCACCTAAAATCGAAATAATCTCAGTTGTTTTCTCTCCATTTTTATCAATTATTTTTTCACATTGCTTAACGGATTTCTCCCTGATTTTATACTCTTTTTCCCAACAATTGTGATAAAATTTACAATCGTGACAAACCTTATTTATTACTCTTATTAAACAAGAATCTTCTTTCTTTTTATCATCTCCTTTTGAAATAATATCCAGGAATTCTTCTGACATTTCATTCATAGTATCAGAGTAAAATCTTGCTTTTTTCATAGCGGCATTTCTGATTTTGCCTGCATAATCATATCTCGACGGTAACACTTTATCATCTGAAATTTGTCTTTTATGAACTGCATTTTCCTCAAATATAGGTATTTTTATAAAGTCATATATTTTTATTGGCAATACTGCAAAAACAACAGATGCAAAACCGGTTTCATACATTGCATGAATGATATCTTTTGTCGCCCCAAGTAATGCCGCTAAGATAACATTTCCAATTACAAAAGCACTGATGACACCGATTTTTTTAAATTTATTAAGTAAACCTGATAAGAAACCACAAAATGAAAAATAAGTTATAATAAAAGCAGAGGATGAATTTGTAATCAAACCTATCATAACACCGGCTGCAGCTCCGGTACCAAAACCGCCTCTTAAACTAATTATCATTATTACAATAATGCTAATAATATTACGTATAGACAAACCAAATACAACAATTTTAGGAAAACCGAGAAATGCAACAACAATTGAAATTGCAAAACAAGCAAGTTCTTCTTGTGTTGGCTTATAAGATGTTAAGTTGTTGTCTATAAAGTCAGATAATGAGCTTTCGGTTATTCGATAAACAAAAAACATTATAAATGTTACTGCAGATTGCACAGACAAATTTATAACATCCATTATGGTTGAATCTGTAGATGAAATATAAATTATCATCGGTGTAATTACCGAAAAAACTAAAAGAATAGCACTTTTTAATATAAAGGGATAATCTTGCTTTTCTGAAATTCTTAAAAAATACAGACCAATAGTGAATAATATAATCGCTACGGAAGATATAACAGCTTGATGCCATATTCCTACTGTCAAAATGCCCAAAATAAAAGAAGAAACTAAAATGAATAAATTTCCGTATCCGTAACTCATATCATATGACAACAAGGCTATCGCATATGCTGCGGGACCAAATGGTGCAATCCCTGCAACATTTGCCCTTGATGCCAAAATTATGTAAAAAGAATATATTAAACTTTTTTTGTTAAAAACACCCATTAACTTCACCTGCTTGATTTATCATTTGTAAAAGAATTTTCAAGCAAATGATAAATCAATAACGTTGACGAAGAATGGCGAATTTTGTTTTATTATAAAACGTTATATAAATTTATATCTCTTTGTGAATATATACAGTCAATGCCATATTCTTTTAATTTTTCGGATAGTTTTATAACACCGGGATATTCAGTAAAGAAATGACCTGCACCTATAGTAATGATATTTTCTCTTGATAATTCTATAAAATCAAAATGATGAATTTCACCGGTTACAAGTACTTCTATTCCACACGGTTCGAACCAATAATTTTTATGATCAAATGCACCACATGAAACACCTACTTTAGAAATAACTTCATCTAAAGTTTTTCCTCTAGGCAAAATAACTTTGACGTAAGGCACTTTTAATCTTGCTTTTATATCCTCAACTAAATCTCTTATTTTTATCGGTGTATCTGTGGTACCATAAGTATGTTTACCGTCATAATCTCTTATAATATTAACAAGTCCTATAGCGGATGCAAGAGAATCATTAATTCCTCCGGGAGCATAATCAAGATTCGTATGAGCAGAGAAAACAGTAATTCCGGCTTTGACAGCAGCATAAAGAGCAGGAGTAGTTTCTTGTGTAACTTCTGATATACTTTTAAAAATTAACGGATGATGTGAAATAATCATTTCACATCCTTTTTCTTGAGCTTCTTTAACTACATCAACAGTGACATCAAGACAAGTCATCACTCTGTTTACATCATTATATAAAGAACCGGTTTTCAGTCCCGGAGAATCCCAATCTTCCGCTAAATTCGGCGGTGCAATTAGTTCTTCCATAATTTTAATAATTTCATTAACTTTCATATTCTATAATTTCTCCTGTAAGAATATTGTCTAACTCAATCAATAAATCTTTTATAAAAGATATTCTTTCAAGATCTTTATCATCATCTTTTCGCTTAGATAATCCGTTAAGTACATTTGTATATTTGTTTATTAAATTTTTATAATATACAATATCATCCGCATTCAATCTTTGATGCATAATCTTGCCGGTATATGTTTGCAATTTTGAAAAACTTTCTTTTTTAGATAATAACTTGCAACAAATACCCAAATATACATGATTACCATCTTTAACAGATCGTTCATCTAAAATAGCAAAAGAATTATCCCATAAAAACTTTCTGACTTCACTTTCATGTGTATTAGGTTGTAAAACAAAAGTAATATTTCCCGGGAAATAATTTATTTGATGACAGCATTTAATCCAATCATTTAAAATATCACAAATAGTCAATCCGCCCATTCCTGCTATAACTATAACGTCACAATTTTTTTCATTATATCCTTCGAGACCCGGAGTAAGAAAAGTTTCGATTTTATGTTCTAACCCGGCTTCTTTAATATTTTTATTTGCTATTTTTAAAGGTCCGATTCTTAAATCCGAAGCTAATGCAGTAGTACATTTATTATTCAAAATTGAATAAATCGGTAAAAAACCATGATCAGTACCAACATCTCCTAATTTTTCACAACAAGGCATCATGTTATATAGCATCTTAAGACGCAAATTAAGTTCTACTTGCATATTCTTTGACATAATCTATAAATTCTCCGGCAATATCATCTGATGTTATCTTTTTAATAATTTGACCGCGTGTAAACAATAAAGCCTCCCCATTGCCTCCCGCTATACCAATATCAGCATTTGATGCTTCTCCGGGACCGTTAACAGCACATCCCATCACAGCAACATGAATAGGATTTACAAAAAAGCCGGCAGATTCAAGTAATCTTAATTCATTTTCAACTTTGTTAGCTATAGAAACCAAATCAATTTTACATCTACCGCAAGAAGGACAAGAGACAAACTTAACCATTCTTTTACCACCCAAATCTAAAGAATGTAAAAGCTCGCGTCCGACTCTTACTTCCTCACATGGATCACCGGTAAGTGAAACTCGAATAGAATCACCTATACCACTTAATAATATTGCTCCTATTCCGGCACAAGACTTTACTGTGCCCCCAAAAACCGTACCGGCTTCAGTAATACCAACGTGTAAAGGATAATTACGCAAATGTGCCATTTTTAAATATGCGCTGTATGTTACAGATACATCAGAAGACTTAAGAGAAACCGCAATATCTCCAAAATCTAAATCCTCAAGAATCTTAATATGATTCAAAGCGCTTTCCGCAATAGCATCAGCATTAGGAGAATTTCCGTATTTTTCAATCAATGATTTTTCAAGCGAACCACCATTCACACCTATTCTGATAGGAACATTGCGCTCTTTAGCTGCTTTAACAACCTTAGCAGTATTTTCAACACTTCCAATATTACCGGGATTAATACGTATCTTGTCAACACCGTTTTGAATACATTCAATTGCAAGTCTGTAATCAAAATGAATATCTGCAACAAGAGGTATTTTGATTCCTTTTTTTATAAAAGAAATAGCTTCAGCAGCCTGCATATCAGGCACAGCAACTCTTACAATATCACATCCGGCCTCTTCAAGTCTATTTATTTGTTCAATGGTGCTTTTAGCATCTCGCGTGTCAGTATTTGTCATTGACTGCACGGAAATTTGACTGCCGCCGCCCATTTTAACGCCACCGATATTTAATTGAACAGTATCATTTCTTAAATACATAACAGCTAACTCCTGATAATTCTTAAAATATCATTACCTGCAATGAATATTGAAAAGAGTATTAAAAGTGCGAGGAAAATCAAAGAAACAATTGCCTCTTTCTCCGGTGGAACTTTTTTACCTCTTCTAAACAATTCGACAAGTATAAATATAAGTTTACCACCATCAAGTCCTGGTATAGGTAAAACATTAAAAGCCGCAAGATTTGCACTTATAAGTGCTGCCATATCAAGTAAAGAAACAATACGAGCCCAAATTGAAGCCTCAGCCGTTACAACATCATCTACTACAGTTGTAAGTCCGATTGGACCTGACATAGCATCCAAATCTAATCTGCCGGTAATCATCCATTTTATTGAGTTAAAAACAGATTTAACCATCGAAACATTGTAAACTGCCGCATTTCCTATAGATTCAAAAATATTACCGTTTTCTTTTGAAAAAGAAAATCCTATCTTTTCCGGAGAATATGAAGCTAAAATACTTTTTACTTCATCCGATGTATAAATATTCTCTGTAGAAATATAATTATTTGCCTCACAGACAGATTTTTCACATAAATACGATCCATTTTCATCTTTAAAAAATTTATATCTTGTATTCAATAGTTCGGTAGTCTGATTAATAATATGCAAATAATCAGTATCCCATGTTGCAATATAAGATCCGATTTTGTTTTCAGACTTTTCATTAATAGTAAATATTTCAATAGAAGCATTTTTATTTTTATTATCTATACTTTTAACAAGCTTATATTCAATTTCTTTGCCATCAGATTTTCTAACAACAAAAGTATTTTCATTTTCTTTTACCGCATAATTTACAAGATTATAATCAATAGGATTTAGAACATCATAACCATTATATTCTATAATCTTATCACCCGGTTCAATACCCATAATTGCTGCCGGCATAAAATCATTAGTATAACTTACCTCACGAGTATCATAGCCGTAAATCATAAAAATAACAGTAACAATAACAAGCGCAAGAATAAAATTCATAAAAACACCTGACAAAAGAATTATCGTTCTTTGCCACCACGGTTTATTACAAAAAGCAGTATCACTGTCCTCTGTCGTTTCTTCTCCCTCCATAGCACAAAAGCCACCCAAAGGTAGACATCTAATCGAAAAAACGACTCCGGTCTTTTTACCAACTCTTGAATAAATTTTGGGACCCATAAAAATGGAAAATTCATTAACTTTAACACCAAAAATTCTTGCTGAAATATAATGTCCCCACTCATGAACTACAACAAGCACAGTTAATATCAAAAGCATTATCAGTATACTAAAAATTATACTCATCATTAACCTCCCAATATATCATTAATCAAGGTTTTTCTTGCCCATTTATCTACAGAAATAACATCATCCAAAGATGGATTACTGATAAAAGGGCAAACAGATGAATTCATGTGCAAATTCATCACCTTAGAAATATTATATTGTATATCATTGAATTTTATTTTTTTATCTAAATAAAGACCAACAGCAGCCTCATTTGCACCGTTCATTACTGCAGGTAATGTACCTTTTTTTTCAGCAGCAAGAAAAGCATGTGCAAGACACGGAAATGCATTTAAATCAGGTTTTTCAAAAGTAAGTTTGCCGATTTCTGCAAGATCAAGAGGTTTTGTTTCAGAATCCGCACGATAAGGAAAAGTAAGTGCTAATTGAATGGGTACTTTCATATCGGGATTTCCCATTTGAGCAATAACACTACCATCTTTATACATAACAGCAGAATGAATAATACTTTGCGGATGAACTACTACTTCAATATCTTTTGGAGACACATCAAAAAGATGCATTGCTTCAATTACTTCAAGACCTTTATTCATAAGAGTAGCGGAGTCAACAGTAATTTTACTACCCATATTCCATGTTGGATGCCTTAAAGTTTGCTCAGGTGTCATATTTTCAAGTTCATTATAAGTCTTTCCTCTAAACGGACCCCCTGACGCCGTAAGTAAAATTCTTTTTAAAGCATCACGATCTCGAGAGTTAAGACCGTTAAGTGCTTGGAAAATAGCTGAATGTTCACTGTCTACAGGTAAAATTTTAACATTCTTTGCCTTTGCAGCACTCATTACTATATCACCTGCAGCAACAAGAGTTTCTTTATTGGCAAGAGCAATATTCGTACCTTTATTAATAGCTGCGAGAGTGGGTTTTAAACCAATCATTCCAACAATTGCAGTAACCAAAACAGAAGCATTACATGTTGCGACCGCCATGAGTCCTTCTTCTCCAAAAAGAATGTCGGGTTTATATTCAGGTTTAATATCAAGTAGAATTTTTTTTAATCTAATAGCATCCGTCTCTGTCTTAACACTTAAAATTTGAACGTTATAATCAATGGCTTGTTTGGCTAAAACTTCAACATTACTTCCTGCAGCTAATCCTACAATATCAATATGAGGATTAGAAACACTTTCGATTCTCGAATTTAATTCACTGACAACTTGTATTGTTTGAGTACCTATAGAACCTGTTGAACCTAATATTGCAATTTTCATTTATTTTAAACACCACCGATACCGATTATTATCAGATAATAGTATACCACCGGAACTGTAAAAATGTAACTGTCAATACGATCTAAAATACCACCATGACCGGGAATTAATTTTCCGAAATCTTTAACGCCGGCATATCTCTTAATTGCTGAAGCAACCAAATCACCAACTTGAGCTGTTACACCGGTTATAGCTCCTAAAATAGGATAATGATAAACAGCAAGTTCTGTATAAATATCGCAAAAACAAAATACAAAGCCGGCAATAGTGATAATAATTATACTTCCGAGGAAACCGCCAACACTACCTGCAACAGTCTTTTTAGGGCTAACTGAAGGTATTAATTTCTTTTTACCAAATGCCTTACCTACAAACAAAGCAAAAGTATCAGTCATTACAGCTCCGCATAAAGCAACAAAGAATAAAATCAAGCCACCATCTTTAGAGATAAATCTCAATTTATCAAAATAGCTAAGTAACATTACAACATAAAATCCACCAAAAACAGTAATTGCAATGTCTACAATATTGTGTTTCTCGAAACGAAAAACAACAAATGATAATAGCAGCATTGAAGATATTAAAAATAATGGAGTAAACAAATTTATTTGGCCAAACCTTTTCGTTTTGACAACAAGATCCATTATTGATTCACAATTAAAATGAAGCATAAATGCAAACATTGCAATATAAATTAGGCCAAACAACTTTATTGGTGAATGTCCTTTTTTAGAAAATGCACCGTAAAATTCAAACAAACCAACAGTAGCAAGTAATAACAAAACAATATCTAATACTATACCACCAATAATCACAACAGTTACACCAATAGCTGTAATAACTAAAGCTGATAAAACTCTCTGTTTCATTTATGCTCCTCCATATCTTCTTTGTCTCTTAGAATAATCCCGAACCGCTTCTATAAGATTTTCTGATTTAAAATCAGGCCAAAAACAATTATCAAAATAAAATTCTGTATATGCTAATTGCCATAAAAGAAAATTACTGATTCGCTCTTCGCCACTTGTTCTTATAAGCAGATCCGGGTCCGGAATATCGGATGTATACAAATAATTATTAAATTTATTCTCATCAATCAAATCTTGACTGATTTTAGTATTATCGAACTCCTTGAGTATCTGTTTAACAGCATTAACAATTTCATCTCTTCCACCATAATTAATGGCAATGATTGCTGTTAAATCTTTATTATCTTTTGTTTTCTCTTCCATTTTTTGTATAGCTTTTTGAAGTGAAGAAGACAGCGCCGAACGATTGCCTATAACTTTAAAACATATCTTATTCTTGTTTTTTCCAAGAATATTATCAAAATTCTTAAGTTGCAAAGCAAGCAATGACATTAAACCTTCAACTTCAGCTTTACTGCGTTTCCAATTTTCTGTAGAAAAGGCATAAAAAGTAACATATGAAATACCCAAATCAGCTGCATTTTCAAGAAGTAACTTGTAAGTTTCAACGCCTTCCTTATGACCCGCAACGGCAGGTAATCCGCGTTCTTTTGCCCATCTTCTGTTACCATCCGGTATAACAGCGATATGGTGAGGCACATTAAGTACCTCACCTTTATAAATAATTGTATTATTATCAATTTTCTCTATGTTTTCAATCATAGCAAATATCCAATTGTATCTTACTGAAAATTAAATTTCCATAAGCTCTTTTTCTTTATTTGCGATAACTTTGTCAATCTGAGCTATATGTTTATCAGTTATATTTTGAATTTCTTTTTCTGCTTCTTTTTGTTCATCTTCTGTTATTTCATTCTTCTTTTTAAGATTTTTGAAATAATCAATAGCATCGCGACGAATATTACGTGTAGCTGTTTTTGCATCTTCACCATATTTTTTAACCTGTTTTGTAAGACTTACACGACGCTCTTCTGTTAGAGGCGGAAATATAAGTTTAAGAGTTTTACCGTCATTGTTTGGATTAATTCCAATATCAGATTTTTGAATTGCTTTTTCAGCTGCTTTTAACACAGTTGCATCCCAAGGCTGAAAAACAAGCATACGAGCTTCAGGAACAGTAATATTACCAACCTGATTAATAGGTGTCTCTGTACCGTAATATTCAACAGTAATCTTATCAAGTATAGCAGGATTTGCTCTTCCCGCACGGACTGTAGCAAGCTGTTCTCCAAGAACTGCTATTGTACGATCCATTTTTTCTGAAAATTGATTATAGTCACTTTTGTTAATCATAAATAAAACTCCAATCTCATTTTTTCTCAATATAACATAATTAACTCAAAAGAGCAATTTATTTGCTTTCAAATTTTTTCATAAATTCAATTAAATCAATGATTCCTTGCTCTGGCATTGCATTGTAAATTGAAGCACGCATACCACCAACGGAACGATGTCCTTTTAAATTAACAAATCCTGCATCTGTAGCAGCTGCAACGAATTTTTTGTCAATCTCTTCATCGCCTGTAACAAAAGGAATATTCATTATAGATCTATCTTTACCCATAACAGTTGCTTTAAATAACTTTGATGAATCAAGATAATCATAAAACAACTTAGCTTTTCTTTCATTAATTATTTGAATCGCATCTACTCCACCTAATTCTTTAAGCCATTCAAGAACAAGTTTACAAATATAAATTGAATATGTTGGAGGAGTATTATAAAGAGAATCATTTTTAGCCATTATCTCATATGTAAGCATTGTTGGCGTAGTTTCGCGATGTTTACCTATAAGGTCTTCTCGAATAATTACTACAGTAAGGCCTGCAGGACCGATATTCTTCTGAGCTCCGGCAAAAATAATACCGAATTTAGAAACATCGATTTTCTCTGAAAGTATACAAGAAGACATATCAACAACAAGAGGAACATTTCCAACATCAGGTATTTCCGTATATCTTGTACCGTAAATAGTATTATTCCAACAAATATGAACATAGTCAGCATTAGGAGAAAAATCTTCACGTTTAGTTTGTGGAATATACGTGAAAGTCTTGTCTTTTGATGATGCAACAACATTTACATTACAATACTTCTTAGCTTCTGATTCAGCTTTATTGGTCCACATACCTGTACCGATAATATCAACTATACCAGAATTATTACCTATATTAAGAGGAATAGCAGCAAATTGAGTAGAAGCACCACCTTGTAAAAATAAAACTTTATAATTAGAAGGAATATCCATCAACTCTCTGAAAAGCTTCTCCGTACCATAAATAATCTCTTCATAAACTTTTGATCTATGGCTCATCTCCATTACAGACATTCCTGAACCATTATAATTGAGCATTTCATTTTGTGCTTTTAATAATACAGATTCAGGCAAAACAGCAGGACCAGAAGAAAAATTATAAACTCTATCTAACATATCAAAAACCTCCGTATACTAATATCACTCAACAACAGTACCGATATCTTCACCGCAAACGGCCTTAATCATATTGCCTGACTCTTTAACTCCAAATACATGAATTTTAATATTATTATCACGACAAAGTGAAGCAGCGGTAGAGTCCATTACTTTAAGATTTCTCTGTAAAACTTCTTGGTGCGAAATTCTGGAATACTTTTTAGCATCAGTATATAAAACAGGATCTTTATCATAAACACCATCAACGTTTTTAGCCAACAAAATAACATCGGCACCAATTTCAACCGCTCTTAATGCAGCCGCAGTATCAGTAGTAAAGAAAGGATTTCCTGTGCCGCATCCAAAAATTGTTACTCTACCCTTTTCAAGATGTCGAACAGCTTTATTTCTAATATATTGTTCAGCAATTTCTTGCATTTCAATAGCTGTTTGAACTCTAACCGATATACCTTGTTGTTCAATTGCATCAGCAAGAGCAAGAGAATTCATAACTGTAGCAAGCATTCCGATATGATCAGCTCTTGTACGATCCATTTTACCATTTTGAGCACCACGCCAAAAATTACCGCCACCAACAACTATGGCAATTTGTACTCCCATATCATATATTTGTTTGATGTTCTCTGCAACGTTCAAAAGCATATTAGAATCTATTCCAAAACTTTTACCACTTTCTGTTTTACAAGCCAATGCCTCGCCGCTTACTTTAATCAAAACTCTCTTATATACAGGCTCCTTCATTATGAAATCCTCCTATTAAATAATAAAATATTTAAAAAAAGGGGCTTTTTTCAAAGCCCCGAATAAAAACAAGGTTAATTACTGTAATTGTTTTTGAACTTCCTCAGCAAAGTTTTCTTCTTTCTTTGCAAGACCTTCGCCTTTTTCATATCTAACGAAACGTCTAACAGTAATCTTCTCACCTATTGTAGCAATTAAACCATTAAGAATGTCAATTACTTTTTTGTCGCCATCTTTAACGAAAGGCTGCTCAAGTAAACAATAATTCTCATAAAATTTAGCAATTCTACCTTCAACCATTTTATCAACGATTTTTTCAGGTTTACCCTCATTGAGAGCTTGTGCTCTAAGAACTGATCTTTCTCTTTCAATGTCCTCAGCAGGAACATCTTCTTTTGAAATATAAAGAGGGTTAACTGCAGCGATATGCATTGCTACATCTTTAACAAAGTTGCGGAAAACTTCATTCTTTGCAACAAAGTCTGTCTCGCAGTTTACTTCTAAAAGAACGCCAATTCTGCCGCCTGCATGAATGTATGACTCAACAATACCTTCGCTTGCAATACGACCGGCTTTTTTAGCAGCTGCAGCAAGACCTTTTTCTCTAAGGAAATCAGCAGCTTTATCAATATCACCATTTGTCTCAGCAAGAGCTTTTTTACAATCGTTTATACCAGCAGATGTTCTCTCTCTTAACTCTTTAATTAACTCCAAAGAAATACCCATTTCTTATGCCTCCTCTGTAATCTCAACATCTTCAGATGCTTCTTCAATAACTTCGCTAACGCCTGCATCGCCCTCTCTGCCTTCGATGATAGCATCAACCATTCTGCCTGCAATAAGTTTTACAGCTCTGATTGCATCATCGTTACCGGGGATAACGTAATCAATTTCATCAGGATCACAGTTTGTATCAACAATAGCAACAACCGGAATACCAAGTTTCTTAGCTTCTGATACAGCATTTTTCTCAACTCTGGGGTCTACTACGAAAAGTGCAGCAGGAAGCTTCTTCATGTTCTTAATACCGCCGAGATTTTTCTCAAGTTTCTCACGCTCAGCCTTAAGTAAAATTACTTCTTTCTTGGGGAGACGCTCAAAAACACCTTTTTCCTCCATGTCATTGAGTTTATTAAGCTTAGCAATTCTCTTTTCGATTGTCTTAAAGTTAGTAAGCATACCACCGAGCCATCTGTTGTTTACATAGTATTGATTGCCTCTGATAGCTTCTTCAACAATAGAATCTTTAGCTTGTTTCTTAGTACCTACGAAAAGTACCTCACCGCCGTTTTTAGCGATATCAACGAGGAAAGCATATGCCTCATCGATTTTTTTAACTGTCTTTTGAAGATCTATAATGTAGATCCCATTTCTTTCTGTGAAGATGTACTCAGCCATTTTAGGATTCCATCTTCTTGTTTGATGTCCGAAATGAACACCTGCTTCAAGCAATTGCTTCATTGAAATTACTGCCATTTTTTTGTCCTCCTTTGTTTTTTTAACCTCCGATTTTCTCATTTCCAATGCACAAATGTTATTTAAACATCAACAACGCACAAGATCAAAAATCGTGTGTAATTCAATAGCCGTATTATTATATCAAATATAGATATCATATGCAAGTACATTTTTAAATTTCCGCACTGATTTTTAATTATTATTTAAAATTATTATATTGAAAATTTTCAAAATAATGCTATAATAACATCATGTTATATTTGTTCGGTTTTATGTTAATATTCTAAGTCAACGAACAAATCGTATTTACTTACTAAGTACGATGCTTTATTTGATGATTATTTTTAAGTAGCCGTACTGATAATAATATATTTAGAGAGCGTATATTATAATATTGGAGGGATTATTTTTTATGGCTCAACTTTCTAAAAACAATAAAAAGCTTAGAGTTATTCCGTTAGGCGGTATAAGAGAAATCGGAAAAAACCTTACTGTATTCGAAACAGACAATGATATGATACTTGTCGATTGCGGTGTGGCATTTCCCGAGGACGATATGCCCGGTATAGATGCTGTTATTCCTGACTTTTCGTACGTTATAGAAAAAAAAGATAAACTTCGTGCTATTGTTTTAACACACGGACACGAAGATCATATCGGTGCACTACCCTATTTTCTTAAAGAAATCAATGTACCTATTTATGGTACAAAATTAACGCTGGCTCTTGTAGAAAAAAAGCTTGAAGATTTCAACCTTGCATCTTCAGCAAACCTTCAAGTAGTTAAACACAGTGAAATGATAATGAAGGGCGATTTCTGTATAGAATTTATCAGAACAAATCATAGTATTGCAGACGCATGTGCGCTTGCCATCTATACCCCATGTGGCACTATTATACACACAGGCGATTTTAAAGTAGACTATACTCCTATCGACGGAGCACCTATTGATCTTATGCGTTTTGCTGAGCTCGGCGAAAAAGGCGTTTTGCTTTTAATGGCTGATAGCACAAATGCCGAACGCAAAGGATTCACAATGTCAGAAAAAACAGTCGGATCGACATTCGATGATATATTCTCCAGAACAAAAGGACGTCTTATCGTTGCAACATTCTCCTCAAATGTACACAGAGTACAGCAAATTATTGATACCGCTGTTAAATTCAATCGAAAATGTGTTCTTTGCGGACGAAGTATGGTAAACGTTATTGATGTTGCCTTACAAATAGGATACATGCAACACACAGAGAATACTTTAATTGATATCGAAGACATCGATAAATACCCGCCCGAAGAGCTCGTTGTTATCACTACAGGTAGCCAGGGCGAGCCAATGTCAGCTTTAACAAGGATGGCTGTTGCAACTCACAGACAAATCGATATCGTCCCCGGCGATACAGTTATTATTTCAGCAAGTCCTATTCCCGGAAACGAAAAGCCTATCAACAAAATGATAGATGAACTCTTTAAGCGCGGCGCAAATGTTATATATAAATCTTTGGCAGAAGTCCATGTTTCCGGACATGCATGCGAAGAAGAGTTAAAACTCATTCAAGCAATTGTTAAACCTAAGTATTTTATGCCTGTGCACGGAGAGTTCCGAATGCTTACAAGACACAAAGGTATTGCTTCGAGAATGGGAATGCCTGACGAAAACGTATTTATCATGGACAACGGTCGAGTTCTTGAATTCGACGGAGATGAGATTCATACAGACGAAATGGTTACAGCAGGTAATGTTCTTATCGATGGACTTAGTGTTGGTGACGTTGGTAATATTGTTCTTCGTGACAGAAGACACTTAGCAGAAGACGGTCTTATCGTTGCTGTAATGTCTATTAATTCGGCAACGGGCGAAGTTTTATCAGGTCCTGATATCATTTCAAGAGGATTTGTTTATATGCGTGAATCTGAAGAAATGATTACTCATATAAAAGAAGTAACTTTAGAAGCATTAAACAGAACTGACACATTGTCAACCATCCGCAAAAATGATTGGTCTTTAAAGAAAACAGGTATTAGAGATGCAATTCACAATTACGTTTACGAACAAACAAAACGTAATCCTATGATTCTTCCAATAATTATGGAAATCGATCCATCGATGGCTCCTACAGTCAAAGCAGATACTGCATTGCTTAATGAATAACACATAAAAAAACAAAAAACCAAAAGCTTTTTGCTTTTGGTTTTTTTATTATGCCTTATTTAAAGTTATAACTGATAATGTAGGTGGATTATAAAATCTAAAACCGGGGAATCCGGCAGAACCTAATCCGGGCGATATATAATTAAATCTCCCCTGCCCATCTGAATGTAATCCGGATGTATCTTCATCCTGGGGCAAAACACCTTTACCTTCAACAAATAATGCACCAAGAAAAGGAAGTCGAATACCACCGGCATGAGTATGCCCAGATATAGACAAATCATAGTCAACTTCATGTAGTCTTGATTTATTAACTTCAGCCAAACGAGCATTTACATCATAATCAATCGGTTTATGTGTAACGCATATGCTGAAATGCTTATCAACATCAAAGTTAACATCATCAAATTTGTTTTCATAATAATTAATACCGGTAAAATATATACTTTCGCCATTCTTCTCTATAGGAGTAATAGGATATACAAATTGAACACCAATGTCCTCAAAATGTTGCATTAACTTAGTTTTTTCATTCGGAAATATGCACATATTCCAATCATCAGATAAATTTTTAGAATTAGGCGGTAGATAATCTGATTCACCAAGTATATATAAAACCGGAGCATCTTTATTATCTAATGCATCAAGCAAATCAATTATGTCCCAATAATCTCCT
>JBGVNN010000067.1:0-71961 GCA_045125595.1 Candidatus Egerieisoma sp.
GCCCAATGGAGCGTGGGGCGGTTATTTTTTTGTGCTTTTATATAAATTAGCTATTAAAACAAGCTCAATTACTCTAAGTAAAATTGCAAATATTTCATAGTCACTCATACAAATCACCTCCCTTTCCGTTTAGATTAAAGCCTATCTTTCAGACTTATCTATAGGAATAAGGAACGTAACCGCTACCGTTATGGTTTGCCCATGAGATTATTTTACTACAATGATAATCCGCAAGCAAGAACAATCGTTCGTCATAATTAAACCTTATTAGACCATATTCGACTTTACTTACCAAAGCTTATATAATAAAATAGTATCTACAGCACATATTCATTCTTCAGGAGCAACTATGGACTACTACAAACAAATTTTCAAAAGAAAATCATTTCATATATTCAAAGATACGGAAGCACTTACAGATTGCGAACTCGGCGCTGTTAAGGACTTTATCAAAACCGTAAAGCCCCTCTACCCTGATATCAGGACGGAGATTCAAATTGTTCCTGAAAGTGAGACATCTTGCAAGCGCGGAGGACAGTATTGCATTTTGTTCTACAGTGAAGCCAAAGGAGAATATCTGCGAAACATCGGCTACATAGGCGAGCAAATTGATTTATATCTTGCCTCACAAAACATAGGTGCTTTGTGGTTTGGCATAGGCAAACCGCAAGAAATGCAAATCAACGGCCTTGAATTTGTCATTATGATTTCAATGGCCAAAATGCCCGAAGAAAAGTTCCGTAAAGATATGTTCAAATCCAAAAGAAAACCTTTAGACGATATTTGGAGCGGCGACACTTTAGACATTGCGGAAATTGTTCGCTTCACCCCCAGTGCGTGCAACACTCAACCTTGGATAGTTGAAAATATTGATAATAACTTGATGATATACAGATACAAAAAGCCGGGCAAACGAGGCATTATGCCTGCCGAAAAAGTGCGATATTATAATAAAATAGATATAGGAATATTTCTTTTTATGCTTGAAATTTGTTTAGAGCACGAAGGCTACACATATAAAAGAGCCTTGATTGCAGATACAAGCGATGACAGCATAGAAAAGACACTTATAGCAAAATACACTTATGAGGTATCACATAATGAAAATTGAAAACAATATATTAAAACATTATCTTAAAAATGTATATTTCATAACCGGTACTGCTTACGCAGGTAAATCAACCACAGTTAAAATGCTTGCTGAACAGTACGATATGATTTTTTGCGGCGAAAATTATCACGCTAAGATATCATCTGTTGTGGCAACGCCCGAGTTACAGCCTGATATCAGTTATATAAACAATATTAAAGATTGGAAACATTTTGTCACACGCTCCCCTGAAGAATACGAAAGATGGATTTACAGTACAGGAAGAGAAGCGGCAGAATTTGAAGTAGCCGAACTGATTTCCGTAGCAAAAGACAAAAAAGTCATCGTTGACACCAGCATACCTGTTGATATTTTAAAAGAAATTTCAGATTATGACCATGTTGCAGTGATGCTCTCGCCTCAATCAATGAGCGTAGAGAGATTTTTTGACAGAGACGACCCTGACAAGCAATTTTTACTAAGTGTCATAGACAGTTGTGATAATCCCGAAGCTGTTATGGAGAATTACAGACAAGGGCTCGCTCTTATCAACAGCCAAAAGCATTATGAAGAATACGCAAACAGCGGCTTCTTTACGGTTGTAAGGCAAGAAAGCAATTTAGACACCAGACAAGAGGTCTGCGATATAATCGCAAAACATTTCAAATTGATCTGACAAAAGATTTTCTGTGCTTTTCTTATTTTTTAACAGAAAATTTTTCAGTCGCATCTAATCCTCATAAAAAAAGGGCTGTAAAAACAGCCCTAAAATTATTAAATATTCACTTCAAGCACTTGTTTCTTTTCATCAGATAAGAACGCCGCTTCAATTACCTGCATCACTCTGCGAATCTCGCTGTGCTTTACTATCTGCTCTGCTTTGCCATCAATAGCCAAACAGAAATTTCTGTAAAACTCATGGACATCACTCTTAGGTATCTCAATATCATATTCATCAAGTGTCAACGAGTCACGAGGAGCCATTGTTTTTGTGATGCCGGCAGCATTTTGTACCGGAGTCACATCCTTCTCCACCCACTTTGTAAGTTTAGCGACATGACATTTATGCTTCCAGTCGGAAATTATTGCGGACCCTTTCTCGGCTTGCATATAAAAACGAGGCATTGCAATAAAGTTGTAGGTACCAAGCTCTATATGTGCAGTAGCACCATCTTCAAAATACAAATCAAGTTTAAATCCGTCATCAACTTCTTTATTTGTAATGTGCGAACAACTGCAATAAAGGCGAGTGATTTTTTGTTTGCAAATTTGGAGCATTTGGTCTATGAGATGTACACCCCAGTCAAAAATCATACCGCCGCCATGTTCCTTTTCGCATCTCCAATCACTGGGAATGCCCCTAGAGCCATGAATGCGAGACTCTATGCACAACGGTTTGCCGATGTTTCCGCTTTCAACCAATTGCTTTATAGCAAGAAAATCCACATCCCAGCGTCTGTTCTGGTGAACTGTAAACAGCTTGTTCGCATCTTGTGCAGCAGTTATCATCCTATCAACAGAAGCAACTGACATTTCAACAGGCTTTTCGCATATTACATGCTTGCCTGCCTTTAATGCATTTAACACAAGATACTCATGAGAATCATTGGGTACGGCTATAACAACAATATCAACTGTAGGATCTGCAAAAATTGATTCATTAGAATCGTATACAAAAATCCCTTTTTCTTTAGCTGCGTCATTGCGAATTTCTCTTATATCGTAAGTACCTTTCAAAGTACAAACATCACTTTTAAGTATCTGGTCGCAATGCCACGCACCTTGTCCGCCGTAACCTATAACCGCAACATTTTTCATGCTAATTAAACTCTCCGTTTGTAATAATTATTATCTATTGTTAATAATCTTTGTAAGTTCAACAGGATCAACGATTTTGCCATCTTTGTATACACGCATATTACCTGAAGCAATCTCGTCAATAAGAATAACCTCTCCGTTATTATAGCCGAACTCGAACTTAATATCCCACAAATCAAGTCCCAATGTTTTAAGATCATCAGCAACGATTTTAGTAATCTTTAATGTCTGCTCTTTCATGCTGTTAAACATATCAAGTGACATAACACCCAATGCAGCCAAACCTTCAGCTGTAACAAGCGGATCGCCCTTTTCGTCATTTTTAAATGTACATTCAACATATCCGCCTTCTAAAACCGTACCGTCTTTAATATACTCACCGTATCTGCGGATAAAGCTTCCTGTAGCTACGAGTCGGCAGATAACTTCAAGTCCGTGACCGAAAACTTTACCGGGAAGAACTTCCATTGTAGCGTTTTCAAGATCTGCACCAACATAATGTGTTTTGATTCCTGCTTTTTTAAGAAGCTCAAAATAATAAATTGATGTCTGCAAATTAGCTTTGCCGATACCTTCTATTGTAAGACCTACAGAGTTTTCACCGGGATCGAATACACCGTCTTTACCTGTACAGTCATCTTTAAACTTAAGCATAACATTACCGTTATCAAGCTCGTATACATCTTTTGTTTTACCTTCATAAACTTTTTTCATATTAAAAGCTCCTTTCGAAACGCAAAATTTACCGTGTTATTCTATCACTTATTTGACTTTTTGTATATCTTTTTTTTACCGTCTTTGTTATTTTCCTTGGGCTTTACGGAAACCTTACTCTGTACTTCTTCGGGCTTCTTAAAATACTGATACAAGCAGCACTCCAAACGACCATTATAAAGCTTTCTGCGCCTGTCCGCATATCTGCCGAAATACTTTTCAAAAAACTTATTTGATGTTATAACAAAATAAGACCAATCGTTAAACTTACTGAATGTCTTACCCATTCCCTTATAAAGTTCTATAGCATAATTTTCATCTTCAAGTCTCTCACCATATGGCGGATTCGTCACAATAAAACCTTTCTCATACTTTGAACCGGCCTTTGAATAGTCTAATTTTTGGAAATGAATACATCCCCCAACTCCTGCCAATTCTGCATTTTTCTTAGCTTGTTTGAGTGCAAAATAGTCAATATCCGATGCATATATTCTCAAATTCGCTTCTTCGTCTGAAAGTACCGCTGCCCTTGCTTCAGAGCGAACCTTTTCCGTAACAGAAGCGTCAACACAAGACCACTTCTCAAAGTCGAACTCGCGATTCAAGCCGGGAGCTATGTGCTTACCTATCATAGCCGCCTCGATGGCGATTGTACCGGAACCGCAGAACGGGTCCAAAAGAGGTCTGTCAGGCTTCCATCTGCTGAGATCAATCAAAGCGCACGCGAGCGTCTCTTTAATCGGCGCTTTAACAGCAAGCTCTCTGTATCCTCTTTTGTGAAGGCCTGAACCTGATGTGTCTATTGTGAGCAATGCTATATCGTTTAAAATCGAAATTTCTATTTTATAGACTGGTCCTGTTTCTTTAAACCAATCAACTTTATATACACTTTTCAATCTCTCAACAATTGCCTTTTTTACTATTGCTTGGCAATCGGGTACGCTGTGAAGTGTAGATTTTACAGATTTACCGGAAACAGGGAAACAAGCATCAACAGGCAAGAAATTTTCCCACTCAATAGCTTTTGTGCCTTGAAAAAGTTCTTCAAATGTAACAGCTTTAAACTCGCCCATATTTATAAAAACACGCTCCGCACATCTTAAATGCATATTAGCTTTAGCGACTGTTTCAAAATCGCCTTGAAAGTCTATTCTGCCATTGCGCGTTTCAACATTCTCCGCACCAAGTTTTTTCAGCTCAAAAGCTGCGCACGATTCAATTCCAAAGGCCGTAGAGGCGATTAAATTCATCATTTCCAAATCCTTTCAAATATTCTTCACACAATTCTCTCACGCATCGGTCTTGTTTGTTCCACGTTTCGCTCGCGTTTTCACCATACGGAATGCTTTTTATTATCACATCTTCTTCTTTTGTCGGATGCTTTACGCTAATCACACCTGACCACAGCGCCGGAAAAGATATCTCGCCATGACTTACGCGCTTACCTTTGTATTTCACATCATCTGCCAGAGGATGGCCGCTGAAAGCAAGCTGCGCTCTGATTTGATGAGTACGACCGGTGACAGGAATTGCAAAAACAAGCGTATAATTGCCAATTTTGCCAACAGTTTCATAAACAAGTATTGACTCTTTGCCCCGCTTTGGATCGTCTGTGACAATGTTTTTGCGCTCGTCTTTATATAAATAATTGCGGAGAACTCCGTTTTTTTTCTTAATATCACCCTCGGCAAGAGCAAAATAACCTTTTTTAAAAGTACCTTTTCTCATTGAATCCGATAATCTCGATGCGCCCTTTGATGTTTTGGCAAAAAACATCGTACCTCCGACATTACGGTCCAATCTGTGTACAAGACCTACGAAAGCTTTTCCCGGTTTATTGTATTTCACTCTCAAATATTCACCTATTATCGAAAGCATATCCTCCCCTTCGGGCTCACTGCCGTCTGATTGCGACAGTATTCCTGCAGGCTTTACAACTCCGATTATGTGATTATCTTCATACAATATATCTAACTTCATACTTTAAAAATCAGCCTTCCAAGCAGCAAACGAACCACAAGGCAAATAAGTTCCTTTCATGGAAGATATTGGCAAAAGCACGTCACCGTGATCAATATGACCCTTGTCTTCACTCTTAATATGTTCAGGCAGATGCATTCTAATAAGATTCGCCGTAACAGTTGAAGAAAAACCTGTTGTATATGAGTTTAATAAGAAGAACAACGGTTCATCACTTAAAAGTTGCATACACTCTCCAACAAAATCATGAAGATTGTCCTCTAATTTCCAAACTTCTCCACCCGGGCCTCTACCGTATGACGGAGGGTCCATCAAAAGAGCATCATATTTGTTACCACGTCGAATTTCACGAGCCACAAACTTAAAAGCATCATCAACTATATATCTTATTACATTGCCCCCAAGTCCTGAAAGCTCCGCATTTTCGCGTGCCCTTTGCACCATGCCTTTAGAAGCATCAACGTGGCACACTTCCGCACCCGCAGAAGATGCCGCTACCGTTGCACCACCTGTATATCCAAAAAGATTAAGCACTTTTACTGTTTTGCCCTTAGCTACTCTTTCTGAAATCATTTGGCGCATCCATTCCCAGTTTGCCGCTTGCTCCGGAAAAAGTCCCGTATGCTTAAATCCTGTCGGCTCTATATAAAATTTAAGATTATCATACTCAATTGTCCACTTAGATGGCATATTCTTACAGAAATTCCAAGCGCCGCCACCTGTTTTGCTTCTATTGTATTTGGCATTAGCCTTTGCCCAAAGCTCAGGTTTAACAGGCTTCCAAATAACTTGCGGATCAGGACGTGAAAGAATGACGTTTTTCCATCTTTCAAGCTTCATACCGTCTCCGGCATCCAATATTTCATAATCTTTCCAAAGGTCTGCTACAATGTTCATATCTTGTACCTACTTATCTTCTAATCTGATTATCTTCTTTTCTGATTATTAAACAATCTGTTTTTATTTACACATTTTGTCTGCAACCATATCAGCAACTTCCTCTAACATACCATGGTCTTTAGTGAAGTTGAAAATTGTATATCTTGGTCTTATTTTATATCCGTTTTTAAGGCTCGCCCTGAATACTTCTTCTGAAACACCAAGCTCCTTAGGTGTCAATGCACTGCCTGCCTTTGAATATATTTCCCTCAAGAAATCCGGTTTTGGTGCATTAATTTTAGCTACAGTTTCAAATCGTTTACTCATAATGTCGTAAACCTCTGCCGACGCGATTGAGGCAAGTCCCACTGAATTTCCGTGGAGCGGATGCGGTATGCCCTTCTCTACTGCGTCTAATTCCCAATAATGGGAAAGATGATGTTCACTTCCTGAAGCCGGTCTCGTATAACCCGTAATACCCATTGATATTCCCGTGAGTATCAACGCTTCATTCATTCTTTCTATTGCTTTTTCTTCGCGTTTAAAATACGCCTCTGTATTGTCTACACAAATATTCACGGCATTTTCTACCAATTTAGCCGTAATTTCACAGTAATGCTCATCATTTACAGTTTTGGTAAGTCTCCAGTCGGAAAGAGCTGTGTATTTGCCCACTATATCGCCGTAACCTGCCCTAAAAAGCTCATCAGGAGCAGTCTGCATAATTTTCGTATCTGCCACAATACAAGTGTGATAGTGTGCATTGTAAGTAATTTTGTGTCCATCAATCACAAAAGCTGCATTCATCGACGCGTATCCATCCATAGATGGTGCCGTACCCACAACAATTGACTGTCTCTTCGTCTTATATGACACGAGCTTCGTAATATCGCTGATAACGCCACTGCCTACTCCAACCATAAATCCCACATCGTCTGTCACATTCACAAGCACTGTGCCAAGTGCTTGCTCATTAGGCACCAGCATGTGGTAGTTCTTCGTTTCAAGTTTGAGCACTTTTACTTTGTATCCCGCTTTTTCTAATACGGAAAGGGTACGCTCGCCGCCGGCTTTCCACGTATTATCGTCACAGAGCAAAAGTATAGTTTTTGATTTTTTCTCAGGATATTTATCTAATATTTCAGGAAGTCGCTCTACAGCTCCGCTTCCTGACAAAAGGTGCTTCATATCCACACTATGATGCTTACCGCAAACGCAGTCAAATGAGTAACCCGGCATTTCTTCTATACCCATATCAAGAATTTTTCTTGCATTGGCACAAAACTCATCTGTCAAAATCGACGGGTCTACCGGCTCTGACTTTTGCCATTCAAGAAACACTTTTTCATCTTTATTATCCATGAAAATCTGCACCCCTTTTTATTAATGTACATTTTTCTCCCCAAAAACCGCTAATTTTGTGAGAAAATCAGATTTTTTCTCCTCAAAACATGCGATTTTTCATAAAAAACAGCAAAAAAAGATGTTTTTAATCTTCTGACGACTCTTTTTAAGTGTTTTTCTCCCCAAGAATCGCCCTTTTGAGGGAGAATTTTTTCAAATTATGTCCGGCACTGTTTCGGACACTTTACCAATTTATATAATTAATACCTCAAAAACACAAAAGGCTTTTTGTGCTATATGCAACAAAAAGCCTTTTTCGTGGTCGGAGTGACCTGACTTGAACAGGCGACCTCTTGCACCCCAAGCAAGCACTCTAGCCAAACTGAGCTACACCCCGAAAACGCTGAGTAGTATAACACATTTTTTATTGCTCGTCAAACAAAATTTTGACATTTTTTAGCTTTTTATAAAAATTTCAATTTACTTTTTAACTCACCCTTATTTATTACCACTCTTTCACAATCTTATCAAGTGCTTCTATTCCTTTTACTGATATATTTTCAGTAACCACAGGACTGGTAATTAATTTATTTAACAAACATTCTTTAATATGTATTGCCTCATAAGCAAGCTCATATTTGCACGGATATTCGATAATATCATCTTCACATCCGTTAATATGAAAAATCGCTTTGCGCGCCTTCCAATATTCAGGTATTTCCACCCAACCTTTTTCTCCGAAAATTTTTGCAGTATTATCCAAAATACCTCTTGTACTGTTTTTTGCAGAAAAAAGCACACCGCTTTCCGTTTCTCCCGACAAAATATATTGCCATGCAATACCGTCAGAAAATTTGCTGCATTCCCCTCCAATATCTTTTATATCACCGAACATCCACAAAAGTAATTGAACAGCATAAATTCCACTGGAATATAATGGTCCTCCACCCAACTTTGGATCAAACATCCATGTATTGTAAGAAGACGAAAAAGAATGACTCATATCAGCCATATAAATTTTACCTAATTCGCCATTCTCTATACGATTTTTAACTTCAACAAGTGCCGGCAAGAAAAGCATTTTTTCTGCTTCCATTAAAAACAGTTTTTTCTCTCGAGCAATGGTAAAAAGCTCCTTGGTTTCATCAGGTCTCATAGTACAAGGCTTTTCGCAGATAACATTCTTACCATATTCAAGAGCTGCTTTTGCCTGTGAATAATGTTCTGAATTCACAGATGAAATATATACAATATTCACTTCAGGATCTTTTAACAATTCTATATGACTGCCATATGCTTTGGGAATACCCCACTCTTTTGCTTTTTCTTCTGCTTTTTTAGTTGTACGCGAAGACAATGCAATTATATTTCCTGCTCCTGACTCACGAACTGCCGCAATAAATCGCGGCGCAATTGATGACGTACTTAATATTCCGTAATTTAAAATATCCAAAACTCTTACCTACTTTCGGTTTTAAATATACAATATTAATTATCTACATCAGCAGTAAACAACTTCGATTCCTTCAAAAGCTTCATTTTCCATTGCAATAAAGTCAGCCTTTTTCTCCTCTTCAAGCACTTCTGAAAGTGAAGGTCTCGTTTTAGGATGTTTTGGTGTAAATACAGTACAACAATCTTCATAAGGCAATATACTTGTATCAAATGTGCCGATTTTGCGCGCAATGGCAACAACTTCCATTTTATCCATTCCTATAAGAGGTCTGAAAATCGGCATATCAGCCGCATCGTCAGTGCAGTAAATAGCTTGCATCGTTTGACTTGCTACTTGTCCAACGCTTTCTCCTGTAATCAATGCCGAACTACCGCTCTTTCTCGCTACTCGCTCTGCAATTCTCATCATTGATCTTCTCATAATAACAGTAGACAGCTCTTCCCTGCAATGCTCATCAATGGCGAGCTGAATTTCCGTAAAAGGCACTACGAAAACCTTCATTCCACCGCAATATCTGCCAACGATTTTCGCAAGCTCGAGAACTTTGTCTTTTGCTCTTTCGCTTGTATAAGGATAGCTGTAAAAATGTACAGCACAAAGACTTACGCCTCTTTTTGCGATCATATATCCCGCAACAGGGCTGTCAATACCGCCTGAAATAAGCAAACAACCCTTGCCGTTTGAACCGGTCGGCATACCTCCCGGTGCTTCTAAAATATCAGTATAAACATAAGTATTTTCACGAACTTCAATATAAAGAATAAAATCCGGGTTGTTAACATCAACTTTAAGTTTGCCGGCAAATGTTTCCAAAAGAACACCGCCCACCTCAGCTGAAATCTCAGGCGATCTCATCGGAAATGTTTTAAGTCCCCTCTTAGTCTCAATTTTAAAAGTATATTTATCTTTTCCCGGTTTCATTGCCTTTGCCGCAACTTCTTTGGCAAGCTCACAAATATCATTAAACTCCGACTTTGTGACATACGCCGGACTTATTGATACTAATCCGAAAACCCCGGAGAGCATTTCCAAAGCTTTTTCAAATTGGAATTCTTCTCCTTCGGGTTCTACAAAATATCTTGACTGTGACCATCTGACTTTACACGGTCCGCAGTCTGAGAGTGCCGCTTTCATATTTCTTGCCAATCTTTGCTCAAATGTGCAACGATTAAGTCCTTTTAATGCAATTTCACCGATTCTTGCTAAAATAATTCTGTCCATTTTTATTCTCCTGTTTTATCTTCTGCCTTTTCGTCTGCCGTAAAGCTTTTTAACTTCAGCACAAATTACTTTTGCGGCAAATTCTGCCTGTTCCGGCGTATTTTGGTAAGTGAAGCTTATTCTTATAGCTCCATCTATTACATTGTTATTGTATCCCATTGCTGTGAGCGTTGGGCTTCTGTCTTTTTTGTGTGACGAGCATGCTGACCCCACGGAAATATACACGCCTTTTTGTTCTACACTATGCTGTATAACCTCGGCTCTCAATCCCGGAAATGCCACATTAAGCACATAAGGACAACATTCATCATTTGAAATTATATTACAAGCCCTAATTTCCTCTGTTAATATTTCTCTGAAAATATTATTCAGCTTTTTGACATATTCTTCATTAGCACTTAATTCTGCACATGCTCTTTTTGCAATTTTGGCAAAACCTGCTATTCCGGGCAAATTTTCCGTACCTGAACGAAGAGACTTCTCTTGTCCGCCTCCGCTGAGCAATGGCGAAATGCGTACTCCTTCTTTAACATATAAAAATCCTACGCCTCGAGGACCATGTATCTTATGGGCACTGACACTTATCATGTCAACCCCAAATGCTTTGACATTAACAGGTATCTTACCATAACTTTGCACGCAATCCGAATGCACTGCAACGTTAGGATTGATTGACTTTGCCGCTTGCACAATCTCTTTAATAGGCTGCACAGCTCCTGTTTCGCTGTTAACATGCATTACTGATACTATCGCCGTATCGAGTGTCACAGCTTCTTTAAGAGCTTCTATATCAACTATCCCTTTATTATTAACCGGCAAAGTTGTTACAGTATAACCACTTTTTGTTAGAAATGCAGCAGTTTCTGAAACAGAAGGATGCTCAATTGCCGATATAATTATTCTTTTACCAGCTCTCGGATTTGCATCCAAATAGCCTTTTAGAGCCCAATTATTGCTTTCTGTGGCACAAGCCGTAAAGTATATTTCTTTTTCTGTCGCGCCTATTGTTTCAGCGATTTGTTTCCTTGCCTCAGTAAGTTTTCTCTCTGCAAGCAAACCCATATGATGAAGCGAGGACGGGTTGCCATATAAGAACTTAACTGTATCACACATTTCTTCGGTAACTATATCATCTTGCCTTGTAGTTGCACTGTTATCGAAATAGTATGTCTCATTGTTAAGTTTTTGTTCTTCATATATTTTATACAGGTCAGGACGTTTAAGTTTTGTACGCTCCTCTGCCGTCTTTACCTGCCACTTTTCAATTTCATCATGCTTTCCCGAAAGTAATATTTCAGGTATTTTTTTACCCTCAATTTCTGCAGGGCGTGTATACTGCGGATATTCAAGAAGCAATCCGGAATGCGACTCTTTCTCCGCTGAGCCCTCTGCCAACACTCCCGGAATCAATCTTGCAACGCAATCAGCTATTGCCATTGCAGGAATTTCTCCACCTGTAAGTACAAAATCCCCCAATGAAACTTCCTCATCCACAAATTCTTCCAATACTCTCTCATCTACACCTTCATAGTGTCCGCAGAGTATCATTATATTTTCTTTTTGCAAAAGTTCTTGCGCTTTTTTTTGATTAAAAGGCTTGCCTTGAGGCGACATATATACTATGTAGGGCTTTTCCTCTGACTCAATACCTTCGGAAATACTCCTTATACAATCAGCAATGGGCTGATAAGCCATAACAAGGCCCGGGCCTCCACTATAAGGATAATCGTCAACCTTGCCTTGTTTATTCGTCGTATATTTTCTTATTTGATGGCAATTCAGCTCCAAAAGACCTTTTGAAACTGCCCTTGCTATTATACTTTCCTGAAACGCTGAATTAACCATATCCGGAAACAGCGTTAAAATATCAATTCTTTTTGTCACGTTATTCTTCGCCTTCTCCGCTTGTTTCATAAACTTCACGCAAGCCCGGCAAAAGCGAAACAATAATCTCGCCTTTTTCGACGTCTACGTCTTTTATAACATCTCCAATGGCCGGTAGCCATATTGTTTTCTTTTTTGGTTTATTTGAGCCCTCGCCATCGTTAACAATTTCAGTAACTTCATAAATGTCGTTAGCTCCTGTAGATTGTACATCTGTCAGTTTACCGAGAACCTCGCCGTCTTCAGTTTTTACTGTACAACCTAACAAATCACCTATGAAATATGAATCTTTAGGTAATTTAACTGCTTTTTCTCTTGGTATCTCAAGAAACATACCTCTGAATTGTTCTGCTTTATCTCTATCATCTATGCCATAGAGCTTTAAAAGCACAACATTTCCGGCAGGTGTAGCTGATATTACTTTATAAGTAGTGCCGTTTTTGTCGACGATACCATTGCGATTGCCTCTTTTGGGTACAACATCTACCTCAGCAAGAGAGCAAAAACGAATGGGATTATCGGTCAAAGGCAACACCTTAAGTGCGCCCTTGACACCATGAACACTAACAATTTCACCGATTCTTAATCTTTCCAGCAAAATTCTATGCCCTCCCAATTCTACTGATTAAACAATGTCAACAAAAACCATTTTCGGCATATTGCGTGAAGCAGCCTTTGTTACTGTACGAAGAGCTTTTGCAATTTTGCCCTCTTTACCGATAACTTGACCTTTGTCTTCCTCTGCAACTTTAACCTTATACGTGATGCTTTTTTCTGATTCTTCTTCCTCAACAACTACTTGTTCAGGATGTTCAACCAATTGACGTACCACGATTTCCAAAAAATCTTTCATTGTAATGCTCCTTTTTCTGTATTATGCCTCTTGCGCTTTCTTAAGAAGAGCTTTAACAGTATCAGTAGGTTGTGCGCCGTTTTTAATCCAGTAATTAGCGCGCTCAACGTCAATTTTAACTTCAGCAGGATCTACTAAAGGATTGTATGTGCCGATTTCTTCGATAAATCTACCGTCTCTTGCATACTTTGACTCTGCTACTACTACTCTGTAAAAAGGTGCCTTCTTTGCTCCGATTCTTCTAAGTCTGATTTTTACCATGTTCTTTCACCTCCGGTAATATACCATAAAATTTGTTTCAATTTATATTCACATAAAACCTTTCGGCATTTTACCGCCAAATAAGTTTCTGCCAATACCTTTTTTACCCTTGCCACCAAGTTTCTTCATCATAACGCGCATATCCTCAAACTGTTTCATCAATCTGTTGACATCCTGCACAGTTGTACCACTACCCGCCGCAATTCTCTTTCTCCTGCTTGCATTTAAAATATCAGGATTTCTCTTTTCTTTCTTCGTCATTGACCTAATAATTGCCTCAATCTTAACAAGCTGGCGCTCATCAATATCTTCCTCTTTTACCTGTCCCGCTCCGGGTAAAAGTTTAAGCAATCCCATTATGCCACCCATCTTTTTAATCTGTTGAAGTTGCTCAAGAAAATCATCCAACGTAAATGTCTGTGTCATAATTTTCTTTTCAAGGTCCGCCGCTTGCTTTTCATCGTACATCTCAACAGCTTTATCAATAAGCGTGAGAACATCTCCCATGCCGAGAATTCTATCTGCCATTCTCTTAGGGTAGAAAATCTCAAAGTCGTTTATTTTCTCTCCGCTTGAAGCAAACTTTACAGGTTTTCCTGTTATCGCACGTACGGAAAGGGCTGCACCGCCTCTGGTATCACTGTCTAATTTTGACAAAATAATACCTGTAACATCAAGTTTATCATTAAATGTTTGTGCAACATTAGCCGCCTCTTGACCTGTCATCGCATCGATAACAAGAAGTATCTCTGCCGGATTAACCTCTTTTTTAACCTCAGCAAGCTCCTCCATCAAAGCTTCATCAATTTGAAGTCGACCCGCTGTATCAATGATTACTATGTCATTGAGATTTCTTATTGCATATTTGATTGCATTTTTAGCAATATTTGCAGCCTTAACATCTGTACCTTCTGCGTATACCGGGATATCAATTTGCTTTCCCAATACCTGTAATTGTTGAATAGCTGCCGGTCTGTAAATATCGCACGCCGCCATCAAAGGCTTTCTGCCTTGTTTTCTCAAGTGTGCAGCCAACTTAGCAGTAGCTGTCGTCTTACCTGTACCTTGAAGACCAACCATCATAATAACATTAGGCGGTGTTTTTGAAAGATCTAACTTATAATCCTCTGCACCCAAAAGTTCAGTAAGTTCATCGTCTACAATTTTTACTATCTGCTGACCTGGAGACAAGCTTTCAAGAACTTCCTGTCCTACAGCCTTCTCAGAGACTTTTGCTATAAAGTCTTTAACAACCTTATAGTTAACGTCTGCCTCTAAAAGAGCAAGGCGTATTTCTCTCATAAACTCCTTAACATCTTTCTCTGTAACACGAGTTTGTCCCTTTAATCTTTTTATTGTAGCCTGTAGCTTTGATGATAAGCTTTCAAATGCCATTTCTTTAACCTCTTTAAAACTTTAAATCTTCGTTATTACTTCAACCAGATTTTTATCAATCTGCTCCAACATATACAAGTTGCCCTCTGTTAATTCGCTCTTATCAACAAGTTGCAAATCCTCTTGTATATTTTTGAGATTCTTCTTAATCTCACAAAATCTCGCCATAAGTCCTAATTTTTTCTCATAATCAGAGAGCACACTGCGCCCTCTTTTTATGAAATCATGTACACCTTGTCTGCTGATACCGATCTCATCAGCAATCTCTGACAAACTCAAATCATGATTATAGTGCATATCCATACACTTATATTGACTGTCTGTCAACAGCTGACCATAAAAATCTAACAACATACTTATTTCATAAATATCTTCAGCCATGATGCACTTTTCTCCTACGCTTTGACGCTTGTATATCAAACATTTACGCACACTTATCTCGCTCAAACAATGTAAAGCAAATGTTCTTTACAGAGAATACAACAAACATCACGACTTGTCAACACTTATTTATAAATTTTCAAAAAATTTTTTCAACCCACTCTCTCCATCTCAATTTCGTATAATTTCCACCCATTTTTGCACGAAATCAAAACAGCTGAAAAACTCATCAATTTCATCTCTCATCATTTTCGTATAATTTTCACCTGTTTTTGCACGAAACTCAGTAACTTATATTTTTTGACATAAAAAAGTCGGCTAATTATTATCTAATCAGCCGACCTAATAATCATTATTAAAAACTAAACATTTCCATACGGAGTAGCATAATTAATCTGGTCTTCAGGCGGATATGTGCCAATCCATGTTATCGGAATCTTTCTCACTGTGCCGTCTTTTAGAATCGCCTCCAGCCTTATTGGTGTCGTTCTGTTTTTAAACTCTTCGAAAACAACCATGTCCTCTGAAGCATACAATAATCTGGGATGCAAACCAAAATCATACTCCGGATGTACTTTTTTCACGTTACCATCGTACGCATTATTCAATTTGTCCGATACATCAAAAAACCATACTTTTCCGTTTTCATCATGTACGTATCTTGAATTATTGTCTGTAACTTCCAAATGTTGTCTGGCTGACCTAATCTCAGTCTCAGTTGTTTTCTCTTCAAGTTTCTCGCCATTATAACCAAATACTTCTTTAATAATGTATTGTGTCGCGTTAGCAATCTTACTATATGATAGAGTTATGTTTTCCTCCCCAAAAAACAATGCATATCCAGCCTTCGAGCCAACATCTTCACATTCAAAAAGGTCAACCGTGACTTTTGTATTCAAATCAACATTTGCAAATAAAAGTGTTTCTATAATTTTGTCATTAACCAAATTTTCCTTCTCATCAGTATATCTGAAATACAGTTTGCCATCGTGAATTCCATACAAATATGTTTTCTTGCCTCGATACAAATATCCGTCAATACATCTTTCGTCAAAATCAAGTGAGTCTTGAAGTCGAACATTTTCAGTGGGGAGATGCGACAGAAATTCCGAAGAAGCCTCCTCATAAAAGTCTTTATACGCATAGTTTAAACGTAAAATATTTTCTCTGACACTGCTGTCCTCTAAAGAAACACAGTCAATAACATATGAATAAAAGGTTCTTTTCGAATTGTCAAACTTGCCATTTTTATCCCCTTTGGTAAAATTTTCCTCATATGCCATATATATTTTATTGTCTATAATACGGAAATCCAACAAATACGGCACTCTCAAAAACTCTTCGCGCTCTTTTGTTTTATTGTTATATCTGTATATTATTGTCTCTTTAGAAAGCTTAACAAGCGTTTCCGTATCATTTTGCGCTACAACTTTATGATTTAAAATTGATTTAACTTCGTTTTCGCCTGTTTTTTTATAAGGGATATAAAAAACATAATTCTCAGTTGCATAATATGTTTGTACATTATCAAGTAAGACTGTCAATTGTTCTCCGCTTTGTTTTAGGTCGTATGTAAATAATTTAAAATCATAAAGAGAACTACTACCATAAGAATAATATAGCGTATCATTGACAATCTGAACATCTATAAAATCCAAAACCGGTTCTGAACGACCACGATAAAGCACACCTTTCTCTGTATCTTTACTACAAGCAGAGAAAAGCACAAGCGTAACCAGCACTAACAAAAAACAAATAATTCTTTTAATTTTCATATCACACCCCCCGAATTACCCAATAAACAATATCACATCTTCTTGAGGAATAACTGAGTTATCTAACCGATTATAAATATTAATATCCTGTATAAGTGCTCCAAAAGAATTTTCATAATCAGTTCTTACAAGAGTTACCGGAGTAAGAATATTATTTATTACAAGATAATAATTTTCCTGAACTTGTTTAATTATTTTACCATTCTTTTCTTTAATCAAATTGTTTATTCCCGTTACATCCAATTTGCTAAACCCTGGAAAATTTAATTCTTCAATTATTTCTACAGTAATATCAGGAGTTCTTCCTGTTGCTGTTTTTATCTCTGTTATTTTATCATTGTTTCTTGTGACTATATACACATCACTGGTTGGTATTCCAGATACAGTCTTTATAAACCTAGATATATTTGCAGAGATCGGTACTTCTATAAATGAAAATTCTTCTTGTTCCAATACAAACATATTTAACAACGATGTGTCAAGAGAATTTACTTCCGAAGAGATAGTCATTGGAATAATCATTGAATCGGTGTTAGTATTTAAATATATTCTATCATTCTCATGCCCCTCTTTCTGAATAAAAAAAACACCATCATCACTTTCTGTAGGAATACTAACCAAAATGCTTTTTAAAGCATCCAAAAACGCAGCCCTAATTGTTTTACCTTTTGATGCCTCAGTAAAAAATGCATCAGAAAAGTTTTTTGCTGTTTGATCATTAACGTTTCGCTTCCAACCTATTACATTAGGAACACCTCCGTTACTTGTTAACGCTCCCACAGAATTATTGATATCATCAGGCAAACTTGATTGTATACAATACACTGGATAATCAAACTTATCTCCTAACGAATAACAACAAGAAAACAATGCTAAGTTCACGTCTTTTAAATCTGCAGCAATATTTTCACTAAAATTAAACAAGCTACCGTCCTGAAACATTATTTGTCCATTATCATTACAATGTGAAGCAAAAATTAGTATCTCACTGTTCAAAGGTATTCTCCCCGTTGAGTCCTCTGTCATGAGGAAGTTGGCGTTTTTATTCACATGATTTGTAAAAACATACTGACCAGATAATTTATTTCTAGGAACATCTGCATCACTTGTCGTATCAATATCTGAATATTGATATGTAAAAATTGTCGCTCTCTGATTAAATAAGGATACCTCAATCGGTTGTGCAGTATATGCTGAATTTTGGAAAACACAGCTTATTCGACCATAATCAGAATTATTTACTTGTCCTATAATTCCAATGCCTTCAGCATTAAAATTCCTTACACCTCCCGTTAACCCATATACTTTAGCAGTAACGCTGGTAGGAAGTGCATTATCTGATGTAGATGTGGCTTTTAATGTATAATAGCGTTCATCTGTTGGCACCCAAAACTGCATAACATAGTGTGAGCGTGCAGGTACTGTAATGGTAGACACATTATCTGCGCTTAAAGTAGTGGTATTTATGCTTTCTAAAATCCATTCGGAACTATAACTACTGTTATTAGACCCATTAAAAGCACTATTGCCATTATTTTCCCATATTGAAACAAGACGAGAACCATTACTAGCAACACTACTAAATCTATATACATTCGAATTCTCAGCACTCGGAACTATATTCCAACATTGTTTGTCAGAGACATTATTAAAATCAATATTTTCTACATAAATCCAAACATTCGCATCTCCAGCTCCGTTTGTAGACATAGCCACCGAAAGATTAGAAAACGGTCTAATAATATACCCTACACTTCCTCTAGTAGTAATATACCATTGTTGATTATGTGCACCAGTGAATTCAGCCTGCGATACACCTTCTGTATGATTACTGTTTCCATTAACTGTTAGATAAAGACCAGTATCTTTATTTCGAATAAGATAATGACCACTATTTATTGTAAAAAACGAAGAAACTCTAAATAAATACCAATGTTGCGAATCCTGTTGCGTATATGTAGATATGAATATGTTACCTGTGGATGTAGATGTAGTCCCATTAGATGTCCCGTTAGATGTTCCATATACACTTAATGCAAGATTAGAATAACCTTTGGGGATAATTTTATATTTTCCATTAGATACATAAACAAACTGCCAATCAGCCGCATTTGTGCTATCTAAAGAATACAGTCGAACATTACACCCTGATTGTATATTTCCATTAATTTTTCCTATACTTACAACCCGATTATTTCCATTACTGCTCCTCATTGATTTTAAACGATATGATTTGCTTACAACATCATAATCAAGTTTAAATTGTTGATAAGCATACCCTCCATACGCCGATTGACTCGAATATGTACTTTGGTATATGTTGGCACCATTACTATCAGTTCCAGCGTGCAAAGTTATTGCCTTACCAGAAGCTACATTTTTAATATAGTATGTGTCTCCATCCTTGATTCCAGGTACTTCAGTTGCATAAACTTCCGCAAACGCGCAAACGACCAAAACAACAACTAAGAGCAGTGATAAATATTTTTTCATATTTCATACCTCCTATAAATTCATAAAAAGCATCTTTTTATTACTATCAAAAAAATATTTTCTCGTATATAAAAACAATATTTCTTACATAAATTAACATATTAATACAACGGAACCACCCCTAATAAATATTAATATTTTCATTCTATAATACGGAATGAACACTTCGTTGAAACCCACAATACAACTACAAAAAATACAAGTTTGCTTTATTAGTAATAATATATTATATTTATTAGATTATGTCAATATATATTGTTCTCTTTTTTATATTTATCAAACTCTTTGTATTGCGAAAAACATACGTTCAACTTTAAATATTGCATGCACTGTTTTTAATAAAAGCTAAAAACAAATATCATTTATACAATTTACCTATTCCCTCTTGTTTCGTATAATTTTCACCTGTTTTTATACGAAACTTGACAACAGATAAATTTTCAACGACATAAAAAAAGCGCAGCGGTCAAAAACCGTTGCGCTTTTGCTTATTAACAATCGTTATCTTATTTAATTCTGTAAGCAAACATAAACGAAACAAGAGGCTGTCTCATCGGTTGCATCTCGCTCAAATCCTCAACATTAGAAAGATCATATAAATATTGAGAATCATCCTCAAACAAATCACTGGCAACTATGCACACGCTGTCCGGATAAGTAGCATTTTCATCTGTCTTACTGTAGAAAACGATATCACCCGTCTTGATCTCATCTATATTTGTAATTTTAGTCAAACCGTTAGCTATACAAAAATCAACCAAATTTCCATGACTGCCGGGTTCATTAAAAACCAAACCGGTATCTTCTGACTGGCCACCACGATATCCGCTTTCATATAACACCCAACCAACAAAAGTATCAGCAGCAATCAACTTAGCCGAATCATCAAAAGCAGGATTTGCAGGCGCCACACCCAATTTAAAGCCGTCAACTATCAACTTATCAGAAATTTTTCTGCACGCCTTTAACAATTCTGTCACTTTTGGGCTATTCTTACTATAAATGACATTACCGGAAGCATCATACACACTGTAGCCCGTATGCGCATTCATATCAGCAAACAACTTAGCCTCCTCAAGATCATCACTCGCATGAACCTCAGAAACATAATCCGTAAAATCTCTTCTCACAACATATTTTGTAGTGATAACAGGTTTTTCAACCTCCAAATTTGTGCCATTTGTAGGCTCCGGCGCATCAGTCTCATCCGCGGTTGGCATACCCGTAGGCGTTAACAAAGGTTCACCGGTTGGTGCTATTGTTGATTCTCCGGTTGCATCGCTAACTGCACTTGTTTCCGTCGGTGCCGCTGTAGCTGTAGTTGTAGCTGTTCCGGTCGGTTTTACGGAAACCTGGACGGTAGCCGTAGCTTTGGGTGCTTCTTCGGTTTCACCGCAAGCACACAGAACAAATATCATCACTAATGATACCATTAAAATGAATGCAAATTTTACATTTTTACCATTATTTGTAAACATAGTATGATTTCCCCTTTATAAGATAATTTTTACATATTAAACCATTTTTTCTTGTTTTACTTTTTTATCTATAACATGGCGTGAAGCAAGCTCATTGTGAACATCTTCAAGAGAAATTCCCATTTCTACCATAAGAACCATTACATGGTAAGCAAGGTCAGCAATCTCATAAATTGTCTCTTTCTTATCATTTGACTTGCTGCCGATTATAACCTCTGTACATTCCTCGCCAACCTTTTTAAGAATTTTATCAATTCCTTTTTCAAAAAGATAAGTTGTATATGAACCCTCTTTTTTGTTGATTTTACGGCCGATAAGCATATCCATAAGACTTTGAAGAGTAAATTCGTGAATTTCTTCGCTTTCACAAACATCTTTGTGGAAACAAGAGTCCTCTCCTGTATGACAAGCAGGGCCCTCTTTTTTCACAACAACTTGCAAAGCATCCATATCACAATCAGCAGTAATTCTAACTATATGCTGAACATTGCCCGAAGTTTCGCCTTTGCGCCACAATTCCTGTCTCGATCTTGACCAGAAGCAAGTACGCTCTTCTTTAATGCTGATTTCCAAACTTTCTCTGTTCATATAAGCCAAAGTAAGTAACTTACCTGTATCAGACTCAGTAACAACAGCCGGAATAAGGCCTTTTTCATCAAATTTCAAGTTATCCAAATTAAAATCACAAATCATTTCAAATACCTCGCTTAATAATATATTGATTATACATTTCTTACATTTATTCCCTCAGATAACAAATATTTCTTCAAATCAGCAATTTTAATCTCACCAAAATGAAAAACAGATGCCGCCAAGCCTGCGTCTACTTTAGGAAGCCTCTTGAAAAGTTCCGCAAAGTCCTGCATAGTTCCCGCACCACCGGAAGCAATCACCGGGACAGATACAGTATTGCATACTTTTTCCAATAATTCCAGATCAAAACCCTCTTTAACGCCATCAGTGTCCATACTGTTTACTACAATCTCGCCCGCACCGGACTCAACACCGCGCTTAATCCACTCAATGGCTTCCATACCGGTATTTTCTCTGCCGCCCTTTGCAAAAACCCTGAAAGTACCGTCAACTCTCTTAACATCAACCGATAATACCACGCATTGATCGCCGTATCTTTTTGCCGCCGCCTCAATAAGCTGTGGGTTGCGAATTGCACCAGAATTTACAGAAACTTTATCAGCACCGCATTTAAGAACTCTGTCAAAATCCTCAACAGCGTTAATCGCTCCACCCACTGTAAGCGGTATAAAAATCTTGCTTGCAACCTCGCGAAGTATATCAGTAAATAAACCGCGACCCTCCGCAGATGCTGTAATATCATAAAAAACAAGCTCATCCGCACCGCAATTACTGTAATATTCTGCCAATTCAACAGGAGAATTTACATCTCTTAATCCTGCAAAATTTACACCTTTTACAACACGGCCGTTTTTAACATCAAGGCAAGGAATAATTCTCTTTGTTATCATAATTTTCCTCCCCTTGCAATTTTAAGCGCATCTTTCAGGTCGATTGCACCTGTATAGATTGCTTTACCCAAAATCGCTCCATACACATCAAGTGCTGATAAAGCCTCGACATCCTCCAAAGTAGATACGCCGCCGGAGGCGATTATATTCATTTTAAATTCTTTTTGAAGTTCTGCATAAAGTGCTCTGTTTGTGCCCTGCATTGCTCCGTCACGGCTTATGTCTGTACAAATAATCGTTTGTACTCCCAGATTTTCCATTTTTTGACAAAATTGTCTAAAATCAACATCAGAAATCTCTGTCCATCCGCTCACAGCCACTTTGCCGCCGTTAATATCTATACCCACTGCGATTTTCTCACCGTGCTTTTTTACAGCTTTTTCCAAAAATTCAGGATCTTTCAAAGCCGCGGTTCCCAATATTACGCGGCTGACACCTATGTCAAGATACTTCTCGACTACTTCCATCGAGCGAATACCACCGCCGAGCTCCGCCTTAAGTCCTGTAGCTTTTACGATTTTCTCTACAGATGAAATATTAACTGTTTCTCCCGTTTTTGCTCCCTCTAAATCAACAAGATGTATGTATTTTGCGCCGCATTCCGCAAAATATTTTGCCACTTTTTCAGGTGCATCGGAATACTCTGTCATCTGTGCATAATCACCTTTAAACAATCGCACCGCACATCCGTGATGTAAATCTATTGCCGGTAAAATTATCATAATTTTCCTCCAAAACCTATTTTTTCCAATTAAAGCTCACAAAATGCTTTTAAAATATTCAGTCCCGTTTTGCCGCTTTTTTCCGGATGGAACTGTGTGCCGTAAACATTTTCAAGCTCCACCGAAGCCGTAAGCAACGCGCCATATTCCGAATAAGCACTGACATATTCCGCACAATCCGCACCGTAATACGAATGTACAAAATATACATGTTCGCCGGGCTCTACATACTTATATATTTTACTTTTGGGCTTACCCTCCGGAAAGACCAGAGCGTTCCAACCTATGTGCGGCACTTTCAAACCTTCGCCTATCACCGGCGCGATGGATTTTACATTTCCGGGAATTAAATCCAATCCATCATGCTCGCCATATTCATAACTTTTGCTGAGGAGCATCTGCATGCCGAGGCATATTCCCAAAAGTGGCTTACCTTTGTGCGCTTCTTCTTTCACAACCTCGTACAGTCCGGTTTCTCTGAGTGCTTTTGCTGCGTCGGAAAATGCACCCACACCGGGCAGTATGAGTTTATCTGCTTCTGCTATTTTCTTCTTGTCAGAAGTCACCGTGACATCTTGACCTATAAATTTAAATGATGATGTGAGGGAAAAAAGATTTCCTACTCCGTAGTCGATTATAACCGGCATTATAAGACTCCTTTCGTCGAAGGTATCTCATCAGGGTTTTTCTCATCTATTGATAAAGCCTCTCCCAAAGTTCTTGCGATTGCTTTAAACATACCTTCTAAAATATGATGTCCGTTAGTGCCCGCAAGTTGCTTAATATGAAGTGTAATCGGGAAATTTCTAACAAAAGCGAGCATAAATTCTTCTGCAAGCTCTGTATCAAATGTGCCGACTTTTTCAGGAAGATTTTCGAGTTCATATGCGAGATAACTTCTGCCGGAAATATCCACTGCTGTCAAAATCAAAGTCTCGTCCATAGGCAAAATAATATGTGCATATCTTTTGATGCCCTTGAAATTTCCCGCAGCTTCTGCAAATGCCTTACCAAGACAAATACCAATATCTTCAACGCTGTGGTGGTCGTCAACATTTATGTCTCCGTCACATTTTACCGATAAATCAAATTTACCATGTTTGGCAAATAATGTAAGCATATGATCCAAAAAGCCACAGCCTGTATCTATGTCAGCCGAACCCTTTCCGTCAATGCAAAGTGACAATTTTATCTTTGTCTCTGCCGTATCTCGTTTAATTTCTGCTATGCGTGTAGCCATTATACGAATCCTCCCGATTATAATATTTTTTGGATTGCTGCTAAAAGCGCATCCATTTCATCCTTTGTACCCACAGTTATTCTGATATAATCTTTAATTCTTGCCTTACCGAAGTGACGTACCAAAATGCCGTTTTCTTTGAGCTTCAAATAAAGGTCTTCCCCGCTTATACGCTCATTCTTTGCAAAAATAAAATTGCTCTTTGAATCAGTAAATTCAAATCCGAGCTTTTGAAGCTCTGCCTTTGTATATTCTCTGGCCTCAATAACTTTTTGACAATTATTGTCATAATACGAGCTATCTTTGATTGCGGCAATTCCTGCCAAATTTGTAAGTCTGTTTATGCTGTAAGGATTTGTAGAATACTTAATTTTCTCAAGATCTTTTATAATCTCTTCATTTGCTATTGCAAAACCAAGTCTTGCTCCCGCCATTGAACGTGACTTTGAATAAGTCATTACAGTTATGAGATTGTCGAATTTGGTCGTAAGTCCCACACTGCTCTCGCCGCCAAAATCAACATATGCCTCGTCTATCAAAACTATATTATCTTTATTGCTCTCACAAATTTTGCTTATCTCATCTAAACCGAGAGTAAGTCCCGTCGGCGCATTCGGATTTGCTATAAAAATATTTTTATTAATCCCTATATAATCCTCTGCTTTTACCTCAAGATTCTCGTTTAGCGGTATTTCCTCGTAATCCACACCGTGCAGCTCCGCATATACTTTATAAAATCCATAGCTTATGTCCGGGAATGCCGCTTTCCCTGTTTTACCACAAAATGCCATAAATGCAAAATTAAGTATGTCGTCCGAACCATTTCCGACAAAAACGTTTTTCATCTCAACTCCGTAATGTTCAGCGATTGTGCGACGAAGCTCTTTACATTCCGGATCAGGGTAAAGATTAAGCTCCGAAACGGCCGCTGAATTAACGGCTGCGAGCACCCCTTGAGACGGCGGATACGGCGACTCATTCGTATTTAATTTTATATACTTTTTGTCCTGCGGCTGCTCTCCCGGCGTGTATGCCTCAAGCGCGCTGTATTTTTCGTTCATGAACCTGCTCATTACTGTTCGTCCTTTTTCCTCAAATCACATCTGTAGCTCACCGAGCGTCCGTGTGCGTACAGACCTTCCTCCTCTGCAATCGTCACAACCGACTTGCACGCCTTGTCAAGCGCTTCTGCTGTATAGTATGTGTACGCTGACTTTTTCACAAAATCCTCTACGGAAAGCGGGCTCGAAAATCTTGCAGTGCCACTTGTTGGCAATGTGTGATTAGGTCCTGCATAATAATCTCCGAGTGCTTCCGGGCAATTGCGACCCATAAATACAGATCCGGCATTGCGCACCATGCTCAAATAATCAAACGGATTATCTATGCAAAGTTCCAAATGTTCAGGTGCAATCTCGTTAGATGCCTCTATTGCCTTTTCGATGCTTGATGTAATTATAATTTTGCCATTATTGTCAATAGATGTGCGCGCAATTTCTTTTCTTGGCAAAGTTGGGATAATTTGTTCTAAACTATCTGATACTTTATACGCAAATTCTTCGCAATCTGTGACAAGAACGGCTGTTGCCATTTTATCGTGTTCTGCTTGAGAAAGCAAGTCGAATGCAGTCACATTGGGGTCGTTTTTGCCGTCTGCTACGACAAGAATTTCGCTCGGACCTGCAATCATATCTGTGTCTACCAATCCCTGCACCTGCTTCTTTGCCTCAGCCACATAAGCATTGCCTGGGCCGACAATTTTGTCAGCTTTTGGTATTGTCTGTGTGCCGTACGCAAGAGCGGCTACCGCTTGTGCGCCGCCTGCTTTTACGATGCATGTCGCACCTGCCACATACGCTGCAGCAAGAATTTGCGGCGGAACATTTCCGTTCTTATCAGGCGGTGTTGTTATAATTATATTTTCTACACCGGCAATCTTAGCGGGGATGCAATTCATAAGTACAGTAGACGGATAACGAGCAGTGCCACCGGGCACATAAATACCTACCGTTTTCAACGGAATTACCCTCTGACCTGTAATTATACCGGCCTCATCTTGTATAACATAACCGGTTTGCTTTTGTTTCTCATGAAATTTATATATATTAGCTGTGGCCTTTTCTAATGCTGCGATAAACTCTGGGTCAGCTGCTTTTGCTCCCTCTTCAATATCTGCAGGGTCTGCTATCAAATTTTCAATATCAACTTTATCAAAAAGCTTAGTATAATATTTTACTGCCTCATCGCCTTTAGCTTTGACATTAGCCAAAACTTCTTTTACAGAACTGGAAATTTCTGCCTGTTCAGGGGGCTCAGGTAAAATATCTTCTCTTCTAAATGAATCCATTTTTAATATTTTTATCATTTTCTTTGCCTCTACTTATTATATCTTCTTATTCCTCTAATTCACTGAGTTTTTGACACAGTCTGCTTATTTCTTCATATTTAAATTTATAGCTTGTTTTATTTGCTATAAGTCTTGCACTAATCGGCACGATTGTCTCAAACGGCTCTAAATCGTTTTCAATAAGCGTTTTTCCTGTCTCTACAATATCAACTATAACATCGGATAAATTAAGGATCGGTGCTATTTCAATTGATCCGTTGAGCTTAATAATGTCTATTTCTCTGCTATGCTTTGAATAGTAATTTCTGGCAATATTGGGAAACTTAGTAGCTACTCGCAAAGCTCTTTCGGTATTGTCCTCAAAACCTTTCTTTGCTGCTACGCACATTCTGCACTTGCCTATATCAAGGTCACTGAGTTCATAAACGTCAGGCTCATATTCAAGCAAAATATCCTTACCTGCAACACCTATGTCAGCAGCGCCTCTTTCAACATAAATTGCCACATCTGACGGCTTCGCCCAAAAATATCTGACACCGTTTTCTTCATTTTCAAATATCAACTTGCGGCTGTTTTCTTCTATTGCGGGACATCCGTAACCTATCGCTTTTAACTTGTTATAAACTTTTTCACCGAGTCTGCCCTTTGGCAATGCAATATTTATCATAATTCCACAAGCCTTCCTTCACTTATTTCAAACTTCTTAGCACATTTAAGCTGTTTATTGCAACCTTTTCTATACACCGTAACAGTACTTCCCATTTCTGTTAATTCTTTTACTTTTTTGGTAAGTATTGTCAAATCTGTATCTTCACTGTAATAAATTACCACATCTGCATCTTGCGTCTTAGGCGTGGCAATATATTGCCACAAAACACCAAGATATACAGCAAAACCGATGGCTGCCGATTTCTTTCCGAAGCGCTCCAAAAGTTTGTCGTAACGTCCACCCGAAAGCACATCGACCGGCACACCTTCAACAAACCCACGGAAAACCACTCCATTGTAATAATTCATGTCATTCATAACGGAAAAGTCAATCTTTACATATCGACTGCATCCGTTGATTTCCAAAATTTCATAAATTTTCCTTAATTCGTCGATGGCTTCGTCTGTATCTGCATTTACACTAATTTCTTTAAGTTGCGGCAAAATGGCGTTGAAATCGCCCCAAAGAGAAGCTGTTTTGCAGAGTTTTTCGGTGATACTTTCCTCAATATTGGCTTCACGACAAATTTTCTTTATATCATGAGGATTTTTCTCCTTAATATGCGTCATGATCTTTGTTTGCGTAGCAAAATCGGCGTTCGCAGCGTCCAAAAGGCCATTAATAAAGCCCATATGAGAAATATCTATAACATAATTTTCGCTGAGCGCCGCCAAACTCTTGCCCGCAAGCATAATAACTTCAGCCGTCTCATATGTGCCGACGTCACCAATACATTCAAGGCCCATCTGCAAAATTTCGCGAACTTCTTTCGTATTTTTGAAAGCCCTGTAAACATTCTCATGATAAAAAAGCTTCTCGGTATCCTCTGACGACTTAACCTTCTTAATAATCGAAAGCGTCACGTCCGGCTTAAGCGCCATAAGTTTACCGTTAAAATCACTGAATGTAATAATATCGTCGCTGACAAGAAAATTTTTATTTTCAACATACAAGTCATATTCCTCAAATTTACTCATCTTATACGGCAAATATCCGTAAGTTCTATATAAATTTTTAAGAGCAATCACTGCCTCATCTTCATTTTTTACATTTAAAATAGGATAATCCACAACTGTACCTCCTGCAAGTTTCGGTGTATTATACAACACTTTAGCACGTTAGTCAACTAAATCATTAAAGTGTTCCGGAAAATTTCACTCCCGCCTCCACCATTCCACTATATCATGTAATTATACTCTTTTTATGTCAGTAATTCAATCCAAAAGACTCTACAAAGCCTAATCTTCAGCAAGAATTCGAACGATGTTCCCCCCCAACTCCACCAATCCCGCTTTCGAACAAAAACATCCCCAAATTACACGAAAAAATACAAACCTAAATTGGTCAAGACTTATCTCCACCTTTTCCCAATAATATTTCGAACAAAATCAGGAGCAAATTATTCGAAAATCATAATTACTGATCTTTATGATGTTAAAATTAAAATTTTTATCTGCCGACTGTTTTCGACCGATTTCGACAATCTAATGTTTTACAATTTCAGCGGAGGTTATCATATGAACACGATTTTTAACGACAATGTATATTTTGGACATTTGCAAAAATTTAATTATTTACTTAAAACCATTGCAAAAGCAGAAGCCGTAATCAGGCATCTATCTTTACGTGGCGTGCCGGAAGGAAGCGTGATATTTAGCAGTCCAAAGAAAAAATACACGAAAAAAAGCGGAGAAGAAAAAGAATATATTTATACTAATGCCTACCTATATATAAATGGTACAAAATATTACATAAGCAAAAAATTCAAATACCCTGAAGATATTAATTGTCGAGATTTAAACGATTATACAAACCCTGCCAATCATTTATTTTTATTAACAAGATTTTGGATGCGCTCGATGGCGAGACGCTGTATCAAAGTATGCACAACCTATGCTAAAGCATTGGCTAAATTGTTGAATTCAATAAAATCACACGAAATACAGAGAATAAAATTCGACACGTATAGAGCCGACGCCATCGAAACATTTATTTCTTCAGAAGAAAATTTCCAATTAGCGAATCAAATTGACAACTTTTTAGATCAGCCATTAATTAAACAATTGAGTGCATTAGACTTAAGACCGACACTGGATATCGAGGAAAACAAATCTTTTATGCAATCTAAAGGAGACAAAGAAGAACAAGAATTTTGTAATAGTAAAAAGCTCAAAAAAGCACGTAAAATTTGGTATAAAATACGTAGCAAAAACAAGAAAAGTATTGAAAATGAATTTATAGATAAAGATTGTTTTGAAACGGATTTAAGAAAAACTTTTAGCAATTATATTATTAATGAGTGTGGCGAGCAAGTTCGTTCTAAAAACGAAATAATTGCTATTCGTTGTGCGCGTGATTGTGGTTTATGTTATGAACTTGAACCATACTACCCAGACTCATCTCTGAGAGCCGATATGTTAATACGTTCAAACGGATTAAAAATTTTTGTTGAAATTGCAGGCTACCGTGACCTGGAAAGCTATGAAGAACGACTTAAGGAAAAAATATCTTATGCTGCCGAACATAATATCCCCCTTGTTATCATAGATATGACTGCATATCCGGATAAACTTGGCAAAAGTTGTATGAAATTGAATTATACAACCATTTGTCGAATTTTTATGTATATTCAACTTGGAGTGATAAAAGAAGGAATATATTTACCATATTAAAACAACAATATAACTATGCCCAAATTGACTTGGCAATTGTAAAATAAAGACTTCAAATGGTTAAATTTTGACCATTTGAAGTTTTTTTATATTATGAATAAGTGTTTTCTACAACACTTGTTTTCGTGCAAAACACTAAATAAATTATTCGAAATCAATATCTAACAATAATTATCTCTCTTTTTCAAATTTTGCTTTTCGTGCAAAAACTCTCGTTAATTGTTCGAAAACAAATATCAATATCAATTATTAACATTCTGACTTGTGATTATCACAATTTTATTGTATACTTTTTAAAGTTTTGATAATTAAAATTATGATTATAATTAAAAGGAGTTTTTAAAATGGCTATTAGCAAAACATTTTTCGGCAAAATCGACGACAATGATGTTTTTTCTTATAAAATCACAGCCGATGATGCAGCTTTTGTTGAAATTCTCGACTTTGGATGTCGATTGAGACAAATTGTTATCCCTGATAGATATGGCATTTTGGCTAACACGGTGTTAGGATGTGACACCCCTCAGGGTTATTTCGAGTCAGGTAATGAATATTTTGGCGCCGTAGTAGGCAGATATGCTAACAGAATTCGAAATGGCAGATACACCGATAGCACAGGCACTCACCAACTTGTTCAAAATGAAGGCAGAAACCATATTCATGGTGGTTTTGAAGGCTTCCACAATATGATTTGGACTTGTGCAAACACAACAGATGATACCATCACTTTCACAGCTACACAACCCGACGGCACAGCAGGCTTCCCCGGCACACTTGATATGGTGCTCACATACTCATTCAAGAAAGTAGACGGAAAGTACACGCTCGCCATGACTCTTAGCGGTAAAAGTGATAAAGATACACTTTTCAATCCTACAAACCATTCATATTTCAATTTAAATACAGTTCAAGACGACGTATCAGATCATATTTTGACGATATTTGCAAATGAATATACACCAATTGATGATGAAGTTATGCCCACAGGAGAAATACTCCCCGTAGATGGTTATATGGATTTCCGTAGTGGTAAATCAATTATCGGCACAATAAAATCTGCGTACGCAGGCGATTTTGCAGAAATTACGAGTAAAAAAGGTATCGACCATAACTTTATTATTAAAAACGATGCCGAAAAAATGGTAAAAATAGCAATTCTTGAATCATCAGAATCAGGACGTAAAATGGAAATATATTCCAATACTCCCGGCGTTCAGTTATATACAGGAAATCATTTGGAGCCTATTCATAAAGGTATCTGTTTGGAGCCTCAATATTTCCCGGATTCAGTAAATGCAACAGATAATCCAAAATTGGCGCCATATCCGTTCCTTAAGGCCGGCGACGAAGCAACTTTCAAAGTTACTTATGATTTTACAATAACAAAATAATATAATTTTTTAACTACGCTTACGAGATATCTCGATAAGACCAAGCTGAGAAATTCCCGGAATTTCAGGTTTAGAAGGATCCAATAAGGCAAGCTTGCGCATAAACTCAACAAGTGCAAGCCTGTCTTTTTTATTTTCAGGTTCAATAAAATCACAAACTATAATCCCACCGATGTCACGAAGACGAAGTTGACGCATAATTTCTTCTGCGGCTTCAAAATTAACATCAGAATATGACTTTTTTGATTTTCCGGAGTTAACATCAATGACAGTTAATGCTTCAGTCTTTTCAATGACTATATCAGCGCCCGATTTTAGATAAACTTTACGGCCAAGCAAAGATGTCGAAACTTTATCAACAGATTTCACTTCAAAAATCCGCTTAGGAATAAATTGTATCAAAGATTCAAGCACCGGCAACTCAGTTTTTATTTCGTCTATTATTTCAATAGAATCAACAAAAATTTTAGAATAAGAAGAAATGGGATATTTCAAAATTTCTGCAAAAATAAGATTACGCCCATACACAAGCCCCACTTTACCTTGCGAGACAAATGAGTTAAATTTTGCCAAAATTATTTCCCATAAATTACATAAATTGCCATAATCAGTAATAATTTCCTTTGATGGAGAATTTTGACTTTCTGTCCTAAAAATCAAAGAATACTTGGGCAAATTCAAATCACAATATATAGAATTTCCAAGCATTTCCAAACGTTCGCGCAATTGATTATCTCTGATTTTGCCTGAAATGTTGACAGAAAAGTCATCCTCTTTAGGAAGTAAAACCGTATATAGACCGGCAAGACGAATTTGAGAAGTTACTTGCGCCCCCTTCTTGCCTCTTGGAGACGAAGAAATTTGTACAAGACAAAAATCACCAACACGAAGCGAAAGCCCTTCGTTGTCAGCTAATAGTCCACGTCGGCTAGCATCACCGATGTCAACAAAATAAGAATGTAATTGCGGCGCATACTCTGTAATACGCGCCGCAAAAATATTAGAAGTCATGAATTTACTATTGTCGGAAACTTTATAAAGAACAGCCTCGCCGTTCTCTGTGATTATTATTTCCGAAGAACCACGAATTATACATTCTCTTCTAACAATGACATTTTTGTCCATTTTTTTATCCTTATTTACCTTGAAGCTTTAAAAGCTTAGCATATGCAGCTTCCCAAGCAGCAGTATCTTCAGGAAGATATTCATTGATTTCAAAAGAATTACGAATAACTTCACGAGCTTCAGCAAGAGACTTAACAGCACCCAAAGAAATCAACTGAGTAGCAATGTTACCTATAGCTGTTGCTTCAACAGGACCTGCATAAACAGGACGATTGATAGCATTTGCTGTAAATTGATTGAGAAGTTTGTTTTGGCATCCGCCACCAACAACATGAAGTGCAGGTATAGTATAACCAACAATTTCCTCAAGACCCTCAATTGCCTGACGATACTTAAGTGCAAGGCTCTCGTTTACGCAACGAATAATTTCGCCTTTTGTTTGAGGAACATACTGACCAGTTTCCTGGCAGTATTCTTGAATCTTCTTAGGCATGTTATAAGGTTCAAAAAATCTTTGATCATCAACATCAATTATGCAAGCAAACGGAGCCGCTTGAGCAGCCTCATCCGTCAATCCGCCAAAAGTAACTGTCTCGCCTTGTTTCTCCCAATGACGCTTACACTCTTGTGTAATCCATAAGCCCATTATGTTCTTAAGAAGACGTACATTGTTATTAATACCGCCTTCGTTAGTATAGTTAAGCTCACGCATTTTGTCATTGATTACAGGTTCATCAAGCTCAAGACCAAGAAGTGACCATGTGCCACTGCTGAGGTATGCACTCTTAGTATCATAGAACGGTACGGAAACTACTGCGCTACCCGTATCGTGCTCAGCTACAGCAATTACAGGAACAGGTTTAACACCCAATTCACTGCAAATACTATCTGTAAGAGGACCAACCTGTGTGCCGGCAGGAATAACCTCGGGCAAAATATCAGTATTTATGCCCGGGATTACTTTCTTAATTAAATCTTTAGCCCATTCACCTTTTACAGGATCATAAAGCTGTGAAGTGCTTGTAATTGTATATTCGCAATACTTTTTACCTGTCAAATAATAGTTGAAAAGGTCAGGAATGAAAAGCAATGTATCAGCATTTTCAAGAATTACACTATTGCTCTCTTTCATTGCCAAAAGTTGGTAAAGTGTATTAAATTTTTGGAAAGCAATACCTGTTGTATCAAAAATTTCTTTTGCTGAAGAGCGCTCGCAAGCAAGCTCAATCATACCGTCAGTACGTGAATCACGGTAATGAACAGGGTTTCCCAAAAGCTCACCATCTTTAGAAAGAAGACCAAAGTCAACACCCCATGTATCAATACCGATTGATGCTATGTCAGCATGTCCGGCATTATAAGTATTAATGATGCCCTTTTTGAGTTCAAAGAACAAACGCAAAAAATCCCATGTAAAAGTCTCATTCATCATTACAGGATCACTTCCAAAACGATGAAGCTCAGTTAATGTAATTTTTTTACCGTCAAATTCTCCCAAAATAGCTCTGCCGCTACTAGCGCCATAGTCAAAAGCCAATACTTTCATTTTTATCCGTCCTTTCGTGAACTGTTAATTAAATCTGTTAATTTAATTAGATTGCTTTTGCATTAGCAAGAAGATACTTCTCAGCTTCAGCATTCCAAAGCATATTGTGACGCTTACAGATTTCAGCAAGATTCTTAAAGAGCTCATCTGTCTCGCCAAGTTTCTCGAAATCAGCAATAGCTGTAAGAGGAAGATCAATGTTTGTATAAACGAGTTTCTTACCACCGGGAATCTTAGGAAGGTTCATAACTGTATCAACAACGCAGTTAAGACCACCGATATGTGTAATCATAGAAGCTGTATTAAGAAGACCTTTGTTCATCATTTCGATTGACTCAATCATGTCAGCTGTGTTACCGCCACTTGTACCAACAACGTGTGTTGAACCGTAGTGAACATTATAGAAATTAAACTCAGCTTTAAACTCTGAATTAGCAGGGCCTGCAAAGAAGTTAAGACATCCGTCTTTACCAAGGAGTCTGTCACCCATTTCAACAACAGGTCTAACAGGAGCAAATACCATTACGTCATCAAAGCCCTTGTTGTCTGTAAGTCCCATAATGTAAGCTTCAGCATCAGGAGTTGTAGCTGTATTAACATAAACTAATTTAACACCATTTTTAGCAGCCTCTTCAACTGTATAAATTGAAGCAGCTCTTTGAAGTCTTGCTTCATCAATATCAGTAACAACGAGGAGACCAGGTTTTCTATCACAGTGGATAGCATAGTCGATAGCACCGATACCCATAGGACCAACGCCTGCGAGAATAGCCATGTTACCACCCTCAACTATACCCATATCATGAACATAGCAACCATTCTTTGTATGATACATAGCATGATATGTACCAACAATACAAGACATAGGCTCAGCAACACTGCCGTAGAAGAATGCATCATTGTTATAGTCAAGAAGGCAATTTGTCTCCATTACTTCGTTAGGAATAACAACATATGTAGCTGCACCGCCAATATACTGATATGAATATCCGGGAGCATAAAGAGAACCTTTATAGTTCATAGCCGGCTGAATTGAGAATTTTTGACCGGGTTTAAATTTATGCTGCCATTTAGCACCAACTTCAATAATTTCACCACAGAACTCATGTCCTACGATTACAGGATTCTTATCTATATCCTCAGGTACTCTCTTGTGGTCTGAACCCTGCTCCATTGCTTTGTATGTTGACATACAAACACTGTCAGAAATAATATGTGCCAAAATTTGGTCATCTTGAATAGCCGGTAACTCAAACTCTTCGAGTCTTAAATCTTCTTTACCATACAATCTAACTGCTTTAGTTTTCATTATAAATTGCCTCCTAAAAATTTCTTTATTATCAAAGCCTTTTAATTGTACCACATCTGTTCATGAAATTAAAGGCTTATTTTCTATAATTTACAAATCTTCAGCTCATCGGAAATTCACCGCTCGCCATAAGTAACATCACTATTTAAAATTAATAAGTATCTCTAAACTAAATCAATGCCTTTGCCATGAAAGAACTCACAGCAAAGGCACTTACTTCAACTAAACTACTATAAAGTATTCAATTTTAAATTATGCTTCAGCTTTGTCCTTTTTGCTCTTAATAACACCAAGTACTATCAAAAGAGCTCCGCTGACACACATTGCAACAATGTAAGGCACAGCATTAAATGAATCACCCGTGGGCGGCTCTTCAGGGATATAAGTGTTTGTAATCATAAAAGAAAACTCTCTTTGCTCAAAAGTAACAGTATAATCCTCTGGAATATCACGCTCAACTACTTGCCATACGCTACCATCATCAAGACCAATCCAAGAATAAGACCAATTATTCTCAGCTGTGAGGACGATAGATTCAACCAACTCGCCATCCTTCAAGATATCAACATTGATTCCCTCAGGACGCTTATCCTCATAACCTGCATCCTTCCACAATTTAACTACGCTATACTCAATCTCCTCATATACAGGCTCATGATAAACAGGCTTAGGCATTGAATCGATATCATATATCCAATTTTCTTCATCATCAAGACCGGGAACAGAAATCAAAAAGTCATCATAATGTATTGTACCATCATCAATGTATGTAGTAACCGCACCTGAAACAAGATACAAGCCAACTTCAATCTCTGTGAAAGAAGCAACACCGTCAGCACCGGTTGTAGCTACTTTAGTAGGTACAAGAGAATCAGCCGCAACATATGCCGCTAATGTATCAGAAAGAGCATTCCACTCATCCTGAGATTTAATATTTACAACATCAATTGCATAATCCGCAAAGTCACCTGCAAGCTCATATTCACCAACAACATTAAAACTTGCTACTTTGTAAATTTTAATTTCTACACCCTCAAAGAACGTCTCTTCATACTTATATGTAAGGTCAAGTGTGCAAGCTCTGTCAGTCTCAACAAAATCTCTCGCTGAAACCGTCATTGAAAACATCAACGAAGCAACCAAGCAAGCAACCAAAACAAATAAAACCCTACGAAGATTTACTTTTTTACTCATAAAACACTTCCCCTTCAGCTATGAATCATTTAAAATCCACTAACCAATTACAAAAAGAGAATCTACCTCTTTTTACTTAAAGCAATTCTATCATAGCACCACTGAAATTTCAACACTTATTTTTATTCCAATCCAAAAAACGCCAATATCTTGCGGATAAGCAAAGTAAACCAACCAGCCTTCTCCATATCCTCACTCAGCACTATATTAACTCTGCCAAGTTCCTTTTCTTCAAGCATATATACAACCTCACCGACAACATCGCCCTTCTTTGCCGGCGCCTTTATTGTCTTTGTAATTTCAATCTTTCTCTCTACTTTTTCAAAATCATTCTTATTCAACAAAACAGAAAAATCAGAAGCAGCCTCTGTTTTAATCTTTTTGTTTTTACCATCTTTAATATTAATTTTTCTCACAAAAGTACCTGCCGCCTCAATCTGCCTGTACTCAAAACCAACCAATCCAAACTCCAGCAATCTCTTAATCTCTGCTGCACGGAAATTCTCGTCCTTCGCTCCAACAACTACTGCAACTGCTCTTGTCGTGCCGTCACTAACCGTAGCCACCATTGCATAGCCATCTTCGCTGTTGCTTCCTACTACAAGTCCGTCACTTTCAGGGTAGAACTTACCACGAGTAAGGTTGTTCGCCGACACCATTTCCGTATCAGGCTCACCGGTAGAAGTATGCGCAAACTTTCCGTATGTTAACTTGGTAAATTCAGTTATAGACTCATATTTATTGAGAACCTCACAGCCGAGAACAGCCAAATCGTATGCGCTCGTATACTGGTCAGTCTTAATGCCTGTTGAGTCCGTATAATTCGTACTTGTCATGCCGAGCTCTGTAGCCTTTTGGTTCATCATTGCCACAAAATTCTGCTCCGTACCGCCCACACCTTCAGCCAAAACATACGCGGCGTCATTAGCCGAAGCGATACACACAGCTTCAATCGCTTGCTTTACCGTAATTATCTCATGTTTGTAGCCGTCAAGGAATACGCGTGCTCTTCCTGCTGAAATTTCTTGCGCCGCTACGGAAACCTCGAGCTCGCTCTCCATCGTGAGTTTACCCTCTGCAATTGCTTGATAAACGAGACAAAGGGTCATTAATTTGTTTACACTGCCAACTCTGATTTTGTCTTTTGCGGTGGCACTTGACTGCACTACTTGATTGGCATTCGCATTGCCGATAGCATACGCTTTTGATGTAATTTTCTCAATTGTTGTAGTTTTATAAACATTAGTCGCCTCAGTCTTAGAGAAAGCAGCCGACACACTCGATGTTAAAACAAAAATATTAAGTATAGAAACAACTAATAAAACAGAAATTAATCTTTTCACAATCAACCCTCCAATAACAAATCTCGTACTGCGCGAAAATCTGCGTCAAAAACCTCTTTTAATCCCCTATTATATATTTGGCTTGCAGGATGGTACAAAGGTACAAATTTAGCGTTAAAACAATTATCAATTTTAAAATCCCTTACTGTCCCATGGCAACTACCTATATCGAGTATACCACAAGAATCAATAAAACACAAAGCCTTAAGCGGTACATTTCCCAAAGTCAAAATAAGTTTTGGGCGTATAAAAGAAAGCTCTTCTTTAAGCCACGGTAGCATAATACGGATTTCCGGCAAAGTAGCCGGTCTGTTTTTAAAACTCCCCTGTCTGCTACCCTCTTTCATCAATCTGTATTTTATAACATTAGTTATGTACAAACGGTCTCTGTTTATGCCTGTTTTTAAAAGAATTTCATCTAAAATTGCACCGGCCTTACCAACGAAAGGTCTGCCTTGCAGTACCTCGTCTTTTCCCGGAGCTTCACCGATAAGAACAACGTCAGCATCAGAAGGGCCAAAACCGTAAACATATTTAAGCGGTGTAGCAAGTGCCTTAATCTTATCATCGTTTGATATATTCAAAGATGTTTGATTCTCAAAAAAAGTATTAATATGATTTATATCTTTATATTTTATGCAATCCATATCAATTAAAATTACTGTTTAGGCACGCCCACAAAATCAGAATCACATCTTATAAAAAGATAATCTGTCGGTCCGGAATACTCCACAAAAATCGTCAAATCAAACTCATCTGTATTAAGCTCCTCGGCAGTAGCTGTATTAGAGTTTTCAACTTTAACAACCTTATACGAAAATTGCTCGCCTCTCATATCAGTAACAGTAAGTCTGTCACCGGTATTTACACTATTAACAAAATCCATTTGACCCTCTGCATCAGTTGCAGCTATAACAAGTGTATTATTATAAATGCTTCCGCTGTATCTGCAAGGTACCGCCTCAACCGCCTTTTCGTCCCAAACTGAGCGAACAGGCATTTTAAATTTATACATATCCATTTCAAGAAGCGCCACATAGCTTTCTCCGTCAATTTCCATTGACGACATTGTGTTATTGCCCTTTTCCTGCGGAACGCTCTGCGTTATTTTCGGCAGTAGTTTTTCAATTTGCACAATTGCATTATTTGTATCAATTTCATAGCCGCGCATACTATAGACTAACAAGCCAATTGATGCAATAACTAAGATTGCACCAAGTGTAATAGATATAATTGAAATAATTTTTTTGTTTTTCATATAATTCCCCTTTAAAAAGATTATTTCTTGGACGCTTTGCTCGTTTCTCTTGCTTTACGCACATCTTTTAATGTTATCTTCTTGTATTGGTGGAATTGCGCTCTGTCATCAAACATGAGAACAATCAAACCAATAACCAAAAATGGCAAAAGCAAAATAGGAGTAGCAATAAGAGGATCTATCTGCGCCGCATCAGCAACAACGCGTGCAACCTCTGATGACTGAATATTTGAAACACGTCGACCTCTTACGCAGAGCCTGTGTGAATTAATACCATACGGTGTACATGTAAACAATGTACAATAATCTTCACCGATTGAAATTTGCAAACACTGTGTATCGTCAGGCTCAATAATAGAAATTTTATCTACTTCATAAGTATAAATATCATTTAATACAAAGAGCATAAACCTATCGCCCTCAACAACTTCATCAAGGTCTGTAAAAAGCTTTGCACTCGGAAGACCTCTGTGCGCAGACAATACGGAATGTGTACTTGGCCCGCCTACTGGCAAGCTTGACCATTCAAGGTGACCTACAGCAATTTGTAAAACTTTCTCCTCCGTACCATGATATACAGGCAAAGAAATACCAATTGATGGTATCTCAACATAACCGATAACACCATTGGAAGAAATATTTAAAAGCTTATCATATTGCTCTTTTTGCTCTGGAGTCAAAGCAAAACCGGTTTGTCTGTTTAATAATTTTCTATTATACTCCTCTGCTGCATCAATCATAGCAGCCTTTTGATCTGCATCTAACTTGGCTAAGCTTTCAGAATATTCTGCTATAGCTCTTGATTGACGGAAAGAGTTCCAATATTCACTTATAGACGGATACAGCAATAAGGACAGTCCTACAACGAAAACTATTATCAAAATAAGATATGTTACTTGACTTTTATTCATTAAAAAACTCTCCTTAGAGCTGTGTTGCCGGGGGTGTAGGAGCCCCCGGCATTCACAACTAAACTATAATATTAATCAATTATAATTAATTATTGACAATTAATTTAAAATTAATCCTCAGCAGCCATACGTCTCTTAGATGTGAAGAGTACGAATGCAACTACCATCATAATACCACCAACTGTGAAGAGAACCTTAGTACCCATACCACCTGTTGTAGGAAGAAGTGCACCTTGGTTGTTCTCAACATCTATTTGTGTAGTCATTTTAGTATTATTAACTTCGATAGAACTTTGAAGCTTATTAAAACCTGTAGGAGCTTTTGTCTCTACGAGGAAATAAGAATCGTCAATATCAAGTCCGTAAATTTTGATTACTTCTTCAGTTGATACAATCTTATTAACCTTGCCAGTGTCATTTGCGTCTGCAACACGATAATTTCCATCAGCATCAACAACAAACTCAACTACAGCACCTGCAGCAGTTCCACGGTGAAGTTGGAATTCAGCACCAGCCAAACCTATCATTTCTTGATCATCACCATAATAAAACTTAAACAAATTAAAGTATGTAGTTTTAGTAGTTGTGATTGAATGTGAAGTTTCTTGGTTAGCACCAAACTTAACCCATGTTTCGTTGTTTGTTATACCTTGATCTACAATCTGAGCATCCTCATTTAATACTGCAGAGTAAGTAACTTTAACCTCAGCTTCTTCTTGAAGGCCATCTAAATAAGCCTTTGCAAAAGTAACTTTAAATGTATAGTCAGCAGTTGCTGTACCATCAAATGTGTAATCAGTTCCAGCTACTAAAGTCTTAGAACCAACTTTAACTACTACAGCACCACCAAAAGTAAAACCAGCATCCATTTTATCGTATAAAACTACGTCTTTTGAATTTTTAGGAATTTTAACTGTTGTTTCGAATGTAACAGTATCACCGATTTGTGCATCATTCTCTTTGTTTTGTGTGTTAGGATTTACATCATCAGTAGTAAGAATTTTATCAACAGTAACAACATCATTTTTATCTTTAATTGTCACTGAAGGTGTAGCACTGTTCAAATTACAAAGTGAACCTGATGTAGTTGTTACAAAATAGTAACCAGCTTCGCCAACATCCAATGCAACAGAATTACCTGAAGTGAGTTTTGCAGAAGCTTTTACAGGGAACAAATTTGTGAATGCAGTCTTATCTGTCATTTCATCATATTTTTTGTTCAACTGTTTAGCAAACTCATCAGCTGTAGCTGTAGACATTGTTACATAGAAGTTACCATCGATATCTGTAGAACCATCAAAGTCAACACCTGCATCATCTGTAATATTTGCCTCTATCCATGCCTTTTGTTCAGGAGTAGCTGTATATACACCCTTTGCAGATGTGCCAGAACCTGTATATACTACGTCAAAAATCTTATGAGCTGTGTATGTCTCACCAACAGCAACTTTGTCTTTTTCAACAGTAATAACAAAATCTGATGCTGCCATTGACGGTACAACAAGTGAAAGAACCAACATTGCGCTTAATACTACGCTAATTAAAGTTTTAAGTTTTTTCATTTTCTTTTCCTCCATTTTTGAAAATTTTCTTATATCTATACGTTCCTTAAAAGTAAATCAACCATTTTCACTTTGTCTCTCCCTCTACCGGACATACAATACAACAAGTTTTGTACCGATCCTACCATCAGTATGAAACCTGTCGTTTGGCAAGAAATATTTCTCACCCTCTGACCGTTCTCGTGAAGTTTTAAAGATCAAAAATTGATAAACCTTACAGATCCGTTAAGATCAATTTTTAAATAATACAAGAATAAATAAAGATATAATTAAATAGATAATTTCACCATATATTATTCTCTCATATTGTTATTTGCATTATATACTCTCCTTTTTTTGTTGTCAATACTTTTGTTAACAATTTGTTAAAAAGCATCAATTTTTTTAAGTGGCCAAACTCTGAAAATTAATCTGCCTACAATATCATCATCATCAATACATCCGACCGCAGTATTTCTTGAGTCAACCGATGTTTCACGGTGGTCACCCAATACGAAATACTTGTTTTCAGGCACCTGATACGGCAATTCAATATTACATGAACCCAACGCTTTTTCTTTAATGTACGGTTCATCCAAAAGTTCTCCGTCAACATATACATTGCCTTCTTCATCAATATCAATCCACTGTCCCGGGCCTGCAATAAATCTTTTAACTAAGATTTTATTACCTACATAGAATGCAACAAGCTCACCCTGTTCGAATTCTGTTGTTTTCAAAGCAATAACAATTTCATTCTCACTGAGTGTCGGTTCCATTGAAGAACCATAAATTTGCAAAATCGGAAAAAATATTGTAGCCACCAATACGGCGCACGCTGCAGAAATCAACAATACATAAACTGTACTTCTGAGAACCCTGCCATACTGTTTCTTGTGCCTGACTTCACGAAGTTCTTTTTTTAATTGTTCAACACTAGGTAAATTTTTTGGCTTTTCTTCAGAATCTTGTATCTCTGTTTCGACAATAGAATCTACACTTACCTCTGTCTCCGTATTAATGTCTATATTTTGCTGTATATTATTCGGATTTATTTTCTCCGTTTTCTTGCTCATAAATTAATTCTCCTCTGTCAGCCATATGGCGAACACTTTCAATATATTGCTTAACAGCCAAATCTGCTGCTTCAAAGATTTTATTAATTCCGACAGCAGCTTCTGCAATTGAGCCTGCATTTTTTATTATAATCTTCTTTTGATTTAATTCTTCTTGCAATCGATCCATTTCAATAGAAAGTTTATCGTTCTCTTCCATTTGAGTAATAAGAAGCTCCAATAATTCAGAACGACTTAATTTTTTTAATTCTTTATCTGTCATCTAATATCCCCTTTATATATATCGTGTATACTCTGTTGTATTTTATCACAATAAATTAACATCCGCAAGATTTATATAACTTTTTCACAATTAGCATAACAGTAGTCTAACAAGCTTTCTACAAACTATTTACTAAATAGATATTTATAAAATCAAAAATAAAAACAGTGTAGTCATTTTTTGACTACACTGTCTAGTAGTTAAATTATAAACAAATATCAGACTTTAGCATTCTTACGTTTTTTTACAAAAACAGCAACTGCAAGTAAACCACCTAACAGAATCATTGAACCGATCAAAACAAATGTTCTTGTATTCAAGAATATATTCGCACCTGTTGTAGGCAAATTATACAAGTCAATCGTATTTACGAATGATGCTGTAGGATTGTTGCCTGATATTACCACACCGGATTTATCATTTGCATTATCATATTTAATCAAAGACTGAGCCAAAGACAATTTACCATCATTAGCTTTAGTGATTGAAACAGCTAATACATATATTGATTTGTCATAACTTACAAATGAAAGCTTATCAGCCGGCTCAAGCTCTTGTATTCTGTAATACTTTGTAACTGTGCCAACCTCAAAGTTATCAGGATATATCAATGTAAATACATCAGAATCCGAGAAGTTCTTACTAGACGGAGCACCGTCAAAAGTAAATGTAATAGAACCATTGTTTATTGTACTCGTTGACAACTCAGCTTTTGGATTATTTGATAAGATTTCTTCTAACTTAAAGTTAAACACAAAGCTTGGAGAACCACTAAGCTGTTTGGAATTAGCAAGTTCTTTACTCAACGGAATCTTTGTTGTTACACCATTTCTTGTATTATTAATAGTAATAGTAACAACAGCAGCAGTTGTATCCGAAGAATTTGGTTTCGTCAAAGTACCTGACACACCATTTGATGTTGTTGTACAATTACCGGAGCCAGTATTAACTACAGGAGTATAAGTAATAATGTAACCCTTTACAACTCCATCAAAAATTTCTTTAACATCAAACTTTGTGCCTTCAAGCAATCCTTTGATTACAACTTTTTGTTTATTCTTAATTTTAACTATACCCTCTGTTGCAACAGTTGCACTTCTTTCAGTACCATCAATAACTGCACCTTCTGAATTGAGATTATATACATAATACTCAGTGCCCACGGGAAGTAACACATTATTGATTTCAACTTGAATATCAAATTCAGAATTAGCTGTTAAGCCCGCACCATAATCCCCTGTAGAGCCAAATCCCGCAAGGTCAAGATTTTTAATAATTTCAATACTGTGCTGAGCATTTACAGTATTTGTAAACTTAACGTGATTTGTCTCAGCTGTACTACCAGCTCCGTCAGAAGTGTATGTTGTATCTGTAGCACCTTTATTAACTAAAAGATTATTATTCTTACCGTTCAAACTTGAAGAAACAGTATACTGATACACCTGTCCGTTTGGCAAAATTTCTTGTACTACATAATACTTAACTTCATTATCAGTAGCAGTTGTTGTTCGCTCAAACATCTTATCAAAGATAGCAGTTTGACCATGCTTTAACTTAAAGATACCATTAGCACCGACAGAAGCAGGAATATTAACCTGAGCACCATCATCATCATATGAACGAATTACAAAACTATCGTTTTCTTTAAAGAGAGAAATATAATCATTGCCATTCGTCATTAAATTACCATCTTTATCAGAACGCAATACTCTGAAACTGTAATCCTGCTGATCTTTATTAAGCTCTAAATAATTAGTTTTTGATTCAACTTGTTTTTCAACCAAAAGTGAGTTATCAGCAAAAGTTGACATAAAGAACTCAATACTGTTATTAGCAACATATCCACCACGCTCTGTATAGAAGAATTTAAGATTATGAATCGAATAATCCTCAAAGATATAGGTATCTCCGGATCTCTTCGTACTTCCTACTTTCTTCCATCCCTTTGGAGAACCATCTTCGTTCTTAACGATTTTACCTGCTCTTTCAAAACAATCGTATAATGTAGTCGTATAAGTTTTACTCGCTTGTGTACCAAAGGCCTGACTAATCTGTCCTGTAGCAAAGTTAATAGAACCATCTACAATTGAGTGCGTACCACCAAGGTCAAGAACTAATACATCATCAATGAAAACCCAAACGTCATCGTCACCGGAGAATGTAAAAAGCATATCAGTTCTGCTAACAATTTCTCCCTTTTCGTTCTTAATAATATGTTGACCATCTTTATTTTGAGTAAAATTGAACTCCATCGTCATGCCAAACCAATAGTTAATATTATTATAGCGAACTGTTGAAGCATCTGTATCGTTCCATACAGAAGATGAAGCATTTTCTAAGATAGCTGAGTCATTAAATGTCTTTTCTCTTAATGTGCCGTTTTTAAACTCAGTACCGGTTACATAACCGCCACCATAGTTAAATGGGAAAAAGTCAAATGTTTGCTTTGAGTCTAAAGCACCAAATTCACCTGATTCAACATAATCACGTACATGAAAAACATTATTTTCTTTATCATAATCTATTGCATTTTGGGCACTGTTATAATGATATCTACCCGTACTTTCATCATATTGCAAAATTGAGTTTGTAGGATTATAAACAGTAACTGCATGGTCACCTACCCCACCAAACAAGTATGCAAGACTACGCTCTTCAGCAGTTAAATTGTAATTGTTTGAAGGAGCTGCACCAGCAAATTTTCCGGAAGTAACAGAAAAAGGATAAAAAGTAGACGCACCGGCTGTATCGCTCAATAAGTACTCCGGCACAGGTTGATAATTTGCATCACGTGTGAAATCCAAAACAGGATAGCCATTTACCAAATTGTACTCAACAGTACTGTGATATTTGTGGAAAGCTTCAATATCATATCTTCTGTCATTAGGGCTTTCTTCATCAGCCGGATGTACCGGGTTATGTAAATAGGAAGCTTTTCCTGTATCTCTATTCGACTCTGCATGGTGACATGTGCCTCGAATAATATTAGTACAGTTACAAGGAGTATAATTATTCCACCAGAAAAGCTGCGGACGATATGTATTACGTCCAAAATCAGCATAGAAGTTACCATTGTATCTAAAACTGTAGAAAGGTGCTATTGTACGAATATTATCTTTATCTGCTTCGTTTGTCAGTTCAGCATTATCTTTGCTCATATTAATAGACTCACTGTAATCAAATAATTTAAACTTTATATCGTTTACAGCTTCTTTATCATTTTTTTTGGCACCTGAATTTTTGCTATCCAATTGATCTTTCCACAAACTGAATGTTACAAAACCAATTCTGTTTTGACCTCCGTCACCTACAGAAGCACCATTGATAGCGCCTTGATCTCCACTATATGTAGAATAGATACCATCGTACATAGGATCTGTAGCACCTGCGCTACCTGTGAGTCTACGTGCAAACGGCTCTTGGTTAAAATCAACAAGACAATCTCTGCCGGGCTCATATACATTATCATTATAATATTGTAAGCCTGCACCTAATACATCATATCCTGCTCCACCATTATAATAACCAGCCTGAGGAATATACATTTGAGTTACATCACCTGAATAAAGGGTTGTCGGCGCATTGATAAAAGATTTTCTTACTAAAAGAATAAATCCTTTTTCAGTGGAGTTAGATAATGAAAGTTTTTTTACCATATCATCTTCATAATTCGGCTGTCCCTTGTCAACAGTACCAAATATTTGTTGAACACTGTAATATTCATAAGCAGAGCCACCATTTCTAAGACTTTCATCATATTGGCTTGCTTTATAACACTCAACACGAATTGCAATCCATTGAGAAAAATCAACATTGCCTTCGTGACCATTACCTTTTTGGTAGTTTGCTACTGAAGTACCTACAGCACCACCTGTATACCAAGGTTTAAACGCATCAACAGACATGCCCTTATTCAAATCGGCAAACAAATACTGACCCAAATTATGACCAGCACTTGTGCCATTAGGATATCTTAACCTTATCAAAACAGTGTTGTTGGACGCATTATTCAATACACCATCAATCAAACCGCTTTGATTATAATGGTCATGTTCACCTCCGCACCAAGCATCGGCACCTAAATAAGCATCTATCCTATAAATATTATTAACATTAATCCTTAATTTGCCATCTTTATCATAAGTTATAGCCTTTTGAACTCCATTGCCAAGCTTCGTAATCTCAGTCGCACCCGTCGTCGTCGATGCCGGCAACATAAGTAAGTATGTAGTAACAAAAATAGCCAATGAAGAAATAACTATTGCTACCCTATACCATATCATTCTTGCAGAATGAGACTTTATCAATTTGTTAAAACTACTTAATATTCCCATACAGATCCCCCATATAGTTTTAATGATTTATCTAACTATCCCATTAAACACAATTAGACACTATGAGTATAGTATAACACATTTCAAACTATTTGCAATAAATTTTTTCTTTATTACGACTATTCCCATTATACGGAAAATCGGTGCAGCCACCCACTTCAGCGACCGCACCGACTTTAAAATCATTCTATAATATTCTCTTTTTAGAATACACCGTTCTTGCGTTTTCTAACACAAACAAGAACCACAACCAACAAACTCACTACCATTGCTGTACCCAACAAACTAAATGCTCTTGTGTTCAAGAAAAGATTCGCACCAGTAGTCGGTAAGGAGTAGAGCTTTAATGTGTTCGTAAATACTACTTCGTCCTTTGTTGAAAGCTCCTCATATGTGGTAGAACTCTTTTTATCATACTTGCGCATAGACTCTATTGTTGCAGTCAATTCATTACCATCTGCAGATTTTTGAACCTTAACAGTCATAATATAGTAAGATGTATCATAATCTACAAGCCATTTAGGTCTGTCACTAGGACGAGACTCATATATAGCATAATAATAATATGCCGTTTCATTCGGTTCATAAATATCAGGGTAATAAATAAAGGCATAATCAGCTTTTGTATCATCATTAATTGGTACAGAATAACTAAAGTCCAAATGCGTACTTAACGAATCTGTTCTTTCTGCAGTAGGTATAGGTTGTTCAAGTTGAACCATATATACAGCAAAAGTAAGATCAGGAGTACCTGAAAACTTTTCAGCATTTTTAAAGATCTTCTTCACATTAATTTTAACATTAGCGCCTTTACGTGAATTTTTTACTGTAATAGTAACAGTTGCTGCACTCGAGTCTTTGGAAGACATCTGTCCATTCACCCCATTGGCACCTACTGTACATGTACCATCAAAGTTATTTGATGTTTTAGTTGTGTAAGTAACTGTATAACCACCTGCGCCAGCATCAAAAATTTCTCTGACAACAAAAGTTGTATCTTCTAAAACACCCTTAATCACTGCTTTTTGGCCATTTTTAATTTTGATTACCGCCCTATTAGTTGTAACTCCGGCTACCACTTCCGAAATTAATTCAACTTTTTTAACTATCTCACTATCGGCAATTATGTTTCCATCTGAATCAAGATTGTACACATAGTATTCTGCTCCTACAGGAAGACTTTCATCACCATTAAAAATAATTTCCATAGGGAACTCTGTATCGGCATTTATATTTTCACCATAATTTTCACTTGAACCATAATTATCTTTATAAGGTTCTAAATTCTTAATTATCTCGAGATTATGAAGCTTTTCTTTATTAATTTTATTTGTAAATCTTACGTGGTTTGTATCTGCCGTACTTACCATTGGTGAAGTATAGCCTGTGTTAGTACCGAAATCCTCTGTATTAGCACCAACTGGAATAGAATTTACGGAAATTCCATCATATTGGAACACTTGACCGTCAGGCAAAAGTTCTTGTACAACATAATATGCAACAGTTGTACCCGAGCCGGTAACAATATCGTTCATATTTTCAAAGATTGCTGTTTGCTTATCTTTTAATTTAAATGTACCATCTGCCGCAATTTTAGACAAGGTATTAATCTCCGAACCATCTTCAGCATAATCACGTAAAATAAACGGATGATTTTCTTCGAATACAGAAATATAATTACCATTTGAATCTTTTTTCAAAACGCCATTTTCGTCAGTATACAACACTCTGAATGTATACTCCTGAGTTTCTTTGATAACATCCAAATCAGGATCGTTTGCCGGTGTTACTTGCTTCTCTACCAAGAGCGAGTTGTTAGAAAAAGTTGACATATAGAACTCAATTTTATTATTGGCAACATGACCGCCGCGCTCAAGATAGTAGAATTTCAAATTATGTACAGAGTAATCGTCGAAGATATAAGAAGTTACACCATTGCCATCTGTAACTTTTTTCCATCCATCCGGAACTTCACCTGATTTAACAAAGGCACTATAATCAAATTTTTTGGTTGTAGAATTATAATACTTTTTTGCGCCATTAAATTTAAGAGCTCCGGCTCTGCCAAAAGACTCAATTAATGTAGTATTATAAACTTTGTCTTTATCTGCAGGGAATGCTTGTATAATTTCTCCGGTCGAGAAATTTATTGAACCGTTTACAATTGAGTGTGTACCGCCAAGGTCAAGAGATAATACACCATCAATGAAAACCCAAACGTCATCGTCACCTGAGAAGTTAAATATCATTTGCTTACCATCACCGGCAAGTTTATTTCCATTTTCATCTCTTAATGAAAGTCTGCCGTTTTTACCTTGAGCAAAGTTAAACTCCATAGTCATGCCGAACCAATAGTCGATGTTATTGTAACGAACAACTTCAGCAGCCTGGCTATATAAATTCTTTTCACCGTTGGCCATAGATTTTAACATAGCACAATCTTCGTAATTTTTTTGTCTCAAAGTATATGTACCACTGGAATCTTTAGCAAATTCTGTACCTTTAACTATTCCACTACAATGGTTAAACGGGAAGAAGTCAAAAGTTTGTGTACTTGAAAATGAACCTGAATGACCAGATTCCACATAACCTCTTAAACGGAATAATTTTGTTGTATCATCATAATCAACCGCATTTTTCGAGCTATCATAATAATACTTTCCTGCACTTTTGTTATATTGAAGAATCGTATTTTTAGGTGCATATGCGTCAACCACTTTATCGCCGGCTCCAAACAAATAACCTAAACTTCTCTCCGTCTGTGTCAATCCATAATTATTTGATGCAGTTTTGCCAAAATTATTGGTGTACGCACTAGCATTAGCAAACAACTTCGATGTTGACGGCAAAGTATATGTAATATTTGCAAAACGTGCATTTCTTGTCAAATCAAGTACCGGATACCCATTTACCAAATTATATTCGACTGTACTATGTGTTATTTCAAAACTATCCGTATCAAAAGGCTTATAGGAATCATCGCCCGGTAGTGGCCACGGTCTGTGCACATTAGCGGCTGTTCCCGTTGTATTTCCTGCATTTCCATTAGTAAGATAACATTTTCCTGTACTATCAATGTTGCAAGCACAAGCTGATACATTGTTCCACCAATATGCATGCGGATTATAGTTGTTAATTCCCTTATCATAAACTAACTCGTCCGTATATCTGAAATTAAAAAACGGAGCAATTTTACGAATATATGTTATATTATCTGTATTAGTGTGAGATTTATTATTCTCTGTCATATTTATGTGCCAACCATAATTAAACAGTTTAAAATCAATATCATCAACAGTTGATACATCTCCTGTTTGGCTACCGATGTTGTCAACTCCATATTGAACTTCTGCTTTACTAAAGGTTATAAAACCAAGCGCATGTTGGTCTGTACCATAAAATTCCGGACCGTAATAAGAATTCGAACCTTGGTATTTATTTGAAGGTGGTGTCGAATAGATACCTTTTGTTGCATCAGATGCTGCAGAATTCCATGTACCCGTACTTGTATTTACATAATTAACTAAAGGTTGTTGGTTAAAATCAACTAAATCATCTGAACCATGCTGATAAATATTCCAACCAAAGTTATCGCCAGATTTACCTGCCACAGGCACATACATATTGCCTTTTACTCGACTATAGATACTTCCTGATGATCGGCTTAGTCTACTTGTATCATAATTATCATTAATGAAATCCTTTCTTACTAAAAGTATAAATCCTCTATCCGTAACATTTGACATGCCAAGTTTTTTCTTCATGTCCTTTGTATAATTATCTTCTGTTTGATTCGCATCGTCATATGTCTTTGAAGGTTTATCAACCAAACCATAAACTTCTTGAACAGCATAGAATTCATAAGCCGCATTATTCTTTGACGAATCAAATCTACTCACATTATAACATTCAACTTTGATGGCAACCCAATCATAAAATTTAATCCTAGTCGTATCAGGATTCTTGTTAGATGTACCAGCTTTACCATTCAAATAATAGTCCCAAAAAGCAAGATCACTCATACCATTATTATTTGCAGAATCCGTGCCTCCCTTTGTAACATCCGGGAATAAGAATTTGCCCAAAGTGCCTCCGTTAAAACCAGTTGATACACTGCCTGATGATTTTAATCTAACCAAAATGGTATTTATTTGATTATTTGTAAAATAATCATAAATTTTAGTATGTCCATTTCTATCGTAATGACCATCACACCACATTTCAGGTCCCAAATAAGCATCTATTCTGTAAATATTATTAACCTGAATCTTCAGCTTACCATCACTATTATATACTACGCCTTTACCTTGTTCACTTACTGTCGATGTATAAGAATCATCTATACTGCCAAGATGTGTAATAGCGGTAGATCCGGTTATTGTCAATGCCGGCAACATTAAAAAGTAGGTCGTGACAAACACGGCCATAGATGACAATATCAAAGCAACTCTATACCAAATTCTTCTTAAAGAATGTGATTTTAAATAATTACGAATTCTAGAAATAATATCCATATTATGCACCCCTTGCGTAATAATATTTCACTTGACTCTCTTACCTGTAACCTAGATATATTACCTTTCCTAAAGTATATCATATGTAGTATTGCTTTGGCAACAAAAAGTTCACAATTTCCGTAGCGGGAAATAATCGCATAAATCTCGGGAAATAATTTCACAATTGTTAATTCAGATAATGCGTGATATACTCCCCGCTATTAAAATAAACCAAGGAAGGTGTTGCGATTGACTGATATATACAATTTTAATTATGGGCGAGACTTGATATTGCTCCAAAAATATTCCGGAGAATTAATTGAAGTACAAGAAAAATTGAAAAAACTTGGAGAGATTCCTCCGGGCTCTGTATATACGAGAAAAGCGAAAGGCAAATATTTTAAGTACAATCAAGAATTATACATAAATGGCAAAAAGTATCATATTCCGCAAAATATTAAAGAATTCAGCGAAGAAGAATTACTTAAAAAGTACGGTAAGGATTTTAATTTTCAAGATTATTCTTTTAAAGAAAATGTTCTGCGTACAAAAAAGATAATTGAGCAGCGTGAAATATTTATCGAGGAGATTATTTGGTTAAAAAATAACATAAAGAGATTAAAAATTCTTTTAAATATCAACAAAAGCAAAACGCAATGTGAAATAACAGATACTTACATAGAAAATTTAGGCAAACAGTACGCTGATTTAAAGAATCGCATATACATTCACAACAGAGAAAAACAACATAAAATTAATATTGCTCGAACTGGTACCTCCGATGCATTTACATCTGAATTTGCAAGCGAGACGCAAAAAAACTTTTACGCTATGGATGGACGAATAATTGAAACTTATGCCGGTGAAAGTGTCAGATCGAAGAATGAATTGATAATAGCAAATATCATGAAAAGAATAGGCGTGTTGTATATGTATGAATATTTTGTGCAAGAAATCGGTCAAAATTGTGATTTTGTGTTTTTAGCCGGAGGCAAAATATACTATTTAGAAGTTCTTGGCATGATGGAAAACGAACAATATCGCCAGCGTTGGGAAAACAAAGAAAAAAATTATAAACGAATCGGTTTGATAAAAGGAGATAGATTGTTTGCCCTAAACCTATCAGCCAATGAAAATTTAGAAGAAAGAAAAATCGAGCAGTTGTTTTATGATATAGCCGCTAGAAGCAAGCTTATAAAAAAATAATTCCAGCCCATCAGGCTGCATCCGTTTTTCCGAAAATCCGCCTGTTTTGGGGACACTTCCCATCAGGCCCCATCCGTTTATCCGAAAATCTGCCTGTTTTGGGGACACTTCCCACCAGGCCCCATCCGTTTATCCGAAAAACTGCTTGTTTTGGGGACAGTTCCCACCACGCCCCATCCGTTTATCCGAAAAACTGCCTGTTTTGGGGACAGTTCCCACCACGCCCCATCCGTTTATCCGAAAATCCGCTTGTTTTGGGGACAGTTCCCATCAGGCGGCAACCGTTTATCCGAAAATCCGCCTGTTTTGGGGACACTTCCCATCAGGCCCCATCCATTATTTAGATTTAATTTCATTATATTTTATCTTCACTGCCTTCAAGTCCTGCCACATCACGAGTTTCTTTTTCTCGTCGCGAAGCAGTGCTGCAGGGTGATAAGTTGCAGTAAACAAAGTGCCTTTTCGTTCTCTCCACGTTCCGCGCACCGCAGTTATCTTGCAGTCAGGTCCCAGCAACGTTGTCGAAGCCACACCGCCGAGACAAACTACAATTTTGGGGCGTATCAGCTTAAATTGCTCCCTTAAATAAGGCATACACGCATCAATTTCTTCGGAAAGCGGCGTTCGATTCTCAGGCGGGCGACATTTTACGACATTAGTAATATAGTAATCATCAGCGGTAAATCCCAAAGACTCCAAAGCCAAATCGAGAAGTTGACCGGCTTGTCCCACAAAAGGCAAGCCTTGCTCATCCTCTTTTGCGCCCGGTCCTTCTCCGACAAACAAAATCGGTGCACACACATTCCCCTTACCAAGCACAACATTGTGCCTGGTTTGCGAAAGTCCGCACCGATTACAATTATTACAATATCCTGAGAGTTCTTCCCAATTCATTATTTACCATCACTCTCCGCGCTCGTCGCACGCTCGACGTCTTTTACTGCTTTGCTCCGCGCTCGTCGCACGTTCAACAGCTTTTGCCGTTTTTCTCTGCGCCCATTGCACGATTACAACAATTTTTATCCCATGCACTTAACAAGTACAGCCTTTTGTACGTGCAAACGGTTCTCAGCCTCGTCAAAAATCTCTGCAGCATGCTCTTCAAACACTTTAGCTGTGATTTCTTCGCCCCTGTGAGCAGGCAAACAATGCTGAACCATAGCATCTTTTTTAGCAACTGCCATAACTTCATCATTGATTTGATATTTAGCAAATACTTTCTTTCTCTCTGCAGCTTCCGCTTCCTGACCCATAGAAGCCCATACGTCAGTATACAAAACATCAGCATCCTTAGCAGCAGCCAAAATATCCTCTGTACACTCAAACTCACCGTTTTCGTATGCCCATTTCATAATTTCAGCATCAGGCTCATATCCCTTAGGGCAAGCAATGCTTACTTTCATGCCCATTTTGATACCGCCAACGATCAAAGAGTTAGCCATGTTGTTTCCGTCACCGATATATGTGAGTTTATTGCCATTGATAGCACCTTTATACTCACGAATTGTCATCAAATCTGCCAAAACTTGGCAAGGATGGCAATAATCGGTAAGACCGTTAATTATTGGAATCGAGCCATATTCTGCCAATTTTTCAACTTCTTCTTGTTTATATGTTCTTATCATAATACCGTCAAGGTAGCGTGACAAAACTCTTGCTGTATCCTCTACAGGCTCGCCCCTGCCGATTTGTAAGTCGTTTGAGCTCAAAAACAAAGCTTGACCACCCAATTCATACATACCAACTTCAAAAGAAACTCTTGTTCTTGTAGAAGATTTTTGGAAAATCATACCTAATGACTTACCTGCAAGACGCTTATGCTCAATGCCATGTTTTTTCTCATATTTTAACTGATCTGCCATATTTAATATGCTGCAAATCTCTTCTTTACTTAAATCTTGTAATTTCAATAAATGTTTCATTTACCGATTACCTCCTTTAATATTGTAATTGCCTCCATAAGATCCTCTTTCACGATATTAAGAGGAGGCAAAAGTCTTACTTTTGTCTTTGCGCTAAGCACGAGTACGCCGCGCTCCATTGCTTCTTTTATAATTTCAGGTGCAGGGCGCTCCGTTTCGATACCGAGCATAAGTCCCATACCGCTTACTGATTTAACACCTTTAGCTCCTTCAAGTTCGGAAATAATATATTCGCTCTTTTCTGCCACTTCTGCCATTAATTCATCGTCAATTCTTGACATAATGCTTAATGCACCTGCGCAGCAAACAGGATTTCCGCCAAAAGTCGAGCCATGTGTACCGGGTGTGAAAACATCTTTCATTTTCTCTCCCAACATACACAAACCGATCGGAAGTCCGCCGCCTATTCCCTTTGCAGTAGTAACTACATCAGGCTGAATATCATAATTCATATATCCGTAGAGCTTACCTGTTCTGCCGTTACCTGTTTGTACTTCGTCAACGATAACAACAAGGTCTTTTTCTTTGGCAATTCTGTCAATTTCTGCCACAAATTCTTTAGAAAGTACATGAATGCCGCCCTCACCTTGCACAACTTCAAACATTATACCGCAACAGTTATTTTCAGCAGTCAATTTTCTTAATTCTTCTATGTTATCTGCCTCGCAGTAAACAAAACCCTCCGTAAAAGGTCCGAACTTAGTATGAAAAACATCTTGTCCTGTAGCCGCAAGTGTTGTTATTGTTCTGCCGTGGAAGCTGTTTTTTAAAGTTACGATAGTGCTTCTGCCCTCTCCGTATTTATTGAAAGAATACAATCTTGCAGCTTTTATTGCACACTCGTTAGCTTCTGCACCTGAATTTCCGTAAAATACTTTTTTCATGCCTGTTCTTGTGCATAAATGCTCTGCGAGCTTCGCACAAGGCTCTGTATAATACAAATTTGATGTATGCTGTAATCTGCCGAGCTGCTCTGTAACGGCTTTTTGCCATTCATCGTCTGCAATACCGAAAATATTTACCGCAATACCACTGCCCAAATCAATATATTCTTTGCCGGCAGTATCAACAAGGCGCGCACCTTTTCCGTCTGTGAATGCAACCGGAAATCTGCCGTATGTGTGTGCTATATATTCATTATCTATGCTAAAAATATCACTCATGTCATTATCCCTCTGTAAACATTGTGCCGATACCTTCGTCTGTCAATGTCTCGATGAGAATTGAGTGAGGTATTCTGCCGTCTATTATGAACACTTTGTTCACGCCTTGTCTGATTGCTTCAATACAACATTCTACTTTAGGTATCATGCCTCCGGAAATCACGCCGTCTCTTACGAGTGTGGGTGCTTCGCTTGCTTCAATTTTTGAAATAAGAGAGCTTGGATCATCTTTATCTCTCAAAATACCGCTTATATCTGTCATCGAAATAAGACTCTCGGCTTTTAATTTGCCTGCGATACCTGCTGCGGCTGTATCGGCATTAATATTATAAACATTGCCTTCTTTATCACAGCCTACTGTAGATATTACAGGGATATAACCTTTTTCGAGTACATCGTTAATTATATCTACATTTATGTCTGTTATCTCGCCTACAAAGCCAAGCTCGGGATTCTTTTGAGTAGCTTCAATGAGGTGTCCGTCTGCACCGCTGAGACCGATAGCCTTACCACCTGTATTTTGGAGAAGATTTACAAGGCTCTTGTTAACTTTGCCTGCCAAAACCATTTGCACAATATCGGCTGTCTCTGCATCAGTTACTCTGAGGCCGTTTACAAACTCTGATTTTTTACCGATTTTGTTAAGCATATCGCTTATCTCAGGTCCGCCACCGTGTACAAGTACAACTTTAACACCGATAAGTGAAAGCAATACAATGTCACCCATTACGGCCTTTTTCAAATCTTCGTTTATCATGGCATTGCCGCCGTATTTAACCACTATTATTTTATTATAATATTTTTGGATATATGGCAGCGCACGTATTAAGACTTCAGCGCGCTGTGCGTTAGATAATTCCATTTAATGTGCCTCTTTTCTTAAATATTTAATATTAAGTCCTGTAATCTCCGTTTATTTTAACATAATCATATGTCAAATCGCATCCCCAAGCTGTTGCTTGGCAATCGCCGTCATTAAGATCAATCAAAATCTCAATTTCCTTTTCGAGTAATATTTCTTTAGCTTTTTCTTCAGAGAAAGGTACTCCTGCACCGTTTTTACATACAGGAAGCTCACCCTTTACAGATTTAAATGCTACGTCAATCTTTGTTATATCAACATCTGCTCCGCTGTAGCCTATAGCACAAAGCACTCTGCCCCAGTTTGCATCAGCACCGAACATTGCTGCTTTTAAAAGTGATGAGCAAATAACTGATTTAGCAACTGTTTGAGCTGTTTTAACATCTTTTCCGTTTGATACAATGCACTCCAAAAGCTTTGTAGCTCCCTCTCCGTCAGCCGCAATCATTTTGCAAAGCTTGGATGTTAACATATAAAGTGCTTTACAGAAAGTGTCAAACGCTTCGCCTTCGCTTACAATCGGCTTATTGCCTGCCATACCGTTTGCGATTATAGCTACTGTATCGTTTGTAGATGTATCTCCGTCAATACTTATCATGTTGAATGTCGTTTTAACATCAGCAGAAAGAGCTTTTTGAATCATTTCCGAAGAAATATCGGCATCACATGTTATGAAAATAAGCATTGTAGCCAAGTTGGGATGTATCATTCCCGAGCCCTTTGCTATACCGCCCATTTTGCAAACTGTGCCGTCTATTTCGAATTCAACTGCTACTTCTTTTAAAACTGTATCAGTTGTCATTATTGCTTCTGCTGCGTTTTTGCCGGCTTCAAGTGTATCATCAAGTTGCGCGTAAAGGTCAGCCATGCAGTTTTCAATGGGTGCTATATCAAGCGGCATTCCGATTACACCGGTAGACGATACTATTACATCTGTCGGAAGTATGCCGCACGCCTTTGCTGTGAGTTCGCACATTTTTGTTGCTTTCTCTACGCCGTCAGCGTTACAAGTGTTGGCGTTACCGCTATTGCAAATAACAGCTTGTGCTTTACCGTTTGCAAGATTTACCTGATCTACCAAAATCGGCGCGCCTTTTACAAGATTTGTTGTATAAACTGCGGCTGCTGTACCTACTTTTTCGCTTAAAATTAATGCGATATCACGTTTTGTTTTATTTTTTCTTATACCGCAATGCAAACCGCTTGCTTTGAAGCCTTTAGCGGCGCAAACGCCTCCGTCTATATATTTCATAATTCAAGTCCTTTCTTCTCGTCTGCTCCCATTTTGATATTAAGACATTGAAGTGCTGCGCCTGACGCGCCTTTGCCTAAATTATCATATTGGGCTATGAGGAGTATCCTGTCTTCGTTACCTAAAACACTAACTTTCATGCTGTCTTTATGTGACATGCCTGCGCCGGAAATAAATGCGCCTGCATTATTGTCTGATATATCTTCGCTGTATTCTACAATCTCTCCTGTGTAGAGATTTTTATATACTGCTTTAATATCTTCTACTGTTTTGCCCTCTTTGAGCTGTTCCTTAAATATTGGCACAGTCATTACCATACCGCTGTAAAAGTCTGAAACTATAGGACTGAAAACAGGTGCAATGCCTGTGAGTGCTTTCATTTCTTTTAAATGCTTATGTTGCTGTGTAAGTCCGTATTGACGCGGTGCATCTAAAAGCTCACTTCTGCCGTCGCTTTCATATTCTGCTATCATTTTTTTACCGCCACCGCTGTAGCCTGTAATACTGTGGCAAGTTAAAAGCGCCTTTTCGTCCAATATTCCGTTTTTAACAAGCGGATAAACGAGCGCAACGTAACCGCTGGCGTGGCAACCGGGAACTGCGATTCTTTTTCCGTTTTTGATTGCCTCGTAATGCTCTTTGTCTATCTCCGGGAAGCCGTAAGCCCATCCGGGAGTTGTTCTGTGAGCTGTAGATGTATCAATAATTACAGTATTTGGGTTCTCGCACATTTCTTCTGCTTCAATTGCTGCTGCGTCGGGCAAACAGAGGAACGAAATATCGCTTGCGTTTATAGCTTCTTTTCTTTTTTCGGGATTTTTTCTGTCCTCGTCTTTTAAAATAATAAGCTCAATATCGTCGCGGCTTGCAAGTCTGTCATAAATACGAAGTCCTGTAGTGCCTTCTCTGCCGTCTATAAAAATTTTAGTCATTTTTCAAGCTCTCCAATGCAATTTTTATCTGTTTTTCTACTGACTCTACTGATGTGCCGCCTTCGGAAATTCTCTTGTTGACACAAGCTTCGAGACTTATTTCGCTGTACAAATCTTCTTCAAAGAGTTCACTGTACTGCTTATATTCTTCTATTGTCATTGTATCCAACACTTTGTTGTTATCTATGCAATATGCAACTATTTGTCCTACTGTTTTATATGCAGTTCTGAACGGCAAGCCTTTCTTTACCATATAGTCTGCAAGGTCTGTTGCGTTGATAAATCCTTTTTGTGCTGCTTTATACATATTGTCTCTGCACACTGTAATTGTTCTCACCATTGGAGCGAACACTTCAAGGCATTTTTGTACTGTTTCTACGCTGTCAAATATTGCTTCTTTATCTTCTTGCATATCTTTGTTATACGCAAGTGGCAAACCTTTGAGCATTGTGAGAAGTGTTATAAGATCTCCGTAAACTCGGCCTGTTTTACCTCTGACAAGCTCTGCCATGTCTGAGTTTTTCTTTTGAGGCATTATGCTCGAGCCTGTTGTGAATGAGTCGTCAAGCTCTATAAATTTAAATTCCCATGATGACCAAAGAATTATTTCTTCTGAAAATCTCGAAAGATGCATCATAATAAGTGAGAACGCACTTGCAAGCTCTACGCAGAAATCTCTGTCGGAAACTCCGTCTATACTGTTTGCCGTAATGCCGTCAAAGCCTAATTTTTGTGCTGTGAAGTTTCTGTCTGTGTTATATGTGGTACCTGCCAATGCACAACTGCCGAGTGGTGAGAAATTCATTCTTTTAAGTGCATCTTTTAATCTGCTGATATCTCTTAAGAGCATCATTGCATATGCCATGAGATGATGTCCGAATGTTATTGGTTGTGCTCTTTGAAGATGTGTATAACCGGGCAAAATAGCGTCTTTGTTTGCTTGTGCTTGCTCAATTATTGCATTTACTGTATCTTTCAAGAGCTCTATAACTTTATTTGTTTCATCTCTTAAATACATACGTATATCAAGTGCCACTTGGTCATTGCGGCTTCTTGCGGTATGAAGTCTCTTGCCTACATCGCCGATTCGCTTTGTAAGCTCTGCTTCAACAAACATATGTATGTCTTCGCATGTCATATCTATTTCCAATGCGCCTTTTTCAATATCCTCAAGAATGCCGTTAAGGGCGCCAATAATAGTATTGGCGTCCTCCACGGAAATTATTTCTTGTGCTCCTAACATTGCTGCGTGTGCCATCGAACCTTTTATGTCCTGACGGAACATCTTTGAGTCAAATGATATTGAGGAATTAAAATCGTCTGCCGTTTGGTCAAGTGCTTTTGAAAAACGGCCTTCCCACATTTTTCCCATTATGAAACTCCTTTGTAGTTTACTTTTGGTTTAATTATTTACCTTGTTGTCTCTTCTGGTCCATCATTGCTTTAACTTTAACCGGTAAACCGAAGAGATTGATAAATCCTTGTGCATCGAATTGATCATATACATGGTCTTCATCGAATGTTGCGATTTCTTCACTGTAGAGTGTATACGGTGATGTAACGCCTGCATTTATCATATTGCCTTTGTAGAGCTTAAGTGTAACGCTTCCTGTTACTGTCTCTTGTGTCTTATCTACAAATGCTGAAAGTGCTTCGCGAAGAGGTGTGAACCATTGTCCGAAGTATACGAGCTCTGCGAATCTTGCTGCGATGAGCTCTTTATAGTGCATTGTATCTCTGTCTAAGCAGATTGTCTCCAATACTTGATGTGCTCTGTAGAGGATTGTACCACCGGGTGTTTCGTAAACGCCACGTGATTTCATACCTACGAGTCTGTTCTCTACCAAGTCTGCAAGGCCTACACCGTTCTCGCCGCCTAATTTGTTAAGTGTTTCAACGATTTCTACTGCGCCCATTTTCTTGCCATCAATAGCTACGGGTACACCTTTTTCGAAATCAATTTTAACATATGTTGGTTTATCAGGTGCTTGCTCAGGTGATACACCTAACTCAAGGAAGCCTTCTTTATTGTAAAGGGGCTCGTTAGCGGGATCTTCGAGGTCAAGACCTTCGTGTGAAAGATGCCAGAGGTTTTTATCTTTTGAGTAGTTTGTCTCTCTGTTAATCTTAAGAGGAATATTGTGTGCTTCTGCATACTCAATTTCTTCGTCTCTTGATTTGATATCCCATTCTCTCCAAGGAGCGATGATGTGCATTTCAGGTGCGAGAGCTTTGATTGTGAGCTCAAATCTTACCTGGTCATTTCCTTTACCTGTGCAACCGTGGCAAATCGCGTCTGCACCTTCTGCTTTAGCAATCTCAACGATTCTTTTTGCAATAACGGGTCTTGCGAATGATGTTCCCAAAAGATAATCGCCTTCGTATTTAGCGCCTGCTTTTACTGTAGGGAAAATGTAATCTTCTACAAATTCTTTTCTTAAATCTTCTATGTATAATTTTGAAGCGCCTGTCTTAATAGCTTTTTCTTCAAGTCCGTCGAGCTCTGTGCCTTGTCCTACATCGCCTGATACTGCTACTACTTCGCAGTTATTATAATTTTCTTTTAACCACGGAATGATAATTGATGTATCCAATCCGCCTGAATAAGCGAGTACTACTTTTTTAATGTCTTTTTTGTTCATTTAAAACAACCTCCTGATTTATCTTTAATTGTTTTATTCATTTTTACTGCATATTTATACATCTTTATGCATAATTTGTCAAGCAGTTTTTTAAATAATTTTTGATGTTTGCCTTTTAAAAAAAGTCACCCGCGTAATCAAGTACAACGGGTGAAAATTTTCCGATATAAAAAATCAATTACTTGCGCACAAAAATCAATATTTGCGTTTTCTTGCAGCCTCAGATTTTTTCTTTCTTCTTACACTGGGCTTCTCGTAATGCTCTCTTTTGCGAACCTCTGCGAGTGTACCGGCTTTTGCACAAGATCTCTTCCATCTTTTAAGCGCGCTGTCCAATGATTCGTTTTCTTTAATTCTTACTTCTGACATCTAAATCCCCTCCCTCCAACTGTAGCAGTTGATGGAATACCAAATCTGTCTTTAGTCTTTATAAGTTATCTCCAAAACTATAATCAAAACTATAATTTAGTATTAAACCACATTTAATATTCAGTAATTCTTTGCCAATCTACATCAGCCGTATGATTATACAACTAATACATATAGTATGTCAATACAAAAAGTCAACAATTTACAGAAGTTTTTTTGCAAAAGTTTTGACGAGCAACAAATTTTCCGTAGAATATTCAATAGCAAAAAGTTGCGGCAAACGCTAATGCATTTGCCGCTAAGATTACATATTCATAATGTAATAAATCTTGTTTTATCCTTCTACTGCCTCTGTAGTCTCTGTTGTAGCATCAGCAGCGTCTGTTGAAGTAGCTTCTGTTTCAGGAACATCTACAGGAGCAACGTGTGAAGGATTCCAATTTTGTGCATCTTCTACTGTCTTAAAGAATCCGAAGTAGTCAATATAGAGCATATTAGAATCACTTTCTGCTAATTCTTCTTCTGAAATTTGCAAGCCATCCATTCTGATACCGCCAACAGGTGCTTTGGCGTCAATATATGCTTGATCCTTAATTTCTGCAAGGTTTACGATATATTCTTTATATTCTGTATCCTCTGCTGTAATGTCTATTTGGAAACTTTCTCCGCTTTGTGCGTAATTCTTAGCACATACATATGTCTCGAATTTTTCTGATACTGTTTCATTCTTAAGTCTTATCTTGAAAACGGGATAATCTGCAAGATTAAATGCCTCACCTGACTCAGTGCCGAGAATCATAAAATAAGGATCTGTGAGATGTATTTCTATTGCGAGACCTTCATCTTCTTCATGCCAGTAGTTACAAGCTGCGCCCATTGCAGTGTGACCTATACCTGTATCTTCAGATGTCATAAATTCTTCAACTTCCCACATATATTTATCTGCATGGTGGAATCTGTAAAGAATAGCGTCTACTGCAGGATCTTCAACAAAAGGCTTCGGTGTAGGTGCCTCTGTAGGCTCTGATGTCGGAACAATCGTAGGTGCCACTGTAGGAGCTACTGTCGCACTTGCTGCAGGAACTTTAGTTGCATCCGCTGTGCCTTCGTTTGATCCGCATGCTGCGAACAATGATGCTGCCAAACATATAGTCATAATAAGTACTAAAAATTTTTTAATCTTCATAATTATTAACTTCCCTTCAAATTTTTCTTTGTGTGATTATATCATACACCTTGAGCAAAATCAATTTTTCATAATAAATATCATTTTGCAAGCATTTAACAAGCATATTCACTTTCTCATAGCCACTTTCTTCGCAAAAGCTCTGTCCTATATAAGATGACGTAAAAGCTTTGGCGACTTCTACTGTACCATTCAATTTTTTTCTGCACAAGATATGCGTTTTTGTGGGAGAAAACAAACATTTTTCTCCCACAAAGTAGACGTATTTGGTGAGAAAAAGCAACTTTAAGTAGGTTTAAAGCTGCTTTAAACGACTTTCAGAGAGTTTTTCTCTACAAGAATCAGCCTTTTGTGGGAGAAAATTTAAAATTCGTAAAAGCACCTGCCAATCTGTTCATTCTTCAAACAAATGTCCTTCAAATTACTCTCTTAAACACTAACACTATCTATAAGAGCTATAAAAAAAGCGGCAAATACGAAAGTATTTACCGCAAAAATTTTTATTTAGAATTATTCAAACTAAATATCAGCCTTCTACTACCTCTGTAGCATCAGCAGCGTCTGTTGAAGGAGCCTCTGTTGAAGGAGCCTCTACAGGAGTAACGTGTGAAGGATTCCAATTTTGTGCTTCTTCTACTGTCTTGAAGAATCCGAAGTAGTCGATGTAGAGCATTGTAGAATCACTTGACTCTAACTCACCTGCATCAAAATGAAGAGCATCCATTCTTAAACCTTTAACAGGTACTCTTTCATCAACATATGTTTGACCTTTAATTTCAGCAAGATTTACAATATAATCTTTATATTCTGTATCCTCTGTCGAAATCTCAACTCTGAATTCGTCTCCGGGAGCTATACCAGATTTTCCAAGGAACATTTCAAAGTCATTTGCTACTGTCTCATTTTTAAGTCTAATCTTAAAAATGGGGTATTCAGAAAGATTAAACTCTTCGCCAGTTTCACCTGTGAAAGGCATTCTGAAATAAGGATCCTCGAGAAGAATTTCAATAGCGAGACCTTCGCCCTCTACATGCCAGTAGTTACAAGCTGCACCCAAAGCGGTTTGACCTACACCTGTATCATCAGATGTTATAAAGTCTTCAACTTCCCACATATATTTATCTGCATGATGGAATCTGTAAAGAATAGCGTCTACTGCAGGATCTTCAACAAAAGGAGCTGCTGTAGGAGCCTCTGTAGGAGCTACTGTAGGAGCTACTGTGGGAGCTACTGTTGCACTTGCTGCAGGAGCTTTTGAAGCAGGAGCTTTTGTTGCGTCAGCTGTACCTTCATCTGATCCGCAAGCTGCGAACAATGAAACGCTTAAACAAACAGCCATGATAAGTACTAAAACTTTTTTCAATTTCATAGATATTTACATCCTTTCAAAATAGATTTTGTGTGTAGAGTATAACATATCGAACATATAAAATCAATTACTTTTATATACGCCTGTCAAGTCAAAAGGTGGTATAAAACTTTCTGAAGCGGCAGCACCTTCCTGAACAAAAGCATTTTCAATTCCAAGGCGCCCTGCATATTCAATCAAACGTTTGTACTCTTGGCCGGTTACTTTTCTATTTAAATTTTCATCTGCACAATCAAATTTGCCCATTATACCCATTGGAGTATATTGGCTCATAAGACTGTAATAAATTTTGTTACCAAACTTGTTATATAAACGCTTTAGTATATTTTTGGCCTCTACAAGTTTTCCCGGCAACAAAAGGTGACGTACAATCACTCCACCGGTCATAATCATATTCTCCCCGATATTACTGCCACAATCGTCGTTACTTTCAAATCTCAAAGGTGCAAGCTCTACCATTTTTTCTAAAGCAGCATCGGCATTTTCAACATAGTCAGAAACAGCAGAATACTTCATAGAATCAGCATTGTTTGCATACTTGTAATCCGTCAAAAAAACATCCACATAACCGCGAAGCTTTTCAATGACCGAAGGCAGTTCATATCCACCTGTGTTGTATACAACAGGCAAACTCATACCACGCGATTTTGCAATATCAAGAGCTGCAACAATTTGATTCACATAGTGTGTTGGTGTAACAAGGTTAATATTGTGTGCACCTTGCTTCTCAAGCTCTATCATAATTTCTGCAAGACGTACAACATCAACATCACCACCGGCAAGACCACGACTGATGTCCATATTTTGACAGTACACGCACTTCAAAGAACAATATGAAAAAAACACGGTACCCGACCCACGGGTACCGGAAATACATGGTTCTTCCCAAAAATGAAGAGCTGCACGAGCAATTTTTATACTTTCGTCAGTTGCTCCACAAAAGCCACGGTCATTCGCCATACGGCTGACTTTACAATGTCTTGGGCACAAATCACAAGCACTCAACAAAAACACGCTCCATATTTCTGCACATTATGTCGCGAACAAGATCTTCAGAGTAATTAATTTTAAGTAATTCTTCATAAATCTTGCCTAAATCAGCAGCGTTGTCAAAGCCTTTAGGTCCAAAATCAATACCATCAAAATCAGTACCGATACCAACATTCTTCTCTCCACCCAAAGCCATAAAATGCTCAATGTGGCGAAGAATATCAGCTATATCAGCTTCAGCTTTGTCGCTGGTAAGAAAATGATGATAAAAATTAATACCTGTGACACCACCGATTTTTACAAGCTCTTTAAACATATCATCAGTCAAATTTCTTGCATGAGCACACAAAGCTCTTGCGTTAGAGTGAGAAGCAATAAAAGGTTTATTGGAAACTTCAAGCAAATCATAAAAACCTTTGTCTGACAAGTGCGATACATCTATAACCATACCAAGACGATTCATTTCACGAACAACATCTTTACCAAAGTGTGTGAGTCCTCCCTTGTAATCTTTCTCACCGTTTAAACACTCACAAGTTCTTGCGTTAGTATCACTTATTGCATATGGTGTGTTCCAAGTAAGAGTAATAAGACGAACTCCTTGTTTATAAAGCTTCTCAACATTAGCTACATCAGTACCAACAGCCTCTCCGCCTTCAATACCAAGAATAACATTTACACCTTTTTTTGCTTTGATAATATCTTCTTTTGTTTTTATATGTGTAACATTTGGATTCTTGGCAAGTTCTTCATGGAAACGCTTAATATATTTGTCAACTTTATCTCCCAAGCGCTCGCCGTCTCGAGCAATATCAACCCAAAGAGCCATAACTTGAGTAAAGTACTCATATTGTTCAACTTGCTTAAAGTTAAATTGTCTCGGTGCATCGTAAAGGTTATCTCCCTCTCCCAATGTTGTCAAAGTATCGCAATGTGCATCAAAAATACCAAAAGCCATAATAAAATCTCCTTTTAAATAACGCTGAATAAAATATCACTATAATTCGGATAAGGATAATACTCTTTGGGCATTATCTCCTCCATGCTGTCAGCAAGTCTGCGAAGTTCGTCCATATCAGCAATGATTACATCTCTTAAATAGCAGGCTCTGTCAAGCGGACAAGTCTTATTTTTAATAGCAAGAATGTTTTCTTCAAGTTTCTTAACAACAGTATAACATGCAGATGAAAGTTCTGACATTTTTGTCAAAAGCTCCTCCTCCAATTCCCTGTTTGCCATTGGCATAGCTGACTTAAACGCATTAATTGTCTCACTGATAAATTTTATGTATTTCATTGCTCCCGGCAAAATATCCTGTTTTGCCATTTCAAGCATTGTATTTGCCTCAATATGAACAACTTTACAATAATTTTCAACTAAAATTTCATACCTTGAATGAAGCTCTGCCTTAGTAAAAATATGATGCTTTGCAAAAAGCTCAACATTTTCTTCTCTGATAAAATACGGCAATGCATCAGGAGTTGTAGGCAAATTGAGCAAACCTCTTTCTTTAGCTTCTGCAAGCCACTCATCCGTATAACCGTTACCATTGAATATTATGCGTTTATGCTTCTTAATAGTATCACGAATAATCATATTAAGTTCGGCATTAAAATCGTCTGCAGCTTCAAGTTTATCAGCAAATTCCATAAGAACATCTGCTGTTATAGTATTTAAAATCATATTCGGGCACGAAATAGACATATTGGAACCCGGCATTCTGAATTCAAATTTATTACCTGTGAAAGCAAACGGAGAAGTTCTGTTTCTGTCTGTATTATCACGGGGAAACTTAGGCAATGTATGTACGCCTATCTCCATATCTTTCTTTTCTTTTCCCTCATAGTCACTGCCTTGCTCTATAGCCTCTAAAATTTCTGTCAACTCTGTGCCAAGGAACATTGAAATAATTGCCGGAGGTGCTTCTGAGCCTCCGAGTCTGTTGTCATTTCCGGCTGAAGATGCGGAAATTCTGAGCAAATCTTGATGCTCGTCCACAGCCTTAATAACTGCACAAAGAAAAAGTAAAAACTGTGCGTTTTCATGAGGAGACGAACCGGGTTCAAGCAAATTCACACCTGTATCTGTACTGAGTGACCAGTTATTGTGTTTACCGCTACCGCTGACGCTTGCAAATGGTTTTTCGTGCAAAAGGCAAATCATATCGCAACGCTCTGCAACTTTTTTCATAACATCCATTACAATTTGGTTGTGGTCAGTTGCAATATTTGTATCACAATAAATAGGAGCTAATTCGTGCTGTGCAGGTGCAGCTTCGTTGTGCTCTGTTTTTGACATAATGCCAAGTTTCCAGAGTTCCTCGTTAAGCTCTTTCATATAGTGCTTTACTCTTGTTTTTATTGAGCCAAAATAGTGGTCATCAAGTTCTTGTGTTTTGGGTGGCTTTGTACCAAAAAGCGTCCTTCCGGTAAACATCAAGTCTTTTCTTTTAAGATAAACATTTCTGTCTATAAGAAAATATTCCTGTTCAGCACCAACAGTTGTATTTACATGGCGCACTTGCGTATTTCCGAACAGGCGGAGTATCCTTAAAGCCTGGTGGCTTACTGCCTCCATAGAACGAAGAAGCGGCGTCTTTTTATCAAGAGCCTCACCACCGTATGAGCAGAAAACTGTCGGTATACAAAGTGTACCTTCTTTTATGAATGCATACGATGTTGGGTCCCATGCGGTGTATCCTCTTGCTTCAAATGTAGCACGAAGACCTCCTGACGGAAAGCTGGACGCATCAGGTTCACCTTTTACAAGTTCTTTGCCGGAAAATTCCATTATTACGTTACCGTCAGCCGTTGGTGATATAAAACTATCGTGTTTTTCAGCTGTTATGCCCGTCATTGGTTGGAACCAATGTGTAAAGTGTGTCGCGCCTTTTTCTATTGCCCAGTCTTTCATTGCATTGGCTACAACACCTGCAACTTCAGGCTTCAAAGTACGGCCTTCGGCCATTGTTTTTCTTAATGCTTTATATGTTTCTTTCGGAAGTCTTTCACGCATCACTCTGTCGTTAAACACAAGACTACCGAACATGTCTGATATGCTACTCAAATTAAGTCTTCTCCTTTATTAGAAGTTGAATGCTTCTCTTAAATCTTTAACTTCTTCATCTGTAATCGCTACTATATCTCCAAGAGTCTTTGAAGATACAATTGCTTTTGCACTGTATTCCATTACTTCAAGCTTATCAAATGCATTTATGAGGCTTGAACCTGTTACTATTACGCAGTCATTTTCTGCTATAAGAATAGGTGTCATGGCATCAAACATATCTGCAACCATATCTTGTTGCATAAAGCTTGCTCCAAACGGTATTTTCTTAACATCTCTAAGCATAATATATGACTCAGGAATTGTTCTTGAATCAAACTCACAGTCAGTTACTGCAAATGTCATTACATATGGTGCGTGAGCTATGATGATTGAATTAATTTCAGGATGTTTGTCATAAATTTTCTTATGAAGCATTGCTGATCTTGACGGCATCTTGCCTGCTTCTTTCCAGTTGCCGACAATTCTTACAATATCAGACTCCTCCATGTATTTTCTATCTTTATGATATGGCGTTATCAAGAACGAACCGTCAGAAAGTCTTTGAGAGAATGTACCTTGTGTACTTGTAAAGAGTTGTTGATCATATGCTCTTTTGATAAGAGTACACATTTCTCTTCTTGCTTCTCTTTCTTCACTACTGATTGACTTATTAACAAATTCATCCATTTCAACATTTTGTTTTTCTTTAGAAATTTGAATATATTTATCGCTAAGTGGTCTGATTTTACCGATTTTCGCTGCTTCAATCTGAAGTCTTGCACAATAATCAAGTGTTTCAAATGCCATGAACGCTTTAAAAAGATCTGATGCTCCTACAAAAACACCATGATTTTCAAGCATTACAACATTATTGCCCTTTTCAAATTCATTTGTTACTTTTACGCTGAGACCTGTGCTACCGGGCACATCATAAATAGCCATAGAAACATTACCGCAAATTTCCACAAAATTAGGGATAATTCTTGTTTCGGGAATTTGTCTGACTATACTAAAAGCCACTAATGCAGGTGGATGTGCATGAAGCACCGCTTTTATATCCGGTCTGGATTTATAAATTCTCGAATGTACAGGATATTCACTTGAAGGTTTATGAATACCTATTACGGTGCCGTCCGGCTTTACTTGGATAATATCTTTTCTGCTGAGTGAACCCTTGTCTACAGAACCCGGAGTAATCCAAATATCTCCATTGTCGTCTAAAATAGACAAGTTACCGCCTGATGTTGTTGTCATGCCATATCTGTAAATTCTCTCCATCAACATTACCAATTGATCCGCCGGATGTAATAAGTCAAAATTCATAATAACACCTCAAAAAAATATTATAATGCTTTATAATTAAAACATTTACAGTTCTTGATTTTATCAAATTTCTTATCCAATTACAACCATTACAACTATTATTTTATTTCTGTACATTTTTACTTCGCATTTGATAGTCAGTCTTGATTTCTTCACTCCAATCAGCGCGAATTCGACCACTTCTTCTTGCACAACAAACAGCATCGGAAACAGTTTCGTATAACACACGTGTACCATTACTGTCCGCATTGTAATTTACTGCCCTGTCTTGGTTAATACCATAACTATTTGCCGTTTCAACTGCATCAATATTTGCTCCGATGAATAAAAATTCCCAATCATATTTTTCTTTCTGATATTCTATCATCCTTTTAATATGTTCGCTTGTATAACGACGACTTGCATTTTCAAATCCGTCGGTTGTAATTACAAATATAGTACGCTCCGGTACATCTTCTTCGCGGGCATATTTATGAATATTACTGATGTGGTGAATCGCATCACCAATAGCATCAACAAGCGCAGTACATCCTCGTACTGTGTAATCTCCATCGGTCAATTTCGGAACATTAATTAGCTTGATTCTATCGTGTAAGACCTCGCTTACATCATCAAAAAGCACCGTTGATACATAACATTCCCCTTCTTGTTTCTTTTGCTTTTCAATCATCGAATTAAAGCCGCCTATGGTATCACTCTCAAGACCTGCCATAGACCCGCTCCTGTCCAAAATAAAAACCAACTCTGTAATGTTATTTTTCATAATCAAAAACCTCTCTTTCATTTGATGTGCTCATTCTACATCAACAAAAGAGAGGAAAGGTCGCACGGCAAGCGACAAAATTTACGCACCTAACAAACTCTGGTCAAAAGCAAATAATGCCTCATTGATTTCAAAAACATTGTAATTGCCTTTACTTATAAAATATTCAATTATTATATCAAACTTATTGCTGTGAGATAATGCAAAGCCGGCTTTTTTTAGCAAATCTTCGGTTTCTTCTAATGAAAGCTCCAAAGAAATCGCAAAAGCTATTGCCGTGGTTTTACTTGGTTTATAATTTACATCACTGCGTATTTTCGAAAATAATTTGCGGTCAATATTTGCCTTTTTGTAACATTCGGCATCAGTCATGCCTTTTTCGTCAATTTTCCGCAGAAGCATCTGCGAAAAGCTCTCGTCTATCTGTTTTAATTTTATTTCCAAATCATCTTCGGCAACTATTGATGGGCACGAGCAAATTTCAGAAAAGTCAATTTCTGACATTTTTCGTCTTTCACAACGTAAAATCGCATGTTCCTCTACATATTTTTTATCTATATATTTTTTAATATCCGCAAAAAGTTTCTCATTCATTTTTGTAATATCATTTCTTATAATTTCAAGCGGCATGAAACACACCCTTATTCGTTTTCGAGCATTTTGTAATACTCTTCAAAGACAAAATTGATAATCTCTTCATCTTCAACTATTTCAAGAAAGGCACTTTCTTCATCTTCCAAAAGTTCAAAGACTAACGCCTCGTCCTCTTCCATAATATCTGAATCCTCCGGTGGCAACACGGGTTTTAATATTGCATATGTACCTTCTTCATAAGGCACAACAGCTATTTGTTCAAACTAAACTGCTTCTTCATTTTCACCGTAAAGTATTATATTCTCTCTGTTATTTTCATCAAAAAGTGTATCAATTATATTATCTGACATAGTTTTCGTTCTCCTTGTTTTTTTTGATTATACCATTATAACAAAATCACTTCAACACTTGCAGCAAG
>JBGVNN010000068.1:0-2656 GCA_045125595.1 Candidatus Egerieisoma sp.
GAGTATCAATCGCCGACTTTTCATCCTCAAACACCGACTTTCCTACCTCAATCGCCGACTTTTTATTTTCATCCACTAGTTTTGTATTTCTTATAATAGTCTGTAGCATAAACGCATTGCAACGATATTCCGGATTACGTAAACCGGCCTTTTCAAGTTCGTTACACATACGATTAACGCCTTCGCCATACTCTTTAACAAAATTATAGGCTTTCAAAAATTCTGCGATTCTTGGATTTCTTGAAAAATGAGTATGACGAATATTATCAGTTCTGACAAGTCCCGGTAATTTTCCCGGACTTTCTACCACAATACGATCATCAAACATTTTAACCTGAATATCCGTTCCGCTAATACTGTAAGATCTATGCGTTACTGCATTTACAATAATTTCTTGCCTTACAAATTTGGGATATTCTTCCTCTGTAACAAACAAGCCATCTTTTCCAAGATATGTTTTTTCTTTTATCTGTGTATCAAGATATGCTATACAATCCTCAATCATTTTAAGGATAGTTCCTTCGAATATAACATCCTTAATAACATTCATTTGAGCGCCAAATTTTTCTTCTGTACCTTCATAACGTATAAAACGAATTCTCGCGCGAGGAAAGAACATCTGTGGATTCTTTCCAAACAAAAGAATAGCTGCGCCATTTATTTGTTCTTGTCCATTTTTCTCTTTTATAAATCCTTTATTTTCCTTTAAGTATTCTATAGGACTTTTACCGTATCCAATCTTGTCAATATATGAAGCAACCAAACTCATATCAATGTCTTCAATAGTTGCCTCTGGTACTGCTTTATCCTCAAAATATCTTTCACCTTTGTCATACATTAATTGTGTGCGCTCTTCAAATGAAAGTTTTTTCGATTTATCTCCCACCCTAATAAATGCCTCATCAGCTTGATTTGCATGCACTGCTAAACTTGGTTCTATATGCATTAAAATCACATGGTTATCTCTACCTAGCGAATCCTTGCATGGAACTTTTTCTATTCTTACCGGTATGGATGGTTCACAAAATTCATATGGTACTGTCAATAATTCATTTACTTTCTTAATCTCATAATCAGTACCCTCTATTCTTCTCTCACTATCAGAGATGCCGATGGCAATAGTTCCACCATCAGCATTTGCAAAAGCTATTAACGGAATAGCTAATGCCTTTGGCTCAATTTTCACACTTTTTCTATCAAAAATTTGCATTTCTTCAAACGCCAACACTTCTTCGATTGTCATAAATTATTGCCACCTTTCATTCATTTTATTAGGAATACAGCATACCACATTTTATATAGTATATCCATACAAAAATAAAACCTCTCCGCATTTTTACAGAGAGGTTTATTTGAATACATTTATTATTTTTTACCCCAAAGCCGGTAGGAACAACTCCTGTTATTCCCACTCGCGTTAGCTATTTTCACGCCCTGTATTTTGCGTAACTTTTAGCACATTTAAACGAACTGTAGTTCGTATAGTCCGTGTAGTTTAAGCTGTTCCTGTATCAAATCTGTATCATTTGCTGTATCAGCCGAAACTGCTGTTTTATTCGGTTTTCCTTGTTCTTTACCACCGGACAGCCACAGGATACTACAATAGTTTTTACAAGTCCAGAAAAATATTATTGCAACACTAACTGTCGTATATATATCGCCAATCATCGGAAAGTTTTTCTGTCAATAGTCGGAAAACTGTTGTGCGTTTTATTTCTATCACAACAATATTTTCCAAAATCCACCATTGTCAGGGCCTATTCGTTCTATCACTTTGTTTTCCTTCAAATCATAAATATATCTCGCAATTGTCCTATCAGTGACATCTAACGCGATTCTCATTTCATCAATTGACACCTGTGGATTGTTTATAATCATTTTCAAAATTTCAAATGCTTTAGCAATCTTTTTCTTTGAATATTCCGGTAGAATCTCTTGAAGTTGTTTTTCTGAAATTTCTATGACATTTTCTATGACATTTTCTATGACATTTTCGTTTTCAGCCTTTTTCATTTGCAACTCAAGTGTCACCTGGTTCAAGCTAGTATTTTCCACAAGCCTCGGTTCAATCCACCCCTCTGCTCTCCAAGTTGCAAGGATTGTAGGAAATCCCGACCCGGCATTATCTCCGAATCCAACCATTCTAAGCATAGTCTGCATATGCGGATTTCGCGGCTTTGAATTGCCTCCGCGAAAAATATCCTCTATCGGCAGTTTCAAAATACCCGGATTGGGATATTCAAAACTTCTTTTTATTCTATTTCATCTTCATAAGCAAAACGATACTTGCCCTTACCTTTACCTTTGATTTCACACACAACTTTCATTTCTCGCAATTTTGACATGATTTCCCTTGCTGTAGATGATGAACAATTCAATATTTCAACAATTTCTCGTGTTCCAAATATTTGGTTTCCGTCGATTAATTCATATACTTGAACAAGATTTCTTTGTGTCGGTTCTTTATATTTCTTTTCTTTAATCGCCGACTTCAGCACGTCAATCGCCAGTTTTTGAGTATCAATCGCCGACTTTTCATCCTCAAACACCGACTTTCCTACCTCAATCGCCGACTTTTTATTTTCATCCACTAGTTTTGTATTTCTTATAATAGTCTGTAGCATAAACGCATTGCAACGATATTCCGGATTACGTA